>DJPR01000040.1:22849-93910 GCA_002438605.1 Ruminococcus sp. UBA6407
AATCTGACGAAAAATATATCTGCGTTTCTGCCGCACAATCCTTGTGTGGTGTTACCCTTATTTTTACTTTATTGATTATATGTTATTATACAAAATTCTACAGGTTTTGTCAATAGTTATAAATAAATAATATCCCGCCATACAGCAGATTAAGGCAACACCGCACAAAGCTGTAAAATGAGCCTTATGCGGTGTTGCTTTAAAGTATTATACATATTGAATTATTGACTCTAGGCTGTCATAATTTACAAAATTAACCTGTTTATTATAAGTTTCAATCATAGCTTTAACTTCTGCCGTTTTCTTTTCTTCAGGTAATTTTACAGCTTTTTTGTATAATAATTTCATCATTGTTTTATGGGTGAAATTAAGTCTGGAATAATCAATTCCACCTCGTAGATGAATGATGTGTGCATTATTATATATTTCCGCAGATAATTGCTTCTTTATTCCGTTCCTTATTGCAGTTGTATTTCCTTTGTCAGTTGTGTCTGACAGTCCCACAGTAGCAATAATAATTTTTTTATTATTGGTATTTCGCAATTTTTTAAAAGTCTTTTTCATTCCCAGAACGCCACCGGCATATAATGCACCGATATAAATGATGTTTTCATATGAATCAATGTCATTGATTTCTTCAAATGATTTGAGGTCATAATTAATTTTTCTTGCTAATTCTTCTGCATAAAGTCTGGCTGTTCCATAATGAGAGCCGTAAATTATAATATTCAAAGTTGTTTCTCCTGTAAAGGTAACACAGCACACAGCACGTCAAAAAGATTTGTGATGTGTTATCTGATTTTTATTTATACTAACATTATATACTAACGGGAAGTTTGTGTCAATAAAAAAGTCACTTTTGACCATAATATCAAAAGTGACTTTGCAATGCATTTAAAGTACTGCTTTTTTTACCATAAATAACTCGTCTTTACTGATGCAGTGCTTAAACTGCGGACTGTCTATCATGGCAAGACATTCGTCAAGGTCTACCCAGCAAACCTCTGCCACCTCTGACTCCTGAAGCACAAGCTTTGACAAATCAACAGGGTGGTGATAAAGGTATACGGCAGTAAGCTCACGGTCCCAGTATTTTTCGGACTTGTATTCACTTGAATGCATACCTATAAATTCAAGCTGTTTAAGCTCCGACTTTATACCAAGCTCCTCATAAAGCTCTCTTACAGCACTTTTTCTGTACTCTCCGCCCTCTGTAACATGACCTGCCGCTGAAACGTCATAGCAGTTCGGGTGAAGCTCCTTGCAGGCTGCTCTTTTCTGCAAAAGCACATAAACGCCTATATCTGTTGTTTTTACAATCCATACATGCGAGGTCGGGTGCAGGTCGCCGTCCTCATGAATTAAGGTTCTTGGCTTAGACTTGTGAGTAAGATTGCCGTTTTCATCAATGATATTAAGAAATTCGTCCTCTTTTATTTCTAAAAGTACTTCTGACCTGTTCAGGCTTATATTTGTAAACATGCTGACTGCTTCGTTTATGGTTTCGTTTTCCAAGTCGTCATTTGAAATGTAAAGGTTTATGCTTAGCGGTTTGGAAATGCTTTTAAGAAACTCCTCCGCACTGCTCAAAACGGCGTCAGGTTCTTCATCAAGGGAAAGCTTTGACGAAATCTCAGACAAAATTGTATTTCTGTCCGACTTCTTATTTAATATAATATCACAAGTATCCATATAAAACTCCATAAAAATTTTTCACCTTAAAGGCTGAAAATAATGCCGCACAAAATCCATGCGGTTATATCTTAATATTCTGCCGTTGTTATTATATACCACAGCTGAAATAAAGTCAACACTTTGCTTTGCTTTATTTTAATGTGATGTCGCATAAGGAGATTGTAACGAAATTTTGCAGCAATTTTACTATGCTACCCCATTAATCACTATCTTTGATTGCATACTATTTACAAATGTTTTAATGTATGTTATAATAATACAAACAAATAATCGGAGGTTTTTATGGAATTTGATATTGAGCGAATGATGCTTCGTCTTATTGGCAGAGTTGAAGAACTTGAAGAACGTATTAAATCCCTTGAAAAACAGCTGAACTTACAAAGCGACTGTTCTGACAGTAATTCCGATGAAATGCCGTCAGAAATTAAAACTAATGCCGATATTCGCAAGGCTGTTTACTTATTGTCTATTCAGGAGAAAATCACTGAAAAGGAAGTTGAACAATTTGTAAATCCTGCATGGTGCAATGAGCATCTTCATTTAAATTTTCCTTTGCTTAGGGACTTTGAGTTAGGAAGATTTGATGAAAATGGCTATCCTCGCTATTGGAATACTACTGTTTATATCTGTGGAAAGGAGTATTTTATTTGCTCACAATGGTATCCGCATAACAGGAATTATTTTTCACAGTGGCTGCAGGAAAAATTAAAAAATTAGCAATTATTTTGCGTTGAATACTAACCGTTTGTTTAGTATATTTATTTTTACTTATAATTTTTGTATGTATTTTATACATACAAAGAAAGGGGACTTGTTAATGAATGAGCAAAGTCAAATTATTGCCGAAACCCTTGCAGAACTTGAAAAGCGTATTTCCGAGCTTGAAAAACGTGTAGATTCATTGGAAATACAAGTCAGCAATGAAATGAATGGAAAGGAGGAGCTTTTGGTGTGATTGAAACCGTAATATCTGTATTTGGTCTTATTTGTGCCATTACACTTTTTGTTTTTCGTATGATTGAAGAAAAATCTGTTGATAATCGGAAAAAAGAGATTGAAAGGGTTAGGAGTGAAATACTAAAGGAGAGATATAACAGAAGATTAAAAAAGATTCAAATTGAAAGGGAAATAACCGGAAAGAAGTCAAAAATAAAACAAATTGAATTGCTTATGCAGGAACATTCAGATGATGATATTAAAAAAAGCTATAAAAATGATATTATTAATCTGCAAAAGGAAATTGATTTCTTAAAAGTTGAAGAAAAAGAAATTGATGATTTAATAAACAATGAAAAAAGCAAATAAAAATTGGAGGTTTTATTATGAAAAAGATTAATTTATTTATTGGGGTTATGTTAGTTTTATCGGTTTTTACAGGCTGCGAATCAAATAAGCAAACTAATAGCTCAAGTTCTTATAATTCCGAGAAAAGCTCACAAACAAAAATTGAAACGACTGTTGAAAAAACTACTTCTGCTCCTGATACACAGGCAACAACGATTCAAACAGAACCAACCACAGAAAAGCCGACTGAACCACCGACAGAGCCACCAACTGAAGCACCAACTGAACCGCCTACAGAACCACCAACTGAAAAGCCGTTCAGTGAATATCGAACCGATATTACATATGACCAGCTTGCAAGAACACCGGATGATTATAAAAATGAGGATCTTGTGTTAAGAGGTAAGGTTATTCAGGTTATAGAGGCTGATTTTGCAACACAATTCAGAATTGCAATTAATGATGATTATAATTGTATTATCTATGCATTATATGAAGATAAAGATACACCAAGAGTTTTAGAAAATGACGAAATCACATTATATGGTTGTTCTCTCGGTTTGATAGACTATAGCACTGTGTTGGGTGCTACAATTACTGTTCCGCTTATTCAGATTAAAATGATTGAAAACAACACTATGCAGTGAAGTTAATATAATATAAAATTTAATGGAGGTATTGTGATATGGCAATAAGTTTAATTAATGATAATCTGGAAAGAAGGTTTAGTGACGTATTAAGACGTGACGGCAAAGATATGCATGTGGTATTAACCGAAATCATTAATACGTACATTGATAGTGCTGACCGCATTTATAATATAGCACATCCGGTAGCACATCCAGAAGAAAATATAAATCAACAACAAAGGTACTTAGCTTTGGAAAGAATTTGCAGTGTGGCAACACATCGACATCAATTTAATCACTGGATTTTAAAATCATATTTTTGTACTGAACATGACGGAGTTGCAAGTTTAAACGAAATGAAAGATTATTTTCTTAAAAACCGCAGAGATTGCAATGAACGGCAGTTTCATAATAATTTTAATCGGATGCTTACGGATGATGTTAATGGTAATCCTCATGGTCATTATTTTGATGTTTGTGGTATTCATGATGATGAAGTAGTATTATTCGGCCCAGTCAGAGATGGTATTTTGCGTTACAGGCAATCCTTTATTTATTAAGGCAATACCCACAAGCTTTGTGCAGTGTTGCATTAATTTAACAATACACAATCTTTTTGTGCTGTTGCTTAAAATCTATAAAACAAACGGCGGCTTATTCAGCCGCCGTTTTACTATATTACTTAAAGTAAGCTACACCGCTTTCAAAAATCTTCTGGTCTTTATTGCCCTGAACATTTTTGCAGATAAAGCTGCCTTTACGTTCACTGTGTCCCATTTTACCGAATACACGTCCGTCAGGAGAGGTGATACCCTCAATAGCATCAATAGATGTATTAGGATTATATCTGATATCCATAGTAGGCTTGCCGTCCATATCAACATACTGAGTAGCGATTTGTCCGTTATTAGCAAGACGCTGGATAAGACTGAGCGGAGCAACAAATCTGCCCTCACCATGAGAAATCGGGATAGTGTGAATATCGCCGACCTCACAGCCGTAAAGCCAAGGTGATTTATTTGATGCGATTCTTGTATTTACCATCATTGACTGGTGACGTGCAATAGTATTGAATGTAAGCGTAGGTGATTCATCAGTCATGTCAACAATTTCACCGTATGGTACAAGGCCGAGCTTGATAAGTGCCTGGAAACCGTTGCAGATACCGAGCATAAGACCGTCACGATTTTTAAGAAGTTCGTGGACAGCGTCCTTAATCTTAGGATTGCGGAAGAATGCCGTAATAAATTTACCGCTTCCCTCAGGCTCGTCACCGCCGCTGAATCCACCCGGAATCATAATAATCTGTGAATTCTTGATAGCCTTTTCGACCTGTTCAACAGATGATTCAATATCACCTGCGGATAAGTTCCTGATAACAATGGTTTCTGCAATTGCACCTGCCTTTTCAAAAGCTCTTGCTGTATCGTATTCACAGTTTGTACCGGGGAATACAGGGATAAGAACTCTTGGCTGAGCTGCCTTGATTGCAGGAGCAAGTCTTTTTGTTGAAGGATATACATAAGCTTCAGGAGTAGTTTCTGTTGTTTTTATTCTGCATGGGAATACAGATTCAAGCTTGCCCTCCCATGTTCTCTGCAATGCGTCAAGATTGATTGAATAATCAAAGTTCATAATCTTGTATTCAGACTTTGTTACGCCGATTACATTTTCGCTCTGCTTAGCAGCACCGTCAAGTTCAATTATGAATGCACCATAGCAAGGCTTAAACAGCTGTTGAGCTGAAAGCTTTGAAGTAAATTCAAATCCGAGCTTATTACCGAAACACATTTTTGCAATGCCCTCAGCAACACCGCCGTAGCCGATTGTCCAGACTGCCTTGGCACGTCCGTCAGCAATAATTTCTTCAACTTCGTCAAATACAGTCTTGATGCTGTTGAAATCAGGAAGTCCGTTTGCGTCATATTCAGGTGTAATCATTATAACCTGACTGTCAGCAGACTTGAATTCTGTTGAGATAACCTTATCAGCTTTAGCTGTTGATACTGCAAATGAAACGAGTGTAGGCGGAACGTCGATCTGTTCAAAAGTACCTGACATTGAGTCCTTGCCGCCGATAGCTCCGCAGCCCATTTCAAGCTGAGCCTTGAATGCACCGAGAAGTGCTGCAAGAGGCTTGCCCCATCTCTTAGGGTCATTCTGTGTTCTTTCAAAGTATTCCTGGAATGTGAGCCAGCATTTCTTGTATGAACCGCCTGCTGCAACTACCTTTGCGATAGATTCTATTACAGCAGTCATAGCTCCGTGATAAGGACTCTTTTCAGCAATAACAGGATTATATCCCCAGCCCATGATTGAACAGGTATTTGTTTCGCCCTTGAGTACAGGAATCTTTGCAGCCATAGCCTGTGAAGGAGTAAGCTGGTATACACCGCCGTAAGGCATAAGAACTGTTCCCGCACCGATTGTTGAGTCAAACTTCTCAACAAGACCCTTCTGTGAGCATACATTGAGGTTAGCCATAAGCTCTGTCCATGAATCAGCACAGTCAGTTATTTCTACCTTGCTTTCATTCGTAGGTTCTTCAATTGTAATATCTGTATATTTTGACGCACCGTTTGAGTTAAGGAACTCTCTTGAAAGGTCAACGATTGTATTTCCGTTCCAGTTCATTTTAAGACGTGGTTCTTCAACAACATCAGCAACGAGAGTAGCTTCAAGGTTCTCCTTCTTTGCCTCCTCCATGAACTTATCGAGGTCCTCAGGAGCAATAACAACAGCCATTCTTTCCTGAGATTCACTGATTGCAATTTCAGTTCCGTCAAGACCGTCATATTTCTTAGGAACAGCGTTCAGATTAATTACAAGACCGTCAGTAAGCTCACCGATAGCAACTGATACACCGCCTGCACCAAAGTCATTACAGCGTTTTATCATCTTTGTAACTTCAGGATTTCTGAAAAGTCGCTGAAGCTTTCTTTCCTCAGGCGGATTACCCTTTTGAACCTCTGCACCGCAGTGTTCAAGTGATTCAAGAGTATGTGATTTTGATGAACCTGTTGCACCGCCGCAGCCGTCACGGCCTGTTTTGCCGCCGAGAAGAACTACAACATCTCCGGGTACAGGTGCTTCACGTCTGATGTTTTCAGCAGGAGCCGCACCTACAACTGCACCGATTTCAAGACGCTTTGCAACGTATCCTGGGTGATAGATTTCCGAAACATGACCTGTTGCAAGTCCTATCTGGTTGCCGTATGAGCTGTAGCCGTTTGCCGCACCAACAGTAATCTTTCTCTGAGGCAGCTTGCCGTTAATTGTATCTTCAACAGGTACAAGCGGATTTGCCGCACCTGTTACACGCATTGCCTGATATACATATGAACGTCCTGAAAGCGGGTCACGGATAGCACCGCCAAGACAGGTTGCCGCACCGCCGAAAGGTTCAATTTCAGTCGGGTGGTTGTGAGTTTCGTTTTTGAACATGAGAATCCAGTCCTCAAGCTCGCCGTCAATGTCCACCTTGATTTTTACGGAACAAGCATTAATTTCCTCACTCTCGTCAAGGTCAGGCATAAGGCCGTCAGCTTTGAGCTTTTTAGCGGCAAGGGTAGCAATATCCATGAGAGTTACGGGCTTTTCTTCACGTCCCAGCTCTTTTCTTACATTAAGGTACATATCATATGTTTCCTTGATGTAAGGAGTTTTTATATCCACATTTTTTACATTTGTAAGGAAAGTGGTATGACGGCAATGGTCAGACCAGTATGTGTCAATCATTCTGATTTCTGTAATTGTAGGATTTCTTTTTTCAGTATTTCGGAAATAATCCTGACAAAACTTAATATCATCGAAATCCATAGCAAGTCCGAACTTTTCGATAAATGCGTTAAGACCTGCATCATTGAGCATAATAAAGCCTTCAAGCTCCTCAACGGTAGTAGGAATATCATATTTTGTATCAAGAGTCTTGAATGTTTCAAGAGAAGCCTCACGGCTTTCAACAGGGTTGATAAGATATGATTTCAGCTTATCAAATTCAGCGTCTGTAATATTTCCGCTGATAATGTAAACTCTTGCATTTTTAACACGGCATCTTTCGCCCTGTCTTAAAATCTGGATACACTGTTCACAGCTGTCGGCTCTCTGGTCAAACTGTCCGGGGAGGTATTCAACGGCAAAAACTCGTTCACTTCCGCTGAGCTTTGGCAGTTCGGTATATGTAACGTCAACGGCAGGCTCTGAAAAAACTGTATTTACAGCGGCTTCAAAATCCTCCTGACTAAGATTATCAGCGTCGTATCTGTTAAGAATTCTGATTCCAGATATGCTTAATCTTAAAGCAGTCTGAACGTCGTTCAGTACAGATTGTGCCTCAACGGCAAATTCCGGTTTCTTTTCAACATAAATTCTGAATACAGACATTATTAATGCTCCATTTCTCCGCAAAATGAATGTTCTCGTTTTTCTCTGCTGTTTTGCGGAACAGCACTGTTCTGCTGCTGAATCGGCTCACCGAAACAGCAGTCGGAATCACTCCCTTTTATTTTAACACAAAAAATCTCATTACGCAAACTTTTTTTACAATTTTCTCTGTCAATTTTTATTAATGTATAATCGAGGGCATGTCCCTGATGAAATTCTGTGCAGTTTTCACGCTCAAACAGTACGGAAACCGTTTTGCCGATAAGGGATTTAAGGTATTCTGACTGTTTTTTCTTCATAGCGTCAGTCATTTTATGCCAGCGTTCTGTTTTGACTTTTTCAGGAACTTGATTTGCCATTCTGTCAGCCGCAGTTCCCTTTCTGCGTGAATATCGGAAAACGTGTACCTTGCTGAAACCTGTTTTTTCAGCAAATGCAAGCGACTGTTCAAAGTCCTCGTCTGTTTCATCGGGAAAACCGACCATTATATCGGTAGTGACTGCACATTCAGGGAATTTTCTTCTTATGCGTGATACAAGGTCAGCATATTCTTCTGCGGTATACTTGCGGTTCATGGCTTTCAGAGTACGGTTGCATCCGCTTTGCAGGGATAGATGAAACTGCGGACAGAATTTCTTTTCCTTTGCAAGACGTTCCAATTGTTCATCAGACATCATTTCAGGCTCAAGTGAACCAAGCCGCACTCGTTCTATTCCGTTTATTCCGCAGCATATTTCAACGGCGTCCGCAAGAGTAAGCCCGTATTCCTTGCCGTAAAATGCAAGGTTTATTCCCGAAAGCACGACCTCCTTAACACCGTTTTCCGCTATTTTTGAAACCTCGTCTTTCAGCAGTTCGGGCGGCTTTGAACGGCATCTTCCTCGGGCAAACGGGATAATGCAGTAACTGCAGAACTGATTGCAGCCGTCCTGAATTTTAACGAAAGCTCTTGTATTGTCTTTAAATTCAGTACAGGTTATGCATTCGTATTTATCGTCCTTGGTGTATTCAGAGAGAAGTATGGTACGATTTCTGAAAGCAAAGAAATCGTCAACAAGCTGAACAAGCCTTGAACGCTCCTTTGTACCAATGATTATATCAGCGTCTGTAACAGCGGAGGCTTCTTCTTTGAATGCCTGAGGATAACAGCCTGTCAGTGCAATAACTGCGTCAGGAAGTGCCGTTCTGATTTTCCTTAAAGCCGTCAGCACTCTGTTATCGCCTGAAGATGTGACCGTACAGGAATTTATGACAACAACATCTGCATTTTTATATTCCTTAACGGCTGTATATCCTGAGCTTTCAAATGCTGATTTCATGCATTCCGTTTCATAATGATTTACTTTGCAGCCAAATGTAAGAAAAAAAACAGTTTTCATTATTTCAATCCTTATGGCAACACCGCACAAAGCACGTCAAAGGACTTTGCACGATGTTACATTATTTTAATTTGCCTTGGAAAGCACCGCACAAAGATTGTGCGGTATTGCTCTCGGTTTATATATCATGCACAAAATCAACATATTTATATTGTGCATATACTACAATTATTCGTAGTGAATAAAATCGCTTTTAAAAGGCATACTTTCATTATACTAAATTGCTGAAAATAACGCAAGCCTATTGACTTTAATTCCGTTTAGTGATATTATTTAATTGCAGTAAAAACTGCATCATATTAATAAAAGATAAACATCTCGGGAGGTAAGAATTATGACTAAAGTAATGGTTTCACTTCAGGCAATCAATGATGTTAAAGAATTTGTAAATATCGTAATGCGTTATGATTTCGATATTGACCTCGTATCAGGAAGATACGCTGTTGACGCTAAGTCAATTATGGGTATTTTCAGCCTCGACCTTTCAAAGCCGATTGAACTTGATGCTCACACTGATGATGCAGATAAATTCTTAAAGGATATTGATAAGTTTATTATTAAGTAAAAGCAGTAAGCACAAAGTCTTTAGACATTCCTTGTGCGGTATTGCTAAAGAATTTGCAACAGAGCGTGTCTGACAGATGCATGCTCTGAGTGCAAAAAAGGCGGTATGACGTTAAGTCATGCCGCTTTTTTGATATATATCAGGATTCAAGATAGGATTCAAGCAGGAGAGATGATATATTAAGTCTGCCATATTCACCTTTTCTTGCATTTCTTTCTGCCTCATCTTCTGTAACAACACCGTTTTTCAGTGCAGTAAGAATTGAATCGTCAGACATTTCAAGCAGCTCATACTTATCAAGTCTGCTTAAATTTCCTGCATTATATTGCTCGATATTGTACTTTGCAATAATAGAGTCGGGACGTGAAAAACAGAGAATTGCAAACATAACCGTAAATGCTGCAGTACACCATTGAGAAATATTCATATTCGGTTTGAACTGCTTTATGATGATAAATATAAACATAATGCCGCATAAAATCATAAACCAGCTTGTATATACTCTTAATTGAGTAAGACCGTATTCAGAAATGTAAAGCACCATTTTGCTCATTGAAGCGGCTATGATAAAAAGTGTAAATCCGCACAAAACAGTGGTGTATATTTTAAGGGCAAGCGGCTTTTTCTGTCCTCCGTTTTTAGCAGTCAGGTTCATAAAGACTATGACTCCGAGGTTTATAACTGTTATTACTGCAAGCTCAAAGAAACCTTTTCTTGCGTATTCCGAATAGCTGTAGCCGTCAGGCAGATTTCCGAGAAATGCAGACAAAAGATAACTTGTTTGCGAGATTATAAAGATAACATATAAAAAGCATATGGGCGTTACAAACGAATAAATGGCGGCATTTTGTATATTTCTGTAGCTCTGCATTTTTTCCATGCAAGCCTTTTCGTCAAGGATATTAAGCTCCTTACGGTTTGTATTGGAGTAAATCATTCCAAAGAAATAGCAGCTGCATGGGATTGCAATGGCAAGCTTGAAAACAATAAATCTGAAATTATACGGAATAATGAATTTTGCAATTTCTGAAAACATCTTTGAAATGTTTTCGTCTGCCGACATGAGAAGTAACAATACCACAAGGGTAAGCGGAACGGCGGCAATAAGACCCAAAATAATCGGACGCAGTTTGCCTGTATTTTCAGGGTCTGATTTAAATGACTTCAAAGCTTTTGTTTCAGCGTCAAATTGAGATACAGGATATTCAAAAATCGACTTTTTCAATGCAAACGGCAAAAATCGTTCAAGCTGATTTTTCTGAGCTGAAACAGAGTAAATAAAGTATGAATTAAGAATAAAAAGGAACACAAGATTTAAGAATTTTATAAATCCGTTGTCGGTTATTGAAAAAACAGTGCTGAAAAGATAAAGCAAAACGGCAATTTTTTTATTTACTCCTGAAATGCTGAAATTCTTTTTTCTCAGCATTATAATTGACGCTGTGGTTATGCAGATAAAAAGTCCTGTAGTAATAAATCCTGTCGTATTAAATAAGGCAAAATGTATGAAGCAGTACGTTAAGATAAAGGCAATCAGCGAGAATACTTTTTCACTTTTTGTAAAGGTAAGCTCCTTCTTTTTTGGGGTTTGGGGTGATTTCACTCCCTGCGGTTCAATTTTGTCCAATTCGATTTCGCTGCTGTTCATTTCGGTTAAATCAGCCATAATTTCCTCCTTTACTCCTCGCTTTGCCATTCGAGAATATCACCCGGCTGGCATTCAAGAGTTTCACATATTTTGTCAAGGGTTGAGAACCTCACTGCTTTTGCCTTGCCTGTTTTTAAGACGGAAAGGTTTGCAGGGGTTATTCCGATTTTTTCTGAAAGCTCATTAGAGGAGATTTTTCTTTTAGCCATCATAACGTCAAGATTTACAATTATAGGCATTTAAGCACCTCCAATCAGATTGTGAAGTCATTTTCAGATTTTATTTCCACTGCTTTTTCAAACACATTTTTAAGTACACGCATTACCAGACCAAACATAAATGACAGAAATGCTGCAAATAAAAAGATGTATCGCCAAAGTCCGAAAATGAGAAGTGAAACAGATGCAAGCATGAACATCCATGAAATTCTCCTCAGACAAGCTGTGTTTTTTGCAACAAAAACCTCATTTTTATTTATGTTTTCCAAAAGAACATATAATGACCTCATGGCAATCAAGGCAAAAAACTCGCAAATATATATTGATATGCACATTGGAATTACAATTTTGTTTCCTAACAGTCCCTCTCCAACTGAAATATCCTGATACCATTCAGCAATAGACGGAATAAAAAAGGTAATCAGAATAATCATGGCAGACATAACAACAGTCAGTATCCTTGATAAAAACAGAGATTTTGTTTTTGTCCACATAAAAATGCTCCTTTCTTCATGTTAATATCAGTATACTATAATCATTACTAATTGTCAATAGTTTTTTATCGTTTTTCAATAATTTTTTTCTGTTTATTGATTTTGATGTTAAAAATCAGCGTAATATGTGTTCGTCAAAAACCGCCAAAAAATTCGGTTGACTTTTCTTGATTGTGTGTTATAATTGTAGTACGGACAAGGCAGTATGCACAAGACTGCTGAATGTGTTTTGTGCGTTTCCGCCATAAACATTTTACAAGTAAAGGAAAGGAGATAATCGCTTGAACGAAAAGGAATTTTATCTTGAAACAATAAGCAAGATACCAAAGGTCAATAATCAAGAACGTGTGGCAGAGATTTTTTATGACTTTTTACAGCTTCAGCATCTTTATGATTCCGCAATAGAAATTGTCAAAACTCAGCTTAATATACTTGATAATGAATTCGGAGTCAAGTTTCAAAGAAATCCTATACATAGTATTGAAAGCCGTCTGAAATCACCGCAGTCGATAATTGAAAAGCTGCAAAAAAAAGGACTTCCCATAACAACCGAAGCAGCAAGAAGAAATTTGCTTGATATGGCGGGAATACGTGTTGTATGCTATTATATCGACGATATATATTCGATTGCCGAGCTTTTAAGCTGTCATGATGACTTCGTGACGATAAAAACAAAGGATTATATTTTAAATCCTAAAAAAAGCGGCTACAGAAGTTATCATATGGTAATAAATGTGCCTGTATATCTTTCAAACTGCAAGCAGTATGCTCCTGTTGAGATTCAGATAAGGACGATTGCTATGGACTTCTGGGCCAGTCTGGAGCATCAGCTTAAATATAAAACACAAAATGAAGTATCTGCGGATCTTGCTGCCGAACTGCGTAAATGTGCAGACACAATTGCCGAAACAGACAGTAAAATGCAGGATATTTTTTTACAGCTAAGTGATATTGAATAGAAAAGGTAAACGCCGCACATATTTTGTGCGGCGTTATGCGTTATAAGGATAGGAATAATTCGTGTATGCGAAGGTCATCAGTCAGCTCGGGATGAAAAGCCATTCCAAGCTGATTTTTATATTTTACGGCAGTTATTCTTTCATTTGTTATGTTGAGTATT
This sequence comes from Ruminococcus sp. UBA6407, assembly GCA_002438605.1. Lineage (GTDB taxonomy): Bacteria > Bacillota > Clostridia > Oscillospirales > Ruminococcaceae > Ruminococcus > Ruminococcus primiciens. The sequence goes on from DJPR01000040.1 coordinate 36,265, forward strand.
TCTGCATCATCAGAAAGTACCTCCCGAATATAAGGTGCTCTTATAAAACGCATCGGAAAGTTCTTGATACTGCCGATATTTCCGGAAGCTGAAAAGCTGCCAAGCTGTCTGCCGTAAGCATTTCTGCATACCGAAACGGGAAGTGAGCCGAAGAATTTATCCTCACCGTTTACAATATTCTGTGCAAGCAGAATTAAGCCTGCACATGTTCCCAAAACAGGCATTCCGTTTAAGATGCTGTCTTTTATATAATCAAACATTCCAAGCTCTGATATAAGCTTTCTTTGAACAGTGCTTTCTCCTCCGGGAAGAATTAAACGGTCAATTTTATCAGAAATATCAGACTTGTTTCTGATATACACATAATCCGCCGACAGCCTTTCAAGACATTCTGCATGTTCACGAAAAGCTCCCTGAACAGCTAAAATTCCTGTAAGCATTATTTGCCCCTTTCAGCCATGAGAACTGCAATTTCCTGCTCGTTGATTCCTACCATGGCTTCACCGAGATTTTCAGAAAGCTTTGCAATCATGTCAGGATTATCATAGTTTGTAACTGCTTTTACTATAGCCTCTGCACGCTTTGCAGGATCGCCTGATTTGAATATTCCTGAACCGACAAATACGCCCTCTGCACCTAACTGCATCATAAGAGCTGCATCAGCAGGTGTAGCAACGCCGCCTGCTGCAAAGTTTACTACAGGCAGTTTTTTATTGTCATGTACATATTTTACAAGGTCAATTGATACCTGCAAACGCTTTGCTTCTTCAAAAAGCTCATCTTCACGTCTTGATGCAAGCTGAGCAATTTCGCTCTGAATTTTACGCATATGTCTTACAGCCTGAATGATGTCGCCCGTTCCCGGTTCGCCCTTTGTACGAATCATTGAAGCACCCTCGGAAATTCTCCTTAAAGCTTCGCCAAGGTCCTTGGAGCCGCATACGAACGGTACACGAAATTTTGTTTTGTCGATATGGTAAATATCATCGGCAGGGGAGAGAACTTCGCTTTCATCTATGTAGTCTATTTCAATTGCTTCAAGAATCTGTGCTTCTGCAAAGTGACCGATTCTGCACTTTGCCATTACAGGAATACTTACAGCATTCTGAATACCCTTAATCATTGCAGGGTCGCTCATTCTGGAAACTCCGCCTGCTGCTCTGATGTCAGCAGGAATACGCTCAAGGGCCATAACAGCACATGCACCTGCTGCCTCTGCAATTTTTGCCTGTTCAGGTGTGGTTACGTCCATGATAACTCCGCCTTTAAGCATTTGTGCAAGTTCCTTATTTAATTCATAACGGTCATTTTTCATAATAATTCCTCCTGTATTCATTGACAAAAAAGTATATTTATAGTATACTTCAACTGTGAACTTACCGCAATATTCAATTTATGCTTTTTTTATAAGTTCAGACGGAGGAAAAGTATGCTTACTTATGATTTTGATAAGACCAGTTCTGAACCTGTATATGTTCAGATTTATAAGAAAATAAAAAATGATATAGAGCTTGGAGTTATTAAGCCTGATGAAAAACTGCCGTCAAAAAGGGCTTTTTCAGCACATTTGGGTTTGAGCGTCATAACAATTGAAAGTGCATATAATCAGCTGATTGCTGAGGGATATATAAGGTCAGTTTCAAAAAAAGGATATTTTGCTGAGGCTGTTGAAAGATCAAATCTGCCTGTTAATCCTGAAAAGGCGGCATCTGAAAGTGAAAATGTGGCAGAAGAAAATAATGAAAATCAGATGTTTCCGTTTGCAATATGGGCAAAGCTTATTCGTGAGGAGCTTTCTTCAAATCAGGATAAGCTCCTGACAAAGCCGCCGTTCGAGGGCGTTTGGGAGCTTAGAAAAGCAATATCAGACCACTTGAACAGCTTTCGCAGCATAAATGCATCTCCGGACCAGATAATTATTGGTGCAGGTACGGAGTATCTTTATATGCTGATAAATCTGCTGTTCGGAAACAATTATATTTTTGCTGTTGAAGACCCGGGTTACTCAAAAATAGCTGATATCTACTCAAATTATAATATAAAGTGTGAAAGAATACCGGTTCAGGAGGACGGAATTGACGTTGATTATCTGCGTAAAATCAAGGCTGATGTAATTCATATTTCACCGTCACATCATTTTCCTACCGGAGTCATTACTTCAATCGGAAAGAGATACTCTCTGCTTGAATGGGCATCACAGTCACCTGACCGATACATAATAGAGGACGATTATGACAGCGAATTCAGACTTTCAGGCAAACCTGTTCCGTCACTTTACAGTATTGATGTTATGGATAAGGTCATTTACATGAATACGTTCAGCAAGAGTCTTTCGTCAACAATAAGGATAAGCTATATGGTTCTTCCCATGACCATTTTAAAGAAATTCAAGGAAAAGCTGGGCTTCTATTCATGTGCTGTATCAGCCTTTGAGCAATATACGCTTGCAAGATTTATCAGCGAGGGTTATTTTGAAAAGCACATAAACAGAATGAGGTCGCATTATAAAAAGTGCAGAAACAGTTTGTTTGAGTCCATGAAAAAGTATGAGATTTTCAATGGCTCAGTAATATCTGGTGAAAATTCGGGACTTCACTGTGTTGTAAGGTTTGATACGGAATTAACTGACGAGGAGCTGCTGAACCGTATTACCGAACTTGGCTTTAAAGCCTCACTTATGAAAAAGTATTATTTCGGCAAACAGGAACAGCAGCTCCATACTCTTATTTTCTTTTATTAAGTTGTTAATGAATTGCTTTTATTTTTCTGTGCAGAATTCAACCTTTTTTCCCTCAAGAATCATGTTGGTAGTCCTTACTGCACACATTTTTCCGCACATTGAACAGGTATGTCTGTCAGCAGGAGGAGTGCTTTCAAAATAGCGTCTTGCCTTTTCCTCGTCAAGTGCAACGGAAAACATTTCTTCCCATTCAACCTTGTGACGTGCCTCTGCCATTGCATTATCCCTGTCCTTAGCATGAGGAACTCCCTTTGCGATATCGGCTGCATGAGCAGCAATTCTGCTTGCAATGATACCCTCCTTAACATCTTCAAGGTCAGGCAGTCTTAAATGCTCGGCAGGTGTTACATAGCAAAGGAAATCAGCACCGCTTGCTGCGGCAATTGCTCCGCCGATAGCTGATGTAATGTGGTCATATCCCGGTGCAATATCTGTAACAAGCGGCCCGAGAACGTAGAAAGGAGCATTATGGCATATCCTTTTCTGGAGCTTCATGTTTGCTTCAATTTCATTCATTGCCATGTGTCCAGGCCCCTCAACCATTACCTGAACATTCTTTGCCCATGCTCTTTCAGTTAAAGCACCAAGCTCGATAAGCTCAGAAATCTGACCTGCATCTGTACTGTCATCAAGGCAGCCAGGACGAAGTGCATCACCAAGACTGATTGTAACGTCAAATTCATTGAGAATATCAAGAACCTCATCGTAATGTTCATAAAACGGATTTTCATTGCCTGTCATCATCATCCATGCAAAAAGGAGTGAACCGCCTCTTGAAACAATGTTCATTTTTCTCTTGTCACGCATAAAAGCCTCAACAGCACGCTTGTTGATGCCGGCATGGATAGTCATGAAATCAACGCCCTCCTCAGCGTGAGCACGAACTACCTTTAAAAAGTCTTGAGCAGTTATTTCAAGCAAATCCTTTTCAAGATATCCGATAGCGTCATACATTGGGACAGTGCCTATCATTGCAGGTGACTTTTCAATAAGCTCTCTGCGGAATGTATTCGTTTTTCCATAGTTGCTCAAATCCATTATTGCCTCTGCTCCAAATTTCAGAGCCATGTCAACCTTCTGCATTTCAACGGAATAATCCTTGCAGTCACCTGAAATTCCAAGATTAACATTGATTTTTGTTCTCAGTCCGCTGCCTATGCCTTCAGGGGAAATGCTTTTGTGATTTATATTGCATGGAATTGCAACTTCGCCTTTTGCCACAAGCTCACGCAGCTTTTCAGGCTCCATGTATTCCTTTTCTGCAACAATTTTCATTTCGGGAGTAATAATTCCCTGTTTTGCAGCGTCCATTTGTGTACTGTATGTTTTCATAATATATATCCTTTCATTCTTTTACGTTATTAATATATTTTGAATTCAAGCCGAACATATGATTTATAGGGCCGCAGCCTGAACCCAGATCAAGCATTGCAGAAATTGCTCCCGATATGTACTCCTTTGCAATTTCAGCAGATTGTTCAATATTCATTCCTTTTGCAAGGTTCGAAGCAATTGCACTTGAAAGTGTACAGCCTGTGCCATGATTATTTTTATTGAATATCCGTTTGCCGCTGAACCATTTTATCTTATTATCGGCAACAAGCAGGTCATCAGCGTCACTTAACCTGTGACCGCCCTTGCATAAAACTGCACAGCCGAATTTTTCGGAGATTATTTTTGCGGCAGTTTCCATATCGGCTTTATTATTAACCGTCATATCGGCAAGAACCGAGATTTCCGCAATATTCGGCGTTATCAGCTCAGCAAGCGGGAACAGCTCTCTTTTTACGGTTTCAACGGCGGATTTCTCCATCAGCCTTGAACCGCTTGTTGAAATCATAACAGGGTCAGCAACGATATGAACAGCCTTGTAATGTTTCAGTTTAGCGGCAATAACTTCGGCAGAATGTGCTGACGGAATCATACCGATTTTTACGGCATCAGGGAAGATGTCACTAAATATGCTGTCCAGCTGTTTTTCCAGAAACTGCGGAGAAACCTCCGTTATTCCTGTTATTTCCTTTGTATTCTGAGCAGTAAGTGCAGTTATGACGCTCATTGCATAAACACCGTTTGCAGTCATTGTCTTTATGTCTGCCTGTATTCCTGCACCTCCGGAGCAGTCGCTCCCTGCAATAGTTAATGCGGTTTTCAGCTTAACACATCTCCCTGCATATAATTTTGGCTTTTTGTTTTAGCTCCTCAGCAGCTTTTCGGGGATCGGGGGCAGAAAATATTGCCGATACAACAGCAAATCCGCACATTCCTCCGCCGTACAGCTCTGACATATTATCAAGCGTAATTCCGCCTATTGCAGCAGCAGGAAGTGATGTTGAGGAGCATATCTCTGCAAGTTTTTCTTTTGTTATACGAAGTGCATTTTTTTTGGTCGGTGACGGAAATACTGCTCCTACACCAAGATAATCCGCACCTGCGGCTTCTGCTGATTGAGCCTGTTCAACAGTTTTTGCAGTTGCACCAATTATAAAATTACTGCCTGCAAGCTTTCGTATTTCCTCTACGGAAGCATCATCTGTTCCGACATGAACTCCGTCTGCTCCGCTTTTCAGTGCAACAATCGGATTATCATTTATTATAAGCGGAACTTTGAATTTTCGGCATATTTTCTTTACCAATAATGCCTTTTTTATGTAGTCATCCTCACTTATGTTTTTTTCACGCAGCTGGAGCATAGTCACTCCGCCCGACAATGCTTTTTCTATTTTATCAAGAAATGTACCCGATTCACAGTCCGAATTATCTGTTATCGCATAAAGTAAAAGCTGTTCTTTATTAAATTTCATTGAGTGACCGCCTTATCTGTTCATAGTATTTTTTTGTGTCATTACAGCACATAAATCCACTCATTATGCAGACTCCCGTTGCTCCCGAATTTACGGCTGAACGGCAGTTATCCACATTAATGCCGCCTATTGCAAGTACGGGAATATTCACGCTTTCGCATACATTGTGCAGAAAGTCAAGACCTCTCGGCATAACTCCCTTTTTGCAGTCCGTAGCGAAAATGTGGCCTGCGGCAATGTATGAACAGCCGAGCTTTTCCGCTTCAGCAGCATCACTTTCAGAATGGCATGACGCTCCTGTTTCCGAAAATTCTGCCCTCTCGCTTTCACTGAGTGTACGCAGGATATGCAAAGGCAGATGTATGCTTTCTGCTCCGAGTTTTTTAGCCGTATTGTAAAAATTGTGGAGAATACATTTCACGTTATGTCTGCCGCATATCTCCATAACACGCTTGGCAGTTTTTTCATAGTCGCTTTCGGAAATATCCTTTTCACGAAGAATTATGCCTGATGGTTTACATTCTGCAATTTCATTTATTCTCTGAAAAAAGTCCGTTTTGCAAAGTCTGCGATTTGTAACACAGTAAATATCACACATAAAGGTAATCGTTCAGTACGGGCTGCAAGCCCTCATCGGACATATCATTATACATGGACTTAAAACTGCGGCTGTCATTTATTTCAAACTGCTCGTCACCCTCAGCACCGTTCTGCTCCTTTCCCGTATATTTGCTTTCATGGTCACCTATTCCTGTTGAAACACCTGCCGAAACCTTTGTTGCGGCAATTTTAACTATGCCGTTCCTGAAACTTTCGCTTTCTCTTGACGAAACAGTAATTCCAACATACGGCAGGAAAATGCGGTATGCACATATTATCTGACAAAGCTGAGTTTCATGAACGTCCAGAGGATTTATTTTTTCATTGTTTATAATCGGTCTTAAACGAGGACATGACAGTGACATATCGGCATGAGGATATTTCCTTTGCAGGTAATATACATGAAGTGCAGTTGCAAGAGCGTCCTTTCTGAAATCGGAAAGACCAAGAAGTGCAGAAAATGCAACACCCCTCATTCCGCCTCTTAATGCACGTTCCTGAGCATTAAAGCGGTATGGATACACTCTCTTATGTCCCATAAGATGCAGCTGTTCATATCGGTCGGAATCATATGTTTCCTGAAAAACGGTTACATAGTCCGCACCGCATTCGTGAAGATATTTGTACTCATCGGTATTGACAGGATAAATTTCCAGTCCCACCATTCTGAAATATTTTCTTGCAAGCCTGCAAGCTTCTCCGATATATTCTATACTGCTTTTGCTGCGGCTTTCTCCTGTAAGAATTAAAATTTCCTCCATACCGCTGTCAGCAATTATCTTCATTTCATGCTCTATCTGGTCATGATCAAGCTGCATTCTGTTAATATGGTTATAGCAGTTGAAACCGCAGTAAACACAGTAATTTTCGCAGTAATTTGCAATATAAAGCGGAGTGAAGATATATACCGTATTTCCGAAATGCTTTCGGGTTTCAATGCTTGCTTTCTGAGCCATTTGCTCCAGAAACGGTTCAGCGGCAGGGGATAGCAGAGCTTTGAAGTCATCTATAGTGCAGACTTCATGTTCAAGAGCCTTGATTACGTCCTTTGCAGTATATGAGGAGTAATCATAGCCTTTCATCTGTGAAAGCACTGTTTCCATTACATCTGACTCTATCTGCTCCATTCCTTTCATGTATTCCATATGATTTGTTCTTGATTCGGGATTATTTTCAAGGGAATGTTTTTTTTCTACAGCCTGCTGTGAAAGATATTCCGAATCAATAAAAAATTGATTATCCATAGTACAACTTCCTGTTCTTAATCGTGTAAAAATCCTGTAAGCGGGTCTGATGCGGACGCTCCACGCACTAAAACACGTCCGAGCCCCGAAAGATACGCATTTCGTCCTGCTTCAACAGCCTTTTTGAATGCATCAGCCATTATTGGCAGATTTCCTGCTGTTGCAAGTGCAGTGTTTGCCATGATTGCAGCTGCACCCATTTCCATTGCCTCGCAGGCTTGCGACGGCCTGCCTATTCCTGCATCAACGATAACGGGCAGTTCAATTTCATCAATAAGTATCTGTATAAACTCCTTTGTGGCAAGTCCTTTATTTGAACCTATCGGTGCGGCAAGCGGCATAACTGCGGCTGCACCTGCATTTACGAGGTCACGGGCAATGTTAAGGTCGGGGTACATATACGGCAATACTACAAATCCCTCAGACGCAAGGATTTCAGTTGCCCTGACTGTTTCAGCATTATCAGGCAGCAGGTATTTTGTATCACGCATAATTTCGATTTTTACAAAATCACCGCAGCCAAGCTCTCTTGCAAGACGTGCAATACGGACAGCTTCGTCTGCCGTTCTTGCACCTGATGTATTCGGAAGAAGTGTTACTCCTTTCGGGATATAGTCGAGAATATTCTCATGTTTTTTTGTGTTTGCACGTCGTACTGCAAGAGTTATGATTTCAGCTCCTGCATATTTTACGGCAGCCTCGATAAGATTAAGAGAATACTTGCCTGAGCCAAGTATAAATCTTGAATTAAATTCATGACCGCCTATAATAAGCTTATCTTGTGTATTCATGTTTATTATACCTTATACCTTTCATTCATGACAGCCTGCAATAATCCTGAGAACCGTATGTGCCTGATGTGCGGCACATGCCATAACCCGTGAGGAAAACAGGCTGTTATCTTCCGATACGTCACTTACACCGTCGCCGCAAATATAAAAATGCTTTGTAATGCGTCTTGTTCTGATTTCATTTGCAGAAGCAATTCCTGCCATTCCCGATGCTGAAACAATATATTTTTCAGGCAGCTTTTCAATTACATTATTTACAAGCATTGCCTTGCATTCGGGATTGTCAAAGGCTTCACAGATAATATCGTCATTTTCAAGCAGTCCTTTGACATTTTCAGCATTTATTTTTATACAGTCGGTTTTAATTTTGCAGTACGGTGCGATTTCTTTAAGGTTATGCAGCATGGCTTCTGTTTTATAAATTCCAAGCTGAGATGCAAAATACTGTTGACGGTTGAGATTTGAAATGTCAACCTTATCAAAGTCAATTATGTGCAGATTTCCTATTCCTGCTCTTGCAAGTGAGATTGCAATATTCGAGCCAAGTCCTCCAAGTCCGCATACGGCAACCTTTGCTGATTGAAATTTATTGAGAAGCTGTTTGCCTATCCTCTTTTCCAGTGCATTAAGCATTTCATTTTCTGTCGGATAAGCCATATCAGCCGCCTCCTACAAAGCTTACGATTTCTATTTTGTCACCGCTTTTCATTATGACCGAATTATACTGCGATTTAGGCAATATTTCTCCATTCATTTCAACTGCGATACGTTTCGTGTCATAGCTTGAATTGTCAAGATACTCAGCAATTGTTTTTCCGTCAGCTTCAATTTCCTGACCATTTATAACTATCATAAATCCTCCTTATACGCAAAAAGGGAAGCTGCCAATAAAGCAGCTTCCCAAAAGATTGCGTTCTTAACTGAGCTTCCCTACGTTGGCATTATCCAAATCAGGTTAAATGGGTCGAAGGTCACACCTTCCTCTCAGCCTGTATACAAGCCCCCCGAGTATTTAATTTTATATGATTTCGTATGATATTATAGCACAATCTTTTTTATTTTGCAATATGATTTTGAAAATTTTTTAAGGCAGCACCGCCGCACAAAGATTGCAGTTTTATGACGTGCAAAGTCTTTTGCCATGCTTTATGCAGCGTTGACTTAAAGGTTTATCTTACACCGAACAAAAGATCGTCATAAGCAGGGAATGGCCAGTATTCAGCGTCTGTAAGAACCTCTGCTTCATCGGCAGACTTACGGAGAATTTCCATATCCTTGAGAATATTGTCACGAACATACTCGGACTGTGCCTTTACATCACTGATATTCTTGAGTTCGGCAACGTCTTTTTCAAGTACAGCTGTCTGCTCGTCCATTGCATCTGTAAGAGCCGAAAGCTTTTCAACAAGATTCTTTTCGTAGCTGCATTTCAGACTGCTGCATAAAGCATTCTTTTCAGCTGCCTGTTTTGCAACATCAGCAGTAAATCTTGCAACAGAAGGAATAATCTGCTTTCTTGACATTGAAATCATGGTATAAGCTTCAATGTTTACAGACTTTACATAGTTATCAAGCATAATTTCACATCTTGATTCAAGCTCTGCCTTTGTGAATACTCCATGTGAAACAAGAGTATTTACGTTCTTTTCATCAAGCAGGTGAGGCATACAGTCAGGAGTTGTTTTAAGGTTAAGAAGACCTCTTTCTTCAACAGCTTCCTTAATCCAGTTATCATCATAGCCGTTGCCGTTGAAAATAATTCTCTTGTGCTTTTTGATTGTTTCACGAATAAGAGAATGCAGACTTTCCTTGAAATCATCAGCCTTTTCAAGAATATCCGCATACTGACGCAGACTTTCTGCAACAGCAGCATTAAGGTGCATATTTGCACATGAAATACTGTTTGATGAACCAAGCATACGGAATTCAAACTTGTTGCCTGTAAATGCAAACGGGCTTGTACGGTTTCTGTCTGTTGTATCACATCTGAACTGAGGGAGAACATCAACGCCAAGCTTCATGACTCTCTTTTCAGCAGAGCTGTAAGGAGTATCGGATTCGATAGCGTCAAGAACGGCAGTAAGTTCTTCACCGAGGAATACTGAAATTACGGCAGGAGGAGCTTCATTTGCACCTAAACGGTGATCATTTCCTGCTGTAGCAACAGAAAGTCTGAGCAAATCCTGATAATCGTCAACAGCCTTGATTACTGCACAAAGGAAAAGCAGGAACTGTGCGTTTTCATATGGAGTTTCACCCGGTGTGAGCAGGTTTACGCCTGTATCTGTAGAGATTGACCAGTTATTGTGCTTACCTGAACCATTTACGCCTGCAAACGGCTTTTCATGGAGCAGACACACAAGGCCATGCTTGAGTGCAGTTTTCTGCATAATATCCATTGTAAGCTGGTTGTGGTCAGCAGCAATGTTTGTTGTTGTATAAATCGGAGCAAGCTCATGCTGAGCAGGAGCAACCTCGTTATGCTCTGTTTTTGCAAGGATACCGAGCTTCCAGAGTTCTTCGTTAAGGTCAGCCATATATTCAGCAACTCTCGGCTTGATTGCACCAAAGTAATGGTCGTTCATTTCCTGTCCCTTTGGAGGCATTGCACCGAAAAGAGTTCTTCCTGTCATGATGAGATCCTGTCTTTTTTCATAAAGAGCCTTGTCTACAAGGAAGTATTCCTGTTCAGGACCGACTGATGTCTTAACGCATTTTACGTTGTCATTGCCGAAAAGCCTTAAAATTCTCATTGCCTGACGGTTGATTGCCTCCATTGAACGAAGCAAAGGAGTTTTCTTATCAAGAGCCTCTCCGCAGTATGAACAGAAAGCTGTCGGAATGTAAAGTGTGTTGCCTTTTATGAATGCATAGGAAGTAGGGTCCCATGCTGTATAGCCTCTTGCCTCGAATGTTGCACGCAAACCGCCTGACGGGAATGATGATGCATCGGGCTCGCCCTTTACAAGCTCCTTGCCTGAAAATTCCATGATAACTCTGCCGTCCGGTGATGGATTGATAAAGCTGTCGTGCTTTTCTGCTGTGATACCTGTTAAAGGCTGGAACCAGTGAGTATAATGAGTAGCTCCCTTGCTTACTGCCCAGTCTTTCATAGCAGCAGCTACAGCATTTGCAATTGAAATATCAACAGGTGTACCTTCATCAATGGTTCTTTTAAGTGACTTATAAACCTTATCTGAAAGGGTAGCCTTCATAATTCTGTCATCAAATACCATACTTCCGAAAATTTCAGTTACATTTGTCATCTTCATTACCTCCGTTATTTTAATAAGTTTTCAAGGCGGTTCATAGCCTCGATTGTATTTTCTCTGTCATTGAAAGCGGTGAGTCTGAACCAGTTTTCACCGTTTTTGCCGAAGCCTGCACCGGGAGTTCCCACAACAGCTATTTTGTTAAGCATAAGGTCGAAGAACTCCCAGCTTCCCATTCCGTTCGGACACTTGAACCATATGTATGGCGAGTTTTTTCCGCCTGTAAATGGAATGCTGCAGCGTGTCAGGGTTTCAGCAATAATTTTTGCATTTTCTTTATAATAATCAATGTTCTCATGAATCTGACGCTGACCTTCTTCAGTGAATACAGCCTCAGCAGCACGCTGAACAGGATAAGAAACACCGTTGAATTTGCTGCCCTGACGTCTTGCCCAGAGTCCTGATATTGAAACTCTGCTGCCGTCAGGCTGTACAGCCTCAAGCTCATCGGGAATTACGGTATATCCGCATCTCATTCCTGTAAAGCCTGCTGTTTTTGAAAGAGAACACATTTCAATCGCACATTTTTTTGCACCCTCAATACAATATATACTTCTTGGAATTTCAGGGTCTGAAATAAAGGCTTCATACGCTGCGTCATAAATAATAACAGCATTGTTATCAAGAGCATATTCAACCCATTTCTCAAGCTGCTCCTTTGTATAAGCAGAACCTGTAGGATTATTTGGTGAGCAAAGATAGATTATATCTGCATGAATGCTTTTATCGGGCATTGCAGCAAATCCGTTGCTTTCGTCTGAATCGGCACAAATTATTTTTCTGCCGCTCATTATATTTGAATCAACATATACGGGATAAACAGGGTCTGTTACCAGAACTGTATTATCCGAGCCGAAAATATCGGTAATATTTCCGCAGTCGCTTTTAGCACCGTCATTGATGCGTATTTCATTCGGCGATACATCTGCACCAAGCTTAGCGTAGTAAGCTGATACGGCATTTTTCAGGAAGTCATAGCCTGCACCGCTGTCCTCATAGCCTCTGAAGGTTTCCTTTACACCCATTTCATCGGCAGCCCTTTTCATTGCCTCAACAGCAGCAGGAACTATTGGAAGTGTAACATCTCCTATGCCCATTCTGATAAGCTTTGCGTCAGGATTTTTTTCAAGGAAAGCATTGACCTTTTTGGCTATATCAATAAATAAGTAGTTTTTTTTGAGCTTTAAAAAATTTTCATTAATCTTCATTGGTTTTCTTCCTTTCTCATTCTGACATTAAAAACTCGTCTGATATAATACCGTCATATACAAAGGACGCTCCGCCCTTCATCATAATCGTACCGTCTGACTTATAAGTAATTTTAAGATTTCCGCCTTTCAGCATAACGGTAATTTCCGAATCATGAGGACAAATATTATTAAGAACTGCTGCCGCAACAGAAGCACAAGCTCCTGTTCCGCAGGCATAAGTTTCACCGCTTCCACGTTCCCATACACGCATTTTAAGGGTATGGTCATCAATGACCTGAATAAACTCTGTATTTATTCTGTCCGGAAATATGGGATTGTTTTCAAACAGCGGACCTGTTTTCTCAATATCAACAGACTCTGTATCGTTTACAAAAACCACAGCATGAGGATTTCCCACAGAAACGCATGTAACGCCGTAAGTAACTCCGTTTATTTCAAGGGGACGGTTTATATAATCATCTCCTGCCGCACTTATCGGGATTTCAGAAGGCTTTAAGATAACCTTGCCCATATCTACCTCTATTTCTGCAACCTTTCCGTTATTCACTGTCAATGAAAGCTTTTTTATTCCGGAATTGGTTTCGAGTGTAATGGAGGTTTTATTGGTAAGACCTCTTTCATATACATATTTTCCTATGCAGCGGGTTGCGTTTCCGCACATTTTTGCTTCTGAACCGTCAGCATTGAAAATTCTCATTCTGAAATCTGCTTTGTCAGACGGCATTATCAGAACCAGTCCGTCAGAGCCGACACTGTAATGTCTGCGGCTCAGTTTGATTGACAATTCTTCCGGATTATCAACGGTTTCCTCAAAACAGTTAACGTAAATGTAGTCATTTCCTATGCCGTGCATTTTTGTAAAGTTCATTTTAACCTCCGATATTTATGGCGACACCGCACAAGCTTTGTTCAGTGTTACCTTATTGCTTTTCGTCAAGAAGTGCTGATTTTGCCTGTTCGCCTGTACGAACCTTGATAACATTCTCTACATCATATATGAATATTTTTCCGTCGCCGATATGACCTGTATAAAGAACCTTTCTTGCTGTATTGACAACTGTGTTTACAGGTACTGAACATACAACTATTTCAGCCTTAACCTTTGGAAGAAGATTTACTTCAAGAGGTGCTCCTCTGTAATACTCGTTTTGACCTTTCTGAACGCCGCAGCCAAGCACGTTTGTTACCGTAATACCTGTAACATCAATTTCCTCCATAGCAGAGATGAAATCCTGAAGCTTGCTTTGCTTGAATACTGCAACGATTTTTGTCATCTTGTCCTTGCTTTCAGTATTTGCTGTAAAGCTCTGAACCTCAACTGCCTGTTCGACAGAAACCTTCTGAACACTCTTTGCATCGTCCTTTGTATAACCGTACATTGATTCATTCATTGCAGGTGCAAAGTCTGCATAAGAGGATACAAGACCATGCTCTGTAACGTCAAGACCGATGATTTCTTCCTGTTCGGAAGCTCTGAGTCCGATAGTCTTTTTGATTGCAAGGAATACGATAATCATAGTAATGAATGCCCATGCACCGACTGAAACAAAGCCTAAAAGCTGAAGACCAAGCTGTGTGAAGCCGCCGCCGTAGAAAAGACCTTCGCCTTTAATTACTCCGTTTGCAACTGCTGTTGCATAACCCGGAGCAGATTTTGTAGCAAAAAGTCCTACTGCCAATGTACCCCAGATACCGTTCATCATGTGAACTGCTACTGCTCCGACAGGGTCATCAATGTGGAGCTTATAATCAAGGAGCCATACGCCGAAGCAAACTAAAAGACCTGAAACAACACCGATAAAGAATGAACCTGTGCAGTCTACAACGTCACATGGAGCTGTAACACCGACAAGACCTGCAAGTGAAGCGTTAAGACACATTGAAACATCAGGCTTGCCATATTTAAGCCAAGTGAAAATCATACAAGTTACTGTTGCAACAGCAGGAGCAACTGTTGTTGCAAGGAATATTGAACCAAGTTCAGCAGTATTTGTTGCTGCTGCACCGTTAAATCCATACCAGCCGAACCAAAGAATGAAACAGCCTAAAGCACCGATTGTAAGGTTGTGTCCCGGAATAGCGTGAACCTTGATTTCGCCGTCCTTTGTCTTTGTGAATTTGCCGATACGAGGTCCGAGTATTTTTGCACCAACGAGTGCTGCGATACCGCCTACCATGTGGATAGCTGTTGAACCTGCATAATCATGGAATCCGAGCTGTGCAAGCCAGCCGCCGCCCCAGATCCAGTGAGCTTCAATAGGATAAATAAGAGCACTGATAACTGCTGAATACACACAATATGAAAGGAATTTTGTTCTTTCAGCCATTGCACCTGAAACGATTGTTGCTGTTGTTGCACAGAATACAAGGTTGAAAACGAATGATGACCAGTTAAAATCCTTATATGCAGTTAAAATATCAAATCCGGGCTTGCCGATAAAGCCGAGAAAGTCCTCACCTAACAGTAATCCGAATCCTATAACGATAAACATTACAGTACCTATACAGAAGTCCATAAGGTTTTTCATTATAATATTTCCTGCGTTTTTCGCTCTGGTAAAACCTGTTTCTACCATTGCAAATCCTGCCTGCATAAAAAATACGAGTGCTGCACCGATTAAAAACCATATTCCGAAAACCATGTCACTAGTTTCTTCAAGAACTTGTGACAGTATATTATCCATTGTCATAAAGCTCTGCCTCCTAAAAATATATTTAATCAGCAACTACAGAAAGCAGTTCATGAAAACAAATTAACATGAGCTCTTTTTGCAAATATTTATACAAGCGCTTATAAAAAAAGAGAGACTGCAGACTTTCCATAAAGTCGTGCAGCCTCTTTGCTGTTTATGCTCACAGTATACCCCCGAATGCGAAAAATGTCAATAGGAAAATGCTTGTTTTTTGTTTTTTTAAGTGCAAAGCTGTTTTTACTTAATTTAATTAAGTTGTGGATTTAAAAAGCGTATATCTACAAAAAAATATTGACTTTTATTATCCGCAGTGCTATGATGAAATTAAAGAACAAGGACGTTCGCAGTGATAGATAGTTTCTATCTGTGCGGACGTCCTTTATTTTTTGAAAGGACGTGACTATATGGATAATTTCAGAAATCAGAACCCATATTCTCAGCAGGGACTTTACAATCCTGATTTTGAGCATGATAACTGCGGAATAGGTGCAGTGGTAAATATAAACGGAATAAAATCTCATACAGTTGTAGATAACGCACTTACAATTGTGGAGAAGCTGGAGCATCGTGCCGGAATAGACGCTGACGGCAAAACAGGCGACGGCGTAGGTATCCTTACACAGCTCCCGTGTGACTTCCTTATAGAAGAAACTGAAAAGCTGGGATTTAATATCGGCGAAAAGGGCGATTTTGGTGTGGGAATGTTTTTCTTTCCCCAGAATGAACTGAAAAGAAATCGTGCAAAGAAGCTTTTTGAAATAGTTTCCGAAAAGGAAGGACTTGAATTTCTCGGCTGGAGAGAAGTTCCCGTTAAGCCTGAAATACTCGGCACAAAGGCATTTCAGAAAATGCCGTATATATTGCAGGGCTTTGTGAAAAGACCTGAAAATACTGCTCAGGGACTTGATTTTGACCGCAGACTTTATGTTGCAAGACGTGTTTTTGAACAGGCTGAGGAAAATACATATATATGCTCACTTTCAAGCAGAACGATAGTTTACAAGGGCATGATGCTTGTAAGCGAGTTAAGAGAATTTTATACAGACCTGCAAAGCGATAAGTATGTTTCAGCAATTGCACTCGTTCATTCAAGATTTTCAACAAATACAAATCCAAGCTGGCAGAAAGCACATCCGAACAGACTTATAGTTCATAACGGTGAGATCAATACAATAAAGGGCAATGCCGATAAAATGATTTCCCGTGAGGATACGGCTCACTGCTCTGTACTTGGTGATACTCTTTATAAAATCATGCCTGCCGTAAACAGAAGCAATTCTGACTCAGCACAGCTTGACAATGCACTTGAATTTATGCTTATGGCAGGAATGCCTCTGCCGCTTGCAGTTATGACTGCAATTCCTGAGCCTTGGAAAAATAACAAGGACCTTTCTGAAAAGGTAATAGATTTTTACCAGTATTATGCTACGATGATGGAGCCTTGGGACGGCCCTGCGTCAATCCTTTTCTCAGACGGTGATATTATGGGTGCTGTTCTTGACAGAAACGGACTGCGTCCGTCAAGATACTGCGTTACGGATGACGGCTTCCTCATTCTTTCATCAGAAACAGGCTGTGTAGATATTCCGGAGGAAAAAATCATCCGCAAGGACAGACTTCGTGCAGGCAAAATGCTCCTTGTTGATACTGTTAAGGGTAAGCTCATCAGTGATTCCGAAATCAAGGACTTTTACGCTTCACGTCAGCCTTATGGCGAGTGGCTCGACTCTAATCTTGTTCATCTTCGTGACCTGCATATACCGAATAAAAGACTTGCTGATTATGGAACAGAGGAGCTTTTAAGACATCAGAAGGTATTTGGCTATTCATACGAGGAAATAATGAACAGTATTCTCCCAATGGCTGAAAACGGTGCAGAACCGATTGCGTCAATGGGCTCTGATATTGCACTTCCTCCGCTTGACAAGAGAAATGTACCGCTTTTTAATTATTTCCGTCAGCTTTTTGCACAGGTTACAAATCCGCCGATTGACGCTATTCGTGAGGAAATTGTTACAGATACAAGCGTTTATCTCGGACGTGACGGAAATATCCTTGAGGATTCCGCAGAAAACTGCCGTGTACTTAAAATTGACAATCCTATCCTTTCGGGAACAGACCTTCTTAAAATCAAGAACATTAAGATTATCGGATTTAAGTCTGCAATAATCCCGATAACATATTATATAGGAACATCACTTGAAAAAGCAGTTGAACAGCTTTTTATTGAGGCGGACAAGGCTTATCGTGAGGGTGCAAACATTCTCATTCTTTCAGACAGAAATGTTGACGAATATCATGCGGCTATGCCGTCACTTCTTGCAGTTTCAGCACTTCATCAGCATCTTGTTGACACGAAAAAGAGAACAAAGGTTGCAATGATTCTTGAAAGTGCAGAGCCAAGAGAGGTTCATCACTTTGCGGCACTTCTCGGATACGGAGCAAGTGCGGTAAATCCTTATCTTGCACATGAAACGATACACAATCTTATTGAAAACGGTCTGCTTGACAAGGACTTTTATGCCGCTGAGGACGATTATGACCAGGCTGTACTCAAGGGAATTGTTAAAATTGCTTCAAAAATGGGCATATCAACAATTCAGTCATATCAGGCCTCAAGACTTTTCGAGGCTGTCGGCATTTCAAGTGCTGTCATTGACAGATATTTCAGAGGTACTGTAAGCAGAATAGGCGGAATTACATTAAGTGATATAAGCCGTCAGATAGAGTCACTCCATAATGCTGCATATGATCCGTTAAGACTTTCAGTAAATACACAGCCTGAAAGCAGCGGCAGCCATAATCTCAGAAGCGGAAAGACAGAGCATCTTTATACTCCTGAAACAATACATCTTCTTCAGGACGCAGCCAGAACAGGCGATTATGAAACATTTAAGGAATATTCAAAGGCAGTTGATGCAGAGGACAGAAGCCTTACATTAAGAAGTCTGCTTGATTTCAATTTCGATGAAAACGGCGGTATACCGATTGACGAGGTAGAAAGCGTTGAGAGCATTTGCCGCAGATTCAAAACAGGTGCAATGTCATACGGCTCGATTTCAAAAGAGGCACATGAAACTCTTGCAAAGGCAATGAATACGATAGGCGGACAGTCCAACAGCGGTGAGGGCGGAGAAAGCCCTGAACGTCTTAAATCAGACCGCTGTTCAGCAATCAAGCAGGTTGCTTCAGGACGTTTCGGTGTTACAGCCGAATATCTTGCATCTGCAAATGAAATTCAGATAAAAATGGCACAGGGTGCAAAGCCGGGTGAGGGCGGACATCTTCCTGCAAAGAAAGTATATCCGTGGATTGCAAAAACACGTCACTCAACGGCAGGCGTAGGACTCATTTCACCGCCTCCGCACCATGATATTTATTCGATTGAGGATCTTGCTCAACTCATATACGACCTCAAAAATGCGAATAAAAATGCAAGAATATCAGTAAAGCTTGTTGCTGAGGCAGGTGTAGGAACAATTGCCGCAGGTGTAGCAAAGGCAGGAGCACAGGTTATCCTGATTTCAGGCTTTGACGGCGGTACAGGTGCAGCTCCGAAAAGCTCAATTTACAATGCAGGACTTCCTTGGGAGCTTGGCGTTGCGGAAACTCATCAGACGCTTGTTCTTAACGGTCTGCGTTCTCATGTAAGAATAGAAACAGACGGAAAGCTTATGAACGGACGTGATGTTC
Organism: Ruminococcus sp. UBA6407; assembly: GCA_002438605.1. Lineage (GTDB taxonomy): Bacteria > Bacillota > Clostridia > Oscillospirales > Ruminococcaceae > Ruminococcus > Ruminococcus primiciens. The sequence goes on from DJPR01000040.1 coordinate 55,313, forward strand.
TTGTTGCCGCACTTCTCGGTGCAGAGGAATTCGGCTTTGCAACAGCTCCGCTTATTACAATGGGCTGTGTTATGATGAGGGTATGCAATCTTGATACATGTCCTATGGGCATTGCAACGCAAAATCCGGAACTGAGAAAGAGGTTCAGAGGCAAGCCTGAATATGTTATAAACTTCATGCACTTTGTGGCACAGGAGCTTCGTGAATACATGGCAAAGCTCGGCATCAGAAAGGTTGACGAGCTTATAGGCAGAACAGATTTGCTCCGCAGAAAAAACAATCTGTCACAGAAAGCGGAAAGCATTGATTTTTCAGCAATTCTCGGCAAGACAAGCAATATCTGCTTCAATCCGAATGACGCTCATGACTTTAAGCTGAATGAAACTGCTGATGAAAAAATACTTATGAAAAAGCTTGGTTCAGCATTGAAAAACGGTACAGAAAAGTCTGTTGACGTTAAGATAAAAAATACAGACCGTTCATTCGGTACGCTTTTCGGTTCACAGATTACTGCAAAATACGGCGAAAACGGTCTTGCTGACAATACATTTACAGTAAACTGTCAGGGAAGCGGCGGACAAAGCTTTGGTGCATTCATTCCGAAAGGACTTACACTTGTGCTTACGGGTGACTGCAATGACTACTTCGGAAAAGGACTTTCAGGCGGACGTCTTATACTTAAAGCTCCGAAAAATACAAACCGCAAGGCAAACGAAAATATCATAACAGGCAATGTTGCACTTTACGGAGCAACATCAGGCAAAGCATTCATCAATGGTATTGCAGGCGAAAGATTCTGTGTAAGAAATTCGGGAGCAGTTGCAGTATGTGAGGGTGCAGGCGACCATGGCTGTGAATATATGACAGGCGGTGTTGCAGTAATTCTCGGTAAAACGGGCAGGAACTTTGCCGCAGGTATGTCAGGCGGTGTTGCTTATGTTCTTGATACTGAAAATCACCTCTATATGCACCTTAATAAAGCTCTTGTATCAAGTGAGGCAGTTAAAGAACCACAGGATACAGCACAGCTCAGGAGCATAATTCAGGAGCATTATGACGTTACAGGTTCAGAAATTGCTGCTGAAATACTTGAAAACTTTGACGAATATCTTCCTAAGTTCAAGAAGATTATACCTTATGACTACGACAGAATGTGCCGTACCATTACACAGCTTGAAGCAAAGGGCGTAAGTCACGAGCAGGCTGAAATTGACGCATTCTATATTAACGGAAAGGAGGCTTGATTCTATGGGAAAGCCTACAGGATTTATGGATTTTGAAAGAGAAGAAAATCTTTCATCATCAGTAAGCGAGAGAATAAAGAACTATAGAGAGTTTCACACTCCTCTTGACGCTGAACAGCGTCGCTCACAGGCGGCAAGATGTATGAATTGCGGAGTTCCGTTTTGTCAGAACGGCAAGCCTATAAAAGGCATGGTATCGGGATGTCCGCTGAACAATCTTATTCCCGAATGGAATGAGCTGATTTACAGAAACAAGTCAGATGAAGCACTCAAGCGTCTGCTTATGACAAACAATTTTCCTGAATTTACTTCAAGGGTATGTCCTGCACTCTGTGAAAAAGCGTGTACCTGCGGTATTGACAGCAAGCCTGTTACAGTAAGGGACAATGAATATCATGTAATTGAAAACGGTTTTAACAGCGGACTTATGAATCCTCAGATTCCTGCATACAGAAGCGGCAAGAAAATTGCTGTAATCGGTTCAGGCCCTTCAGGACTTGCAGCAGCAGATACTTTGAACAAAAGAGGTCATTCCGTTACCGTATATGAAAGAAGCGACAGAATAGGCGGACTGCTTATGTACGGTATTCCTAATATGAAGCTTGAAAAATGGGTTATCGACCGCCGCAGAAAGCTTATGGAGGCAGAGGGTGTAACATTTGTTACCAATGCCGATGTAGGGAAAAACGTCAGTGCAGAGGAAATTAAAAGAGAATATGACGCTGTAATTCTTGCTTGCGGAGCGTCAAAGCCTCGTGACATAAATGCAAAGGGCAGAGACAGCAAGGGTATTTACTTTGCTGTTGACTTCCTGAAAGCAACCACAAAAAGTCTGCTTGACAGCAATCTTGCAGATAATAATTACATTTCTGCTAAGGATAAGAATGTAATTGTAATTGGCGGAGGAGATACGGGAAATGACTGTATCGGAACAGCAGTTCGTCATGGCTGCAAATCGGTTGTCCAGCTTGAAATGATGCCTAAGCTCCCCGATACAAGAGCAGAAAACAATCCATGGCCGCAGTGGCCTATGGTCTGCAAGACTGATTACGGTCAGGAGGAAGCAGCATACTTATTCGGAAGTGACCCAAGACTTTATGAAACAACTGTAAAGGAATTTATCAGTGATGAAAACGGCAGCCTTTCCGCAGTTAAAACAGTAAAGCTGAAATGGACAACAGATTCCGAAACAGGCAGAAAAACCATGGAGGAAATCAAGGACAGCGAACAGATTATTCCATGTGAGCTTTGTCTTATAGCGGCAGGCTTTACCGGAAGTGAGGAATATGTTTCACAGGCATTCGGAGTTGAACTTGATAAGCGTACAAATGTTAAAACGGAACAGGGAAAGTATGCAGCAGCAGAAAAAATCTTTACAGCAGGCGATATGCACCGAGGACAGTCACTTGTCGTATGGGCTGTAAATGAGGGCAGAAATGCTGCTCGTGAGGTTGATGAATATCTTATGGGATATACTAATCTGTAAAAGGAGAACGTCATGATTTACAATGAAAATGAAATCCTGCAGTATATTGAAGAAAATGATGTAAAATTTGTAAAGCTTGCATTTTGTGATATAAACGGAAAGCTGAAAAATATATCAGTTCTTTCATCAGAGCTTGCAGTTATATTTGAACGTGGAATCAAAATAAACAGCAGTAAAATATGCGGATTTTCAAATGACGGGGACAAGCCGCTTTATCTTTTCCCTGATGCGTCTGCAATGACTGTATTGCCATGGCGTCCGCAGCAGGGCAGAGTTATAAGACTTTTCTGTTATATCCGTTATGCCGATGGCACACATTTTGAGGGCGATGGCAGATACTTCCTTAAAAGAGCAGTGAAAACTGCTCTTGATAAGGGATTTTGTTTCAGATTCGGTACATCATGCGAATTTATGCTTTACTGCACTGATGATAACGGACTTCCTACAAATATACATCATGATTTTGCGGGCTACTGTGACTCTGCTCCTGAAGATAAGGGCGAAAATATACGGCGTGATATTTGTCTTACACTTGAACAGATGAATATACACCCGCTTTCCTCATATCACGAAAGCGGCTGCGGACAGCATGAAATAGATTTCAATGCGTCGTCTGCACTTAAAGCTGCGGATACATTTCTCAGCTTTAAATCAGCAGTAAAATCGGTTTCCCAGCGAAACAATGTGTATGCAAGCTTTATGCCTAAGCCTGATAAGAATGATTACGGCAACGGTATGCAGATAAGCATGAATATTATCAGGGACGCCGACTTTTTCAATGTAACGTCCGACAAATCATATGTCAACATGAAATCTGCAATTGCAGGAATTCTTAAATATATAAATGACCTTTCATTGTTTACAAATCCGATTATAAATTCATACAGCCGATTGAGCGAATCATCTGCTCCGAGAATACTTGCATGGTCTGATAAGGAAAATTCTCATGCCGCAGTTTTTTCGGGAGAAGATTCACCGATAGTTCTTCGTACTACCGACTGCGTATGCAATCCGTATTATGTATTCGGTCTTATGATTTATGCGGCACTTGAGGGAATTGAAAATAATTATGAGCTTTCGTCCGCAATTGAAAAGGACTTTGTATCTGATAATGCGTCTGATTATCTTCCGTCATCATTCGGTACGGCTGTTGAATTTGCAGAAAAGTCTGATTTTCTCGGCAAGTATATCAATCATGACATTCTCTCAGGCTTTATAGATATTAAAAGGCGTGAATGGACTGAATATTCTGCGGCTGATGATAAGGACTCATTTGAAATGAAAAAGTATTTTTACAGTATCTGAGGTGGTGAGCATTGGAGAATGTTGTAATTGTATCAGGCAATAAAGCTGCAACTGAATCTCTTGCAGTCTTTTTCAGCGAATCCTTCCAATGCAATCCACGACACGCTGAAACGGCATCTCATGCCTATGCCATGTTTGAGGCAGGTATAAATTGTGAACTGGCTGTTATAAACGCTCCCCTGCCCGATGAATCGGGCATAAGACTTTGTGAGTATATAACTGAAAATACATCTGCATTCTGTATTCTGATAGTAAAATCGGAAAAGGCAGCACATTTAACGGACTTTGCTGAAAAAAACAACATTATTTTAATTACAAAGCCGTTTAATAGGTCAACCCTGTACCAGTCGGTAAACCTTGTTGATATTTCAATCAGGCGGTATTATAAGCTTTATGAGGAAAATCAGCGGCTTGAACGTATGCTGGAGGAAATGCGGACTATAGACAGAGCCAAATTCATGCTTATTGAATACAAGGGTATGTCGGAACAGCAGGCTCACGGCTTTATTGAAAATTATGCAATGAATCTTCGGAAGAAAAAAAGTCACGCAGCTTCTGAGATAATAAATAAATTAACAGAGGAATATTTATAAGGTGGTATAAAAATGTTTGATAAACTGCATGAGGAATGCGGAGTTTTCGGAATATACGAAACTGCCACAAAAAATGTTGCGGAGAGCGTTTATTCCGCATTGTTTGCACTTCAGCACAGAGGACAGGAAAGCTGCGGCATTTCAGTTTGTGATGACGGAGTTTTCAGTCATGCCAAGGGCAGCGGACTTGTTGGAGAGGTTTTCAGCAAGGATAAGCTTAAATCTCTGGGAGATGGAAGAATCGCCATAGGTCATGTAAGATACTCAACCTGCGGCGGTAATAATCCGAATAATATCCAGCCGCTTGTAATAAGACATATTAACGGCAATCTTGCTCTTGCCCATAACGGAAATCTTGTTAATACAGCCGTTCTGAGAAAGAGCTTTGAGCTTTCGGGAGCAATTTTTCATGGGACTTCCGATACAGAGGCAATAGCTTATGAAATAGTTCATCAGCGTCTTACATGCAAATCTACGGAGGAAGCTGTTGAAAAGGCTATGTATGAGCTGAAAGGTGCATATTCATGTATTCTTATGACTGCCTCAAAGCTTATTTTATTTCGTGACCCTAATGGTTTCAGACCATTATGTCTTGGCAGGACAAGTGACGGAGCTTATGTTGCTGCATCGGAATCATGTGCGATAGAGGCAGCGGGGGCAGAGTTTATTCGTGACGTAGAGCCCGGAGAAATTGTGGTAATAGGGGAAGATTCAATTTCGTCCATTAAAACACACTGCGGCGGAAAAAGAAGTATCTGTATATTTGAGTACATATATTTTGCAAGACCTGATTCTGTAATTGAGGGAACTTCTGTTCACACTGCAAGAGTACGTTCTGGAAGAATACTTGCCCGTACTGCTCATGTAGATGCTGATATTGTAATCGGAGTGCCTGATTCAGGACTTGATGCAGCATTGGGATATTCCCTTGAAAGCGGAATACCTTACGGAATAGGATTTATCAAGAATAAATACATCGGCAGGAGCTTTATTCAGCCTGACCAGACTCAGCGGAGCAATTCGGTTAAAATAAAACTTAATGTTATAAAGGAAACAGTAGCAGGCAAAAAGGTTATAATGATAGATGACTCAATTGTAAGAGGTACGACAAGTGCAAGAATAGTTCGCCTTTTGCGTGAGGCAGGAGCGAAAGAGGTTCATGTAAGAATATCATCTCCGCCGTTTGTTCACAGCTGTTACTTTGGAACTGATATTGACTCAGAGGACAGACTCATAGCTCACAATTGCAGGGATACAAGTGAGATAGCTAAGTATATCGGTGCAGATTCCCTTGAATATATGCCTGTGGAGTCGCTTGGAGATTTGCTTGATGATACGGAAATCTGTTATTGTGACGGTTGTTTTACGGGGAATTATCCTGTGGACGTAAGCAATGCAGTTTATAAAAATAAGTTTGACAGTAAAATTCATAAGAAATAAAAGAGCATAAATTTTGAAAAGGGAACGCCCTGCAAGAAAGAGCGTTCCCATAATTTATAGGTATTTTATTGGATTGCTATAGTTAATAATGGGTTTCCAAAGGGTTTTTAACCCTTTGGCGAAGTCCAGAGGCAGAGCCTTTGGTGGGGTGTGGGGCAAAGCCCCGCATAAAGCCTTTAAGCGCTCCGCAAAGGGTGAATTAAAAGCAGTCCGAATAGACTGCTTTTAAGAGGGAACGCCCTGCAAGAGAGGGCGTTCCCTTATTTTATTCAGAGCAACACCGCACAAGCTTTGTGCGGTGTTGCCTTAGGTGTTGCCTTAATTATTTAATAGCTTCAGTACGGTATACAAATTTAACAGTACCGTTTGTATCATCTGTGATTCCTGAGAATGAACGATATTTTTCAGAAGCCTGCAATGTGTAATCAACTCGTTCAAACAGACCGCTGAAATTGCCGTCAACAGCATTTATAAGCTTTGTAATTCCGTCATTGTTAAGCTTAACTATGCCCTCGTTGAGTGACTTTGCACCGTCACGAAGCTGTTTAACGCCGTCAATAAGAGCAGGAGTGTTGTCCTTGATTTTCTTTATGCCGTTGTTAAGCTCATTTATACCTGCGGAGAGGTCTTTTGCACCGCTGCTCAAGCTTGCTGCACCTGTGTTAAGCTTTTCTGCACCAGCTTTTGCACTGTCTACACCACTTGTATATGCGGATAAGCCTGTATAAAATTCATTGTAGCTGTTAAGCTGGTCAATGAGAGCAGTTATACTGTTTCTGCCTGCATTTACGCTGTCTATTCCCTGTGAAATCTGTGCCTGAACGTCAGCGGACTGCATATTCTGTTCGATAAGCATATTTATCTGTTCATCTGTTTTTGATGAAATTACAGCTTTTACGCTGTCGGTTGACATCTGAGCGTCAACAGCTCCGTTAATCTGAGCTTGCTGTGCAGAGGTAATAACGCCTGCTGCAACACCCTGCTGATACTGTTCCAAAGTCATATTCATGGACGCAAGAACCTTGCCCAGAACCTCAGCTCTTACCGCTTCTGTAACCTTTGCTTCTACAGCAGACCTCTGTGCATTTACTGCTGCTGTAACTTTTGCCTTAGCCTGTGTGGTTACTGTATCCTCATTAAGTCCTGCAAGAACGCTGTTAAGAACTGTCTGATAGTTTGAAATTGTCAGTTCAGGAACTTCAAGTCCTGCTTGATTGAGCTGGTCAGCAGCCATTGAAAGCAATGATTCAAAAACCTGTTCAGCACCTGCATTTAATTCAGCACTGTTGCTTTGAAGCTCTGAAAGTCCGCTGTAAAGCGACTTTGTACCGTCTGAGAGTGTATTTGCACCGCTACTGAGTGACTGAACTCCGTTTTTAAGCTTATCAGAACCTGCTGAAAGACTGTTTATTCCCGAAACAAGCTCGTTTGACTTTGTAAGCAGACTGTCAAGTCCGTCATACAGCTTGGAAGAACCGTCCATAAGCTGAGTCATAGCGTCTGAGAGCTTAGTCATTGAATCGCTGAGATTGCTCAGTTCATCTGACTTGCTGAATGAAATATTATTGAAAACTTCATTTGTTGCCAACGTTACGGTATTTGTAAGACTGAAATTCTTTACATCAGCACTTACTTCAAAGTAATCAGGAATTTCAAATTTATCCTTGTCTATTTTGAGGTTTTCCTGAAGTGACGGGAATGCCATTCCTACAACAGCGGAACGATTGCCGTCATTTATCAGTTTGCCGTTTGTGACCTCAACATTTTTGAAAATGTCATTATCAAGAACCATACCCGTAAGCACTGCAAAAGGAACGTAAACCTCCTGTTCTTTGCCATTCAGTTCAACCTTTTCAAGCTGGTTGTTTGTATATTCATAGCGGATTACTACATGACCGCTTTTTCCTGCAAGCTCCTTAGGGGAAACTTCCTTGCCGTCAAGAGTATACTTTATATTCATTGAGATAGGAAGCTCCTTGCTGATTTCGCCCTGATAATAAATATCATTGCCGTCTGCATTCCATGTAACTTCTTTTCCGCTTAATGAGAATGTTTCATCACCCTTTACATTTTCTATGTTTTTAAGCTCTGAAAAGTCCTTGAGGGAGCTTTCTCCATCAGGATTTTTCAGCCAGTCACTGACTATTATTTTATTCGTACTGCCGTCTGCACCTGCAAATACATAAACAGTTTCGTCTTTTCCTGATGAACTTGTATTTATGGTGTTTTCAGCAGAAATGCTTACAGTATTTTCGGCAGTATCTGTTTTTTCGTGAGTATCAGCCGCATAAACAATACCCACAGAGCTTAAAACAAAAGTAATACTTATAACAGCGGCAATAATCTTTTTCATTTTCTTACTCATAATCAATCTTCCTTTCAATTGTTCGTTTTCATTCCCAATGTTGTTGCTCTGATAGGCTTATCAAGGAGCATAAGCATTGAAGGAAGAACACATATAACAGTTACCATACTGATGATCGCGCCTCTTGACATAAGTGTGCAGAGCTGAGAGATCATATCTACATTTGAATACATTCCAACACCGAATGTTGCGGCGAAAAATCCGAGAGCCGATACCATAATTGACTTGATTGACGTTTTAAGTGCAATGGTAACAGCGTCATACTTTGATTTGCCTGAAATTCTTTCGGTCTTATATCTTGTAGTCATAAGAATAGCATAGTCAACCGTTGCACCAAGCTGAATTGTGCCGATTACAACTGAAGCAATAAACGGAATTGTAGTCTTTATATAGAAAGGCAAGCCCATATTTACGGTGATAGCAAATTCAATAACTGCAACAAGAATTATCGGCAGAGAAATTGACTTCAATGCAATAAAGATAATTACAAATATTGCGGCAATTGAAACGATATTAACAACCTGGAAGTCATGGTCTGTAATGCTGATAAGGTCTTTTGTAGCAGCAGCCTCACCGATAACCATTCCGCCTTCATCATAATTCTTGATTATGGAAGAAAGCTTTTCAATCTGGCTGTTTACTTCATCGGAAGCAGGCTTATAGTCTGAACCTACAATAATCATCTGCCAGTTTTCGCTTTTGAGCGTATTTGTTATTGACTCCGGAATTATTTCCTGAGGGATCATCGGGCCTACAAGTGAATCAAATCCCAATGCAAAGCTTACACCGTCCACCTTTTCCATTTCAGCGGTCATTTTGCTTACTTCCTTTGAGGACATATCAGACCTGCACATTACAATGTGTGTGGATGCCATGTTATATTCCTCTGAAAGCTTGGTATTTGCAATAGCACTGTTAAGATCATGCGGCAGAGAGTCGGTAAGATTATAGTAAACATTTGTGTTTATCTGACCATAAATGCTTGGAACAAGCAAAACAGCAAATAAAATAAGGAAAACTGCTCTGTGATTTACAATGAATTTTGAAATGCCGTCCATATTTGGAAGAAAATCCTTATGCATTGTTTTTTCAAGAGCCTTATCGCAAATAAGTATCAATGACGGAAGTACCGTAATACAGCATATAACGCCCAAAATAACGCCCTTAGCCATTACAATACCCATATCCATGCCAAGAGTGTATGACATAAAGCAGAGAGCTAAAAATCCTGCAACTGTTGTAAGTGAGCTTGATACAACAGATGTTACTGTTTTACTGATTGCAACTGCCATAGCCTCTTTATTGTCATTGGGGTAAAAGGTTTTCTGCTCCTTGTAGCTGTGCCACAGGAAAATGGAATAGTCTATCGTGACTGCAAGCTGTAAAACTGCTGTTAATGCTTGCGTAAGGAATGAAATCTCACCCTTGAATATATTTGTTCCAAGATTGTATAAAATGGACATTCCAAGACTGAGCATGAAAATTACAGGAATGAGGAATGAATCCATGGAAACTGCAAGAACAATACTTGTAAGAATTACCGCAATAACTACATACATCGGCATTTCTTCATTTGTAAGCTCTTTTATATCTTCAACAATTGCAGTCATGCCGCTTACAAAGCACTGTTCTCCTGCAATCTTTCTGATTTCGGCTACTGCGTCAAGCGATTCATCTGCTGATGTCGATTTATTGAAAAATACAGCCATCATAGTTGAATCTTCATTGTTGAATACATCATAGATATCATCAGGAAGAAGCTCCTTAGGAATTGTAATATCAGCCGCAGTATCATACCACAATACATCGCCTACAGCATCAACCTGCTCGATTTTTTCTTTAAGCTTAACGATATCTTTATCGTCCATACCCTCAAGTATTACAAATGAGAAACCGCCCTTGCCGAATTCGTCAAGCATTATGTCCTGCCCCTCCATTGTATCTATGTCACCCGGCAGGTAGGATAAAATGTCATAATTTATTCTTGTCTTTACTATTCCGATTACTGATGGAATAAGCAGAAGAATTGAAATTATAACAATCGGTATGCGGTATTTTACGACCGCTCTGGAAAATTTCATTGATTACTCCTCGCTTTCATCTATATTTATCTCTATAACGTCAGGACGTTGATTTTTTGTGATTTTTACTGCAAGCAAAATGGTTATCAGATTCAGCAATCCGTCGCAAAGAAGTGAGATTCCAAGCAGAATGACCATAAGCTTTGCACCCTTTTCAGGATAAATCAGAAGAAAAAGTCCTATTATCATTGTGATGACTGCAAAAGCAGCAATCATCCACCAGCACTTAATACCAAACTGCTTTGAGTCCTTGGCAATCTGAATTTTGAAAATTCCGTCAGCAAGAATTGCAATGCCGATTGCCCAGCAAATAAAGCTTACAACATTTTCGGCTTTAACAATAACAGCAATTCCAAGCAGAATGAACAATATTCCGAAGCACAGGTCAAACTGAAAAGCAAGTCGATATAGATCCTTTGAGAGATATCCGATAATCTTTACTGCACCGAAAATTATCATTAAAGCTCCAATGGCTATTCCGATAAACAGAGCAGAGCTTTCAGGCTTTGCAATAAAAATAATACCAAGCAGTGAAAGCAGAAAAGACATGATAATGTATCCTGTTTTTGCAACAGTAACGGGTAATGTTGATTTCATAAAAGCACCTCCTGTTCCATGTTTAGATTATACAATATCCTGATTAAATTTAAAACGGATAAAAAAATCCCTGTGTCTGAATTTAAGACACAGGGATATAAATGTTTAATTTTTAGGCAAAAAGGTAAGTTTGTCTATAGAAATGCAATAAAATAATGCGACATAAGATGACAAAAGCATACTGTCGTATGGTGAGGAGGACAATGCAGTAATATGCGTTTTGAATTGTCAGATTAGTTGCGGTATTTTGTTGTATTGCTATAAGAGTCTGCGTCTGCATTTGTTTCAGTCAATGAATGAGGTTCAGTACAGCGGCTTATAAGCTGTTCAGCTATACCTTGACGGAGTTCATACAGACGCTTAAAATCATCAAAAGCATTTTCTTTCATGCCGTTATTCATCCAGTCAATAACCTGACCAAAGCATTCGCACTTATAATATCTTATGAGGATATTTTTATCATGGGAGTCCATTTGTTTTCCGTTCAGGATTTTATTTATGTATGTTGTAACAACATATTCGCAGACGTTAAAAAGACAGCGTTCAAATAAATCACGATTGGCGGAGTTATATATGTGAAATGCGGCCTTACGGTTTTTTACTGCAAAGCTGACAGCTACATTAAGGCACTGGTCAATTGAATCAATGTTAGGGTACTGTTCAATAATGGAATCAACTTCTTCAGTTATAATTTTTTCGATTACAGCAGGTAAGTCCTGAAAGTGATAATAAAATGAATTGCGGTTAATTCCGCAGTCCTCAACAATATCTTTAATGGTAATCTTGTTTATGGGCTTTTCGTTAAGAAGTTTCCAGACAGACGCTTTTATTGCTGATTCCGTAAGGTTGGACATTCAATCATCTCCTTTTGATAATATTATATCATTTTATTGCAATTATTTCAAGTACGGCATGAATAAGACTTATACCTTATAACAAAAAAGATGCCCCGAAAGGCATCTTTATCAGAATTGATATTAAAATCAAACTCCGTATTTGCTTGTAGTAACGTGAACACCAGGGCCCATTGTTGAAGTAACTGTGCATGACTTGAGGTAAGTACCCTTAGTTGCAGCAGGCTTAGCCTTAACAATAGCTTCCATAAGTGTTGTGAAGTTTTCTTCAAGCTTATCAGCACCGAATGAAGCCTTGCCGATTGGGCAGTGGATGATGTTTGTCTTATCAAGACGGTACTCAATCTTACCTGCCTTAGCTTCTGTAACAGCCTTAGCAACGTCAGGAGTAACAGTACCTGCCTTAGGGTTAGGCATAAGACCACGAGGGCCAAGAACCTTACCAAGACGACCAACAAGACCCATCATATCAGGTGAAGCAACAACAACGTCGAAGTCCATCCAGTTTTCCTTCATGATCTTGTCAACGAGGTCCTGACCGCCAACGAACTCTGCACCGGCAGCCTGAGCAGCCTCGTATTTGTCTTCCTTACAGAAAACGCATACTCTTACATTTTTACCTGTACCGTTAGGGAGTACAACTGCACCTCTAACCTGCTGGTCAGCGTGTCTTGAGTCAACACCGAGACGAACGTGAGCTTCGATTGTTTCATCGAACTTTGCCTTTGCATTCTTGCAAACTAAATCAAGAGCCTCTGCGGACTCATAGAGCTTTGAAGCATCAACAGCCTTAACGCTGTCAACATATTTCTTGCCGTGTTTCATTATATATCCTCCTATTTAAGTGGTAATATCAGGAAGCTGAAACGCTTGCCTGATTAGCGGAATTTTCCTCCCACCATTGAGAAGTCAGATTAAGATTCAGAAAAAAGAATCCTTTTCATCATTCATTGAATTAAATTAGTCAACAACTACAATGCCCATTGAGCGAGCAGTACCTGCGATCATGCTCATAGCTGCTTCGAGAGAACCTGCATTGAGGTCAGGCATTTTCTGTTCAGCAATCTTCTGAACCTGTTCCTTAGTGATGTTGGCAACCTTAGTTTTGTTAGGTGTGCCTGAAGCAGTATCAATTCCGCAAGCCTTCTTGATAAGAACAGGAGCAGGCGGAGTTTTAGTAACAAAAGTGAAAGAACGGTCTGCGTAAACAGTGATTACAACAGGGATAATAAGACCGATATCGTTCTTGGTTCTTTCATTGAATTCCTTTGTGAATGCCATAATGTTAACACCGTGCTGACCAAGAGCAGGACCAACCGGTGGTGCAGGAGTAGCCTTTCCTGCTGCGATCTGAAGCTTAATGTAGCCAACTACTTTCTGTGCCATTGTATTCGCACCTCCATAAATGTGGTAAATGGCGAGATAATCATTAATTTTATCTCTCCCACTGAAGCCTTAGCAGCTTCTTTTTGACCTAAACTAATCCTCCGCACTAACGACCTGACTTAATGAAAGGGTAGTCGGAGTTTCACGACCAAACATAGAAACGAGAACGTCTACGGTCTTGTCGTCTAAATTGATGCTTTGTACGATACCTGTAAAGCCGTCCATAGCAGTACCTGAAATACGTACTCTGTCGCCCTCCTTGAAATTAACTTCAACGGAAGAAACTTCAATTCCGAAGAGCTGTTCAACTTCTTCATCTGAAAGGGGAGTCGGTTCAGAGGCAGGACCTACAAAACCTGTACAGCCTCTTGTATTTCTTACAACATACCATGAATCATCTGTACAAACCATTTTAAGCAAAACGTAGCCGGGGTAAGTTTTACGCTCAACCTCTTTGGTTTTGCCGTCGGTGATTTCAGTCACCTTTTCGGTAGGAACTCTAACTTCCTGGATAAGATCATGAAGCTTGCGGTTTTCAACAACCTTTTCGATATTCTGAGCGACCTTGTTTTCATAACCTGAATAGGTGTGAATAACATACCACTTAGCTGCTTCTGACATTTCAAATCCTCCTTAGACTTCCTGATTAGCGGTTATAGAGAAATTTCACGAGTTCGTAAAATCCCAAGTCAAGAGCTCCGACGAAAATGCTGGAGAGAATAACTGTAATAAGAACAACAGCAGAGTTGTTAACAACAGTTTTCTTGCTTGGCCAAACCACTTTTTTAATTTCACTTCTCAAGTCCTTAAACCATTTAACAAATCTGTTAGGCTTTTTGGACTTTTCTGAGGCCTTCTTCTCAGTATCCTTATCCTTAGCCATAATTCAAAGACCTCCGATTACTTAGTTTCTCTGTGAAGAGTATGCTTTCTGCAGAACTTGCAATGCTTGTTCATTTCAAGTCTGTCAGGGTCATTCTTCTTGTTTTTCTTAGAAACATAGTTGCGCTGCTTGCATTCTGTACAAGCTAAAGTAACCTTTACTCTCATATCGGCACCTCCTGAAAAAGTACTTCTTCCGTCTGAAGCGGAAGGTAGGTTGTTTGCCTCCCTCAATAAATCGGGGCAAAAAAATAAACCCCTAACGAGGTAATTACATTATATCACGCTGAAACGGGCTTGTCAAGGGCTTTTTTGAGAAAAAGCAGAAAATCTTAAGGCTGATACCTGTTGCGTTATATTATTAATGTATTCAAGAAGCTCGCTTTGTGCATAATCAACATAAAACATGATGAAGGATACAGATTTTTATAATCATAAAATTTTTTTATTTGCTTGACAAAGAGGATAAAAGGGCATATAATAATAACAATCAAATGCGATGAAGGGAAATAAAGTTTGTTTTATTTTTTCAGAGAGCTGCCGTAAGGTGCAAGGCAGCAGGATAATTCAGATCATAGCTCCTCCCTGAGCAGTCGGCTGAAAGCTGCGGCGATTAGGCTTGAACGGAATTCTCCCGTTACAGAGAAGCACATTATTGGATGATGCGAATGAGTGGGCATATTGTATATGTCAATAAAGAGTGGTACCACGGAGATATATTCTTCTTCGTCTCTTTTATGCTGTTGGGCATAAAGGAGATTTTTTTATACCCATTTTTACCCAAATTCGATCCATTCAATTTTATCATTCACGTTAGAACCGTCCGCAATGAACAGAATTTATATGATTATTACAGATTATTGAAAAGGGGTTTCCAAAGGGATAATATCCCTTTGGCAGAGTCCAGAGACAGCGTCTCTGGTGGGGAGTGGGGCAAAGCCCCACATAAAGCCTTTAAGCGCTCCGCAAAGGGTGAATTTCAAAATAGTCCAAAGGACTATTTTGAAAGAGGGAACGCCCTGCAAGAGAGGGCGTTCCCTTACTGCCGCAAACTTTTCAACAGACTGACAAGATCTATATTATTCTAATCTATGCGAGCAGGTTTTGAGGAAACAAAAAACAAAACGTTTCCGCAGATGATTATTTGAGAAAGGACCTGTTATTATGAAAAATTATCAAAAGTACAAAAGACAGTTTTTTGAAGCTCCTGAAACAGCTATGAAATGGACAAAAAAGTCTTACATCGATAAAGCACCTATCTGGTGCAGTGTAGACCTGAGGGACGGCAATCAGGCACTTATCACACCGATGAGCCTTGAAGAAAAACTTGAATTTTTCAAATTTCTTGTAAAAGTGGGATTTAAGGAAATTGAAATAGGATTTCCTGCCGCTTCCGAAACAGAATACGAATTCTGTCGCACTCTTATTGAGAAAAATATGATTCCTGATGACGTTACAATTCAGGTTCTTACGCAGTCAAGAGAGCATATTATTGCAAAAACCTTTGAAGCTCTCAAGGGGTCGAAAAATGCAATTGTGCATCTCTATAATTCAACTTCTTATGCCCAGAGAGAACAGGTTTTCCGCAAAAGCAAGTCCGAGATTATTGATATAGCAGTTTTCGGAGCAAAGCTTTGCAAGGAATATCGTGAAAAAACAGAGGGTAATTTCAGATTTGAATATTCTCCCGAAAGCTTTACGGGTACTGAGCCTGAATTTGCTCTTGAAATCTGCAATGCGGTTCTTGATGTATGGCAGCCGACTGAAAATGATAAGGTCATAATAAACCTGCCTGTAACGGTGTCACTTTCAATGCCGCATATATATGCAAATCAGGTTGAATATATGTGTGACAATATAAAATACAGAGAAAATGTGATTATTTCACTTCATCCGCACAATGACAGGGGATGTGCTGTTGCCGACAGTGAAATGGGACTTCTTGCAGGTGCGGACAGAATAGAGGGAACTCTTTTCGGCAACGGTGAACGTACAGGTAATGTTGACATTATAACACTTGGCATGAATATGTACTCTCAGGGCGTTGACCCTCAGCTTGACTTTTCAAATATTCCTGAAATTACCGAGGTTTATGAGAGAGTAACACGAATGAAGGTCTACGAAAGACAGCCATACAGCGGTCAGCTTGTCTTTGCGGCATTCAGCGGTTCTCATCAGGACGCTATCGCAAAGGGCATGAAGTGGCGTGAAGAAAATAAATGTCCTCACTGGACCGTTCCTTATCTCCCTATTGACCCTCAGGATGTTGGCAGAGTTTATGAAACAGATGTCATAAGAATTAACAGCCAGTCCGGCAAGGGCGGCATAGGCTATCTTATGGAAACCAAGTTCGGATTTAACATTCCGCCTAAGATGCGTGAACAGTTTGGCTACCTCGTTAAAAGTGTTTCAGACCATAAGCACAAGGAACTTGCACCTGAGGAAGTTTTTGATATTTTCAAGGAAAAGTATATTAATATTGAAAATCCTATAAATATAAAAGAAATCCACTATGCTCAGACAGGCGGAATTGAAGCCAAGGTAATTATGGAGTATAACGGCAAAACTGCTGTTGTATGCAACAAGGGCAACGGACGTCTTGATGCTGTCAGCAACGCAGTAAAGTCATATCTGAATGTCGGGTTTACTATAGAAACGTATACGGAACACGCTCTGGAGAACGGTTCTGCGTCACAAGCTGTTTCTTACGTTGGAATATCAGACAAAAACGGAAGTATGTTCTGGGGAACAGGAATAGACAATGATATTATAACGTCATCTGCTAAGGCACTTGTCAGTGCAGTCAACAATACGATTTCAAACAAATCGTAAAAACTGCACAATTTAAGCTGTTGAATCTTATCTGTATTTGCTTTTTATGTAAAAATAAGTTTCTACTTATTGATTTTATATGTATAAAGTGTTATATTAGGAACATGAGTAAGCAAAGGAGTGAAAATAATGAAAACTATTATGCTAACAGGTTTTGTCATTATTAACAGCGTTGTCGGACGAGTCCTCAATGACCGAATTTCCGTAAACGCTTTATCACTCTGCCGCAATGGTACGGATTAAGTGTCTGCTTTAATACTCATTTTATGTGAATTTATATTTGCTTTGCGTATTATAAGCTTTTGCTTAACAGACCTTCGGCAGACTGTCGGAGGTCTGTTGTTTTTTAACGACGGTTCGGTCATTAATTCATTAATAATTGAGAATTGTTATTTGGTCATTAAAGACAGTATCCGCTTTATATGGAACTGTTTTAACGGTGAAGAAAAGGATTGGATTTAACATTATGAAAATATCAGGTGCTAAAATTATCATGGAAACCTTGATTGAACAGGGGTGCGATACTGTTTTCGGATACCCCGGCGGTCAGGTAATAAATATTTTTGATGAACTCTATCAGTACAGAGATAAAATCAACCATGTACTTACTGCTCATGAGCAGGGAGCTTCACACGCTGCTGACGGCTATGCAAGAGCAACAGGCAAGGTTGGAGTTGTAATTGCAACATCAGGTCCCGGAGCAACAAATCTTGTAACAGGAATTGCAACGGCACATCTTGATTCTGTTCCGCTTGTTGCGATTACAGGCAATGTTCCATGCAGCCTCCTCGGACGTGACAGCTTTCAGGAAGTAGACATTATGGGCATTACAATGCCGATAACAAAGCATAATTTTATCGTTAAGGACGTAACAAAGCTTGCAGATACACTCCGTCTTGCGTTTAAAATAGCAAAATCAGGCAGACCCGGTCCTGTTCTTGTTGATATTCCAAAGGATATTCAGATAAATCAATGTGAATTTGAGAGCAAAACTCCGGAGGAATCGTATCCTATTCAATCAGCTGATGAAAATAAGCTTCGTCAGGCTGCGGAGCTTATTTCCAAAGCCAAAAGACCTTATATTTACTGCGGAGGCGGAGTTATTTCAAGTGGAGCCTCTGATGAGGTTATCTCTCTTGCGGAAAAAATTGATTCACCTATCGGGTGCAGTATGATGGGACTTTCAGCAATCCCTGACAATCATCCTAAATTCCTTGGAATGCAGGGAATGCATGGACGGTATGCATCGTCTGTAGCTGAAAATGAAGCAGACCTTATTATTGCTGCAGGTGCAAGGTTCAGTGACAGAGCAACAGGAAATACAAGCAAATTTGCTGTTGGAGCAAAGATTATACATATTGACGTTGATAATGCTGAAATCAATAAAAATATACACGCATATCTCGGAATAGAGGGCGATATAAAGGATACCCTTTCCCGACTCGTAAATATGGTTGAGGAAAAGAAAAATCCTGAATGGAGCAGCAGAACAGAAGAACTGAAAATGATTGGAAATAACTGTATTTCATCAAAAACAGCATTGACACCATACAATATCATTGATATAATTAGTAGTAAAGCGGATGATGATACTGTTATTGTTACAGATGTAGGACAGCATCAGATGTGGACAGCTCAAAGGTATCCGTTTAAAAAGCCGAGAACATTCATTTCAAGCGGCGGACTTGGTACAATGGGCTTTGGAATGGGAGCTGCAATCGGTGCAAATATCGCAACGGGCAAAAAGAGCGTTCTTATTACAGGTGACGGAAGCTTCGGAATGAATCTCAACGAGCTTGCTACAGCCGTATCAAATAACATTCCTATGATAATTGTTATAATGAATAACGGTGTTCTTGGAATGGTTAGACAGTGGCAGACACTTTTCTTTGACAAGCACTATTCAAATACAACTCTTAACAGAAAAACCGATTTTGTAAAGCTTGCCGAGGCATTCGGTGCAAAGGGAACAAGAGTTGATACTCCCGAAGCCTTTGAAAGTTCATTCAAAGCAGCGTATGCTGAAAATGCTCCGTTTGTTATAGACTGTGCGGTTGACTGCAATGAATTTGTACTTCCTATGCTTCCTCCGGGCGGCTCAATAGACGATATGATTACTGAAATTAAGGAGGAAAACTAATGGAAAGGCATGTTATAGCAATTCTCGTTTCAAATCTTTCAGGTGTTCTTACCAGAGTTTCAAGTATGTTTACACGCAGGGGCTTCAATATCGACAGTCTTACGGTCGGTGAAACGGAGTCCAGCGAGTTTTCAAGAATTACAATTACATTCCATGGGGACGAATACATAAAGGAACAGCTTTTAAAGCAGCTTTCAAAGCTCCATGATGTAAAGGAAATAGAGGTTCTTAATAAGAATGATACTGTTATCAGAGAACTTTTGCTTATCAAAGTAAAAAACACATCTGAAACAAGACAGGACGTTCTTGCAGCAGTAGATATATTCCGCTCAAAAATTGTTGACTATTCTCCTGATTCATTATGCTGTGAAATTACAGGAGAAAGTTCAAAAATTGAGGCTTTTATTGAGCTTTTAAGGCCGCTGGGCATTATAGAAATGTGCCGTACAGGCGTTGTAGCTCTTGAAAGAGGCAGCAATTGTCTTAAAGCATATTCAGATTAAATCAAACATTGTTTTGCATAATTTGTTTTATGTGAATATGCTGCCTACATAGACAGGTTGTCAGATAAATTAATTTTTTAATATAAAGGAGTCTTTAAAAATGGAAAACACTGCAAAGGTATTTTATCAGGAGGACTGTAATCTTTCACTCCTCTACGGCAAAACAATCGCTGTAATCGGTTACGGAAGCCAGGGCCATGCTCATGCCCTCAACGCTAAGGAATCACTTGGTGACAACGGCAGAGTAATCATTGGTCTTTACGAAGGCTCAAAGTCATGGGATAAGGCTGTTAAGCAGGGATTTGAAGTTTTCACTGCTGCTGAGGCTGCAAAGCAGGCTGATATCATCATGATTCTCATTAATGACGAAAAGCAGGCTGATATGTACAAGAAGGACATTGCTCCTAACCTTGAACCGGGCAATATGCTTATGTTTGCTCACGGCTTTGCTATTCACTTCGGTCAGATCGTACCACCTGCTGACGTTGACGTTACTATGATTGCTCCAAAGGGACCGGGTCATACAGTAAGAAGTGAATATCAGGCAGGTAAGGGCGTACCTTGTCTTGTTGCAGTTCAGCAGGACGCTACAGGCAATGCAAAAGACCTTGCACTTGCATACGGTCTTGCAATCGGCGGAGCAAGAGCAGGCGTTCTTGAAACAACATTCAGAACGGAAACTGAAACAGACCTCTTTGGTGAACAGGCTGTTCTCTGCGGCGGTGTTTGTGCATTAATGCAGGCAGGTTTTGAAACTCTCGTTGAAGCAGGCTATGACCCAAGAAATGCTTACTTTGAGTGTATCCACGAAATGAAGCTTATCGTTGACCTCATTTACCAGAGCGGTTTTGCAGGTATGAGATATTCAATTTCAAATACTGCTGAATACGGCGACTATATTACAGGTCCAAAGCTCATTACAGAGGAAACAAAGAAGACTATGAAGCAGATTCTCAAGAACATTCAGGACGGTTCATTTGCTAAGGAATTCCTCCTTGATATGTCAGCAGCAGGCGGTCAGGCACACTTCAGAGCTATGAGAAAGCTTGCATCAGAGCATCCGTCAGAAAAGGTTGGCGAAGAAATCAGAAAGCTTTACAGCTGGAACAACGAAGAAGATAAGTTCATCAACAACTAATTGAATAAATTTCCGATTTTGCAATCGGACTGTACTATGCTGCTTTCCCGATTTTTCGGGCAAGCAGCGTTTTTTAAATCAGGATTTATGGGGGTGCTTCAGAATGGAAAACATCTGGGTCAAGTTATATAATTCTGCAAAATCTGTTCAAAAAGAACGTAAAGTATCAGATTATGTTCAAGCAGGAGGAGTAGCTGCTGCTGTTTTGTCATCGTCAGGAAAAATATATACTGGTGTTTGCATTGATACATGTTCAACGTTGGGAATATGTGCTGAACGCAATGCGATTTTTAATATGATAACAAACGGTGAAGATGAAATCAGCAAAGTTCTTGCAGTTATGCCTGACGGCAAAACAGGTGCACCATGCGGAGCATGCCGTGAACTTATGGTTCAGCTTATGCCTGAATCTTACAAGGACATTGAAATAATGCTTGATTATGCAACAGGCAAAATTGTTAAACTTGGCGAGATAACTCCTGAATGGTGGATTTAAGGCAACACCGCACAAAGCATGTCAAAAGGTTAATGTATCTGTGCTTTTATGCACAATCTTTATTTAATGTTGCCTTAGAGTGCTGATTTATAAAAATTTAATAAACGGAGGTAAGAGAAATGAGCTGTAATTACTTTTGCAACGGTGTAGAAAAGGCGTCACAGCGTTCGCTTTTCAACGCACTCGGACATACAAAAGAGGAAATGGAGCGTCCGCTGGTAGGTATAGTTTCGTCATATAATGAAATCGTACCGGGACATATGAACATAGATAAAATCGTAGATGCTGTAAAGCTGGGAGTTGCAATGGCAGGCGGAACACCTGTTGTATTCCCTGCAATTGCGGTTTGTGATGGCATTGCCATGGGACATGAGGGTATGAAATATTCTCTTGTAACCCGTGACCTTATTGCCGATTCTACCGAATGTATGGCTCTTGCTCATAAATTTGACGCACTTGTAATGGTTCCGAACTGCGATAAGAATGTTCCCGGACTTCTTATGGCTGCTGCACGAATTAATGTTCCGACAATTTTTGTAAGCGGCGGACCAATGCTTGCAGGTCATGTAAAGGGGCAAAAAACCAGCCTTTCAAGTATGTTTGAGGCAGTAGGAGCATATACCGCAGGAAAAATGACTGCTGAGGACGTTGAAGAATTTGAAAACCACGCTTGTCCTACATGCGGTTCATGTTCGGGCATGTATACTGCAAACTCAATGAACTGTCTTACAGAGGTTCTCGGCATGGGACTTAAAGGCAACGGCACAATTCCTGCGGTTTATTCTGAAAGAATAAAGCTTGCAAAGCATGCAGGAATGCAGGTAATGGAGCTTTACAGAAAGAATATACGTCCTTTGGATATTATGACAGAAAAGGCATTTGAAAATGCTCTTACAGCAGATATGGCACTTGGCTGTTCAACAAACAGCATGCTTCATCTTCCGGCAATTGCAAATGAATGCGGAGTAAACATTAATCTTGATATTGCAAATGAAATCAGTGCAAAAACTCCTAATCTCTGTCATCTTGCACCTGCGGGTCATACATATATGGAGGATCTTAATGAAGCAGGCGGAGTTTATGCTGTTCTTAATGAGCTTTCAAAGAAAAATCTTATTCATACAGACTGTCTTACCTGTACAGGAAAAACAGTAGGCGAAAATATTAGCGGAGCAGTAAATCGTGACCCCGAAACGATACGTCCTATTGATAATCCATACAGTGAAACGGGCGGAATTGCAGTTCTTAAAGGCAACCTTGCCCCTGACCGCTGTGTTGTAAAGAGAAGTGCTGTTGCACCCGAAATGCTTACACATAAAGGCCCTGCAAGAGTTTTCGACAGTGAGGAAGAAGCTATAAAGGTAATCTATGAGGGCGGCATCAAGGCAGGCGATGTTGTTGTTATCAGATACGAAGGCCCAGCAGGCGGCCCGGGAATGAGAGAGATGCTTTCTCCTACATCAGCAATTCAGGGTGCAGGTCTTGGCTCATCAGTTGCACTCATAACTGACGGACGTTTCAGCGGTGCTACAAGAGGTGCGGCAATAGGCCATGTATCTCCTGAAGCAGTAAACGGCGGTACAATTGCATACATTAAAGACGGCGATATTATTTCAATTGATATTCCTAATTATACAATTACTCTGGAAGTATCTGATGAAGAGCTTGAACAGCGTAAAAAGACAATGCCTATCAAGAAAAAGGACAATATAAAGGGATATCTTAAACGTTATGCGGCAATGGTATCCAGTGCGGATAAGGGTGCGATAATAAATTATAAATAAATGAAAGGCGGCTTACACCATGGGAATGACTATGACGCAGAAAATACTGGCTGCACACGCAGGTCTTGAAAGCGTTGAAAGCGGTCAGCTCATTCTGGTAAATCTTGATTTAGTACTTGGCAACGATATAACCTCGCCTGTAGCTATCAAGGAATTCAGCAAGCTTGGTACAGACGGAATTTTCGACAAAAACAAGGTAACGATGGTCATGGATCACTTCGCTCCAAATAAGGACATCAAGGCGGCAGAGCAATGTAAAATGTGCCGTGACTTCTGCAATGAAAAGGACATAAAAAACTTTTTTGACGTTGGAGAAATGGGAATAGAACACGCTCTGCTGCCTGAAAAAGGACTTGTAATTGCAGGTGATGCAGTAATCGGTGCGGATTCTCATACTTGTACTTACGGTGCACTTGGAGCATTCTCAACAGGTGTAGGCTCAACCGATATGGCTTGCGGAATGGCAATAGGAAAGGCATGGTTCAAGGTTCCGTCAGCAATAAAATTTGTTCTGAAGGGCAAGCTTAACAAGTATGTTTCAGGCAAGGACGTTATTCTGCACATTATCGGAAAAATTGGTGTTGACGGTGCTTTGTACAAGTCAATGGAGTTTACGGGTGAGGGACTTTCTTCACTTACCATGAGCGACAGACTTTGTATTTCCAATATGGCAATAGAAGCAGGAGCTAAAAACGGTATTTTTGAGGTTGACGATATAACCCTTGAATACATAAAGGAACACAGCGAAAGAACTCCTGTAATCTATAAGGCTGATGAAGATGCGGAATATGATGAAGTAATTGAAATCAACCTTTCTGAAATAAAGCCGACTGTAGCATTTCCGCATCTGCCTGAAAATGCAAAAACCTTTGATGAAATCGGCGAGGTAAAAATTGATCAGGCTGTTATCGGTTCATGCACAAACGGACGTCTTGAGGATCTGATTGCAGCAGCTGAAATTCTGAAAGGACGCAAAGTTGCTAAAAATGTCCGAGTAATCGTTATTCCGGCAACACAAAAGATATATCTTGAAGCAATGGAAATGGGACTTCTGAAAGTCTTCATTGAAAGCGGAGCAGTTGTGTCCACACCAACCTGCGGTCCATGTCTTGGCGGATATATGGGAATACTTGCAAAGGGAGAGCGTGCAGTTGCAACAACAAACAGAAACTTTGTCGGAAGAATGGGGCATACGGAATCAGAGGTTTATCTTGCAAGTCCTGCTGTTGCGGCGGCAAGTGCGGTAACAGGTTATCTTACAGATCCATGCAGGCTTATGGAGGAATAACGGAGGTATATTATGAAATACAGCGGAACAGCTATAAAATATGGTGACAATGTTGATACAGACGTAATTATTCCTGCAAGATACCTTAATACAAGCGATAAAAAGGAGCTTGCTTCACATTGCATGGAGGATATAGACAAGACCTTTGTAAACAGGGTGAAAAGCGGCGATATAATGGTAGCAGGACAGAATTTCGGCTGCGGTTCTTCAAGGGAGCATGCACCGATTGCCATAAAGGAAAGCGGAATTTCACTTGTAATAGCCAAAAGCTTTGCAAGAATTTTTTACAGAAATTCAATTAATATCGGACTCGGAATTGTAGAGTGTCCTGAAGCTGCTGAAGATATTTCAGAGGGCGATATTATAGAAGCTGATATGGATAACGGCATCATCTATAATAAAACCACAGGCAGAGAGTATAAAGCAGCTCCTTTTCCTGAATTTATTCAGAAAATCATTGAAAACGGCGGACTTATCCGTTCTATTGCAGACGGTATAATCAAGTAAGGAGGAGAAAATGAACTACAATATAGCTTTATTAAAGGGCGACGGCATCGGCCCTGAGATAGTCGAGGGTGCTGTTGATGTGCTGAAAGCAGTTGGAAAGAAGTATAATCATACTTTCAATTTTTCTCCGTATCTGATTGGCGGAGCTGCGATTGATGAAACAGGTGAACCATTGCCTGAAGCTACAGTCAAGGGCTGTCTTGCAAGCGACAGTGTTCTGCTTGGAGCAGTCGGCGGGCCTAAATGGGATAATCTTTCGGGAAATCAGCGCCCTGAAAAGGCACTTCTCGGTATTCGTGAGGCATTGGGACTTTTTACAAACCTGCGTCCTGCAAAGCTCTATACTGCGTTAAAGGCTGCATCACCATTAAAGGAGAGCATAACAGAAAAGGGCTTTGATATAATGATTGTGCGTGAGCTTACAGGCGGTATTTACTTTGGCGAACGCGGCAAACGTATCGGAAAATACGGTGAGGAGGCATATGATACAGAGTCTTACAGCCGTATGGAGATTGAGCGTATAGGCAGAGTTGCATTTGAAACTGCAATGAAAAGAAACAGAAGGCTTGTCAGCATAGACAAGGCAAATGTACTTGAAACCTCAAGATTATGGCGTGAGATCATGCATAAGCTTTCAGAGGAGTATCCGCAGGTCGATTATTCTGATATGCTTGTGGACAATGCGGCAATGCAGCTTGTAAAAAATCCGCAGCAGTTTGACGTAATAGTTACTTCAAATATGTTTGGTGATATACTGTCGGACGAGGCTTCACAGATTACAGGCTCGATAGGAATGCTTGCGTCTGCATCACTCGGAGAAACAAAAAGAGGAATGTATGAACCGATACATGGTTCAGCTCCCGATATTGCAGGACAAAACAAAGCAAATCCTATTGCAACCATATTGTCAGCAGCCATGATGCTGAGATACTCATTTGATTTGTCTGAGGAAGCCGATTGCATAGAAAAAGCAGTTGACGCTGTACTTGAAAAGGGCTACAGAACGGCTGATATTGTCGGTACAGATTCGGCTGAACCGCTGAGCTGTACTGAAATGACAGAAAAAATAATTGAAATGATATGATTTATCACAAAAGGAAGTCTTAAAAATGAACAGCAAATTAAAAGAGCTTGATTTTGGTCTTAATTCACTTGTTATATTCAGAGGTATTTTAAAAGAACCTGTTATTGACGCTCTTTCAAATTTCCTTGCGTCTGAAAGCGAGGATACTCTTACTCAGATAAGGCTTTATTCAAAATTTGTTTACGAGCTTTATAAGAAGTCTGAAAATCTTAGCAAATATATGCTTACAATCACTTTGGAGGACGAAAACTCATATATCATACGTCATGCAGAGGGTGAGCCTGTTGACGCTCTTATAGAAGAATGTGCCGCAAAGGAGCTTGAAACAATTCAGCATATTGCGGAGCTTACTTCTGAACAGGCAATTGAAAATATCGAATACAGCGGATTTCTGCCGAAGTGGAAAAACTCTGCAATTGACTTCAAGTCGGAGTATCATAAGCGAATAGCCAATATAGGCTCATGCGGATACGGACTTTATTCAAAGTATACAATGTTTGTTGTCAAGGACGGCAAGGTAAAGCCTGTCCGCTATCCTGATGAAATACGTCTTTCAGACCTTATCGGTTATCAGCGTGAACGTCAGGCAGTAATTGACAATACACTTGCACTTATTGAGGGCAAGCCTGCACAGAATGTACTGCTGTGCGGAGATGCAGGAACAGGAAAGTCCTCAACAGTAAAGGCGGTTGTAAATGAATTTGCCGACAGAGGACTAAGGCTTATTGAAATTACCAAGGAGCAGTTAAGGGATATACCTCATATTATTGACAGTATAAGCCGAAATCCGCTAAAATTTATTTTGTTCATTGACGACCTTTCGTTTTCTTCTGATGACGATTGCTTCGGAGCATTAAAGGCAACCCTTGAGGGTTCTGTATCAGCAAGGGCGGATAATATAGCAATTTATGCTACAAGCAATCGCCGCCATCTTGTAAAGGAAAGCTTTTCAGATCGTGACGGTGACGATATCCACCGCAATGACACAATACAGCAGCTCATTTCACTTTCAGCACGTTTCGGGCTTACTGTTACATTCTCAAAGCCAAATCAGAATGCCTATATTGAAATAGTCAAAGGACTTGCTGAAAAGTATAATATTGACATGGACGATAAACAGCTATCGGTTAAGGCAGAAGCCTTTGCTCTTGCAGGAAGCGGACGTTCCGCAAGAACAGCAAAGCAATTTATATACAGTCTTTTGACGGCTTGTAAGAAATGAGGTAAAGCATTATGTTGACTCTTGATAAAATTTATCATGCCAAGTACATTTTAAAGCAGGTAATCAGGGAAACAGACCTGATTCATGCTCCTAAGGTGAATCCTGATTGTCAGCTCTATCTTAAAACGGAAAATTTGCAGATTACAGGTTCATTCAAGGTAAGAGGAGCTTATTATAAAATCTCACAGCTAAGTGATGAGGAAAAGGCAAAGGGAGTTATAGCTTGTTCTGCCGGAAATCATGCTCAGGGAGTGGCGCTTGCCGCATCAAGAAACGGAATAAAATCGCTGATATGTCTGCCTGACGGAGCGCCTATTTCCAAAATAGAATCAACTAAGAGCTATGGAGCAGAAATATGCCTTGTAAAAGGTGTATATGATGATGCTTATGCAAAAGCACTTCAGCTTCGTGATGAAAAGGGCTATACATTTATTCACCCGTTTGATGATGAGAATGTTATTGCAGGACAAGGTACAATAGGTCTGGAGCTTATTGAACAGCTTCCCGATATGGACGCTGTTATTGTTCCGATAGGCGGCGGCGGACTTATTTCAGGAGTTGCATTTGCAATAAAAAGCCTTAATCCGAATATCAAGGTTTACGGGGTACAGGCAAGCGGAGCTCCAAGTATGCTTAATTCGGTTCGTGATAAGCAGATTGAGCGTCTTGACAGCGTTTCTACAATTGCCGACGGTATTGCCGTAAAGGAACCGGGAGAAAACACCTTTAAATACTGCTCTGACTATGTTGATGAAATCGTAACAGTAACCGATGATGAAATTTCAGCAGCAATTCTTGCTCTTATGGAGCAGCAAAAGCTTGTTACAGAGGGAGCAGGTGCGGTTTCCGTTGCAGCGGCAATGTTCAACAAAGTACCGGTCAAGAATAAAAAGGTGGTATGTCTGCTTTCAGGAGGCAATATTGACGTTACAATTCTTTCAAGGGTAATAAAGCGTGGACTTCTTATGTCAGGACGTTCATATTCAATGAATATCGAGCTTATTGACAAGCCCGGACAGCTTATGGACGTTTCCAGAATTATTGCCGAGCTTGGCGGAAATGTTATTTCAATCCACCATGAAAGAGCAAACGAGGGTTCAGCAGTAAACGGCTGTTACCTGAGAATTGTGCTTGAAACAAGAAATTATGAGCATATTGAACAAATCAGAAATGCTCTTATCAAAAATGGTTTTAAGATAGAAAGCTAGGAGGAAAAAAATTATGTCAAATCAGATAGAAAAGGTATATACAGAATCTGCTCCGTCCGCAATCGGCCCGTATTCACAGGCTGTTGTGTGCGGAGATATGGTGTACACATCAGGACAAATTGCGATCAATCCGCAGACAGGCAATGTTGAAGCAAATGATATTTGCGGTCAGACTGAACAGATTATGAAAAATCTCGGAGAGGTTCTTAAAGCTGCGGGTTCTTCATTTGAAAAAGCAGTGAAAACAACCTGCTTTCTTGCAGATATGAATGATTTTGCCGCATTCAATGAGATTTACGGAAAATATTTCACATCAAAGCCTGCAAGAAGCTGTGTTGCGGTAAAAACACTGCCTAAGAATGTTCTGGCTGAGGTTGAAGTCATAGCAGCAAAATAATATCGCCGTAAAACGAGGAGAAAATATGAATATAAAGGATATACAGACGGAAATAATCAAGCTGAAAAAGGAAACAAATACTGCAATTTTAGCACACAGCTATCAGGGCAGGGAAATAATTGAAATTGCAGATTTCACAGGTGACAGCTACAAGCTGAGTGTTGACGCAAAAGGTGTTGACGCTGACAATATTTTATTCTGTGGAGTTCATTTTATGGCTGAAACAGCAAAAATGCTTTCGCCTGATAAAAGGGTTTTTCTTGCAAATTCACTTGCAGGCTGCCCTATGGCGGAACAAATGGAGGCAGAGTTCATTCAGCGTATAAAGGAACAGGAGCCTGACAGAGCTGTTGTTGCATATATCAATACAACTGCAAGTCTTAAAGCAGTTTGTGATGTGTGTGTTACGTCATCATCAGCACTCAAAATAGTAAGGGCTATGGACGCTGAGAAAATTTTATTTATCCCTGACTGCAACCTTGGCGATTATGTAAAGAGAAATGTTCCCGAAAAGGATATTAAGCTTTTACAGGGCGGCTGTCCCGTACACGCATCGGTGACTGTAAGTGACCTTGAAAATGCAAAAAAGCTGCACCCGAATGCACTTGTGCTTGTTCACCCCGAATGTATTCCTGCCGTAACACAACAGGCGGATTATGCAGGTTCAACATCGGGAATTATGAATTATGCAAAGAAGTCTGATGCAAAAGAATTTATAATAGGAACTGAAATTTCAATTGTTGAACACTTGCAGTATGAATGTCCTGAAAAGAAATTCTATCCGCTTTCAAAGAAAATTGTATGTCCGAACATGAAGCTGACAACACTTATGGACGTTTATAACTCGCTAAAAGGAATAAATAACGGAGAGGCATTTGAAATTCACATGACAGACGAGCAGATTAATTCCTCACGCAGATGCATTGATGAAATGATAAGATTAGGCGGCTGATTATGAAAGAAATTGCAGAAAAGCTTTATGAAACACATAATCTTACAGATAGTGAATATAAACAGCTCATTGAAACCGAGGATAAGGAAACAGCAGAGCTTTTACGCTCACTAGCTGATGAAACACGTCAGAAGTATTATGGCAAAAAGGTTTTTTTGAGAGGACTTATTGAAATTTCAAGCTATTGCAGAAATGACTGCCTTTACTGCGGAATAAGAAAGAGCAATAAAACTGCGGAACGTTACAGACTTTCAGCCGAAGATATTTTTTCATGCTGCGAAAACGGCTATAAACTGGGGTTTAGGACGTTTGTACTGCAAGGTGGAGAAGATTTGTACTTTACTAATGAAAAAATTTATGATATAATTAAAAATATTAGAGAAAAGTACAACGATTGTGCAATTACTCTTTCATTGGGAGAGCGTTCAGAGGAATGTTACCGCTTGTGGAAGGAGGCAGGTGCAGACAGATATCTGCTTCGTCATGAAACAGCTGACAGTGAGCTGTACGGAAAGCTTCATCCTGCGGAAATGTCGTTTGAAAACAGGAAGAAATGCCTGTTTACCCTGAAAAAGCTGGGGTATCAGACAGGCTCAGGCTTTATGGTGGGAGTACCTTTTCAGACTTCTGACAATCTTGTAAGCGATATACGTTTTCTTCAAAAGCTTAACCCTGAAATGATAGGAATAGGCCCTTTTGTGCCTCATCACAGCACTCCGTTCAGGGAAGAAAAACAGGGAACGCTTGAATTGACTCTCAGATTGCTTAGTATATTGCGTCTTACTTTTCCTAAGGTTCTTTTGCCGTCAACAACAGCACTTGGTACAATTCACCCGAAAGGCAGAGAGCTTGGACTTCAGGCAGGCGGAAATGTTGTTATGCCTAATCTTTCGCCTGTAAGCGTTCGTAAGAAGTACGAGCTTTATGATAATAAGATATGTACAGGTGAAGAAGCGGCAGAATGCAGAGTATGTCTGGAAAACAGGATAAATTCAGCAGGATATGTTGTTTCATGCGAACGTGGCGACGCAGCAATTTGATTTTGCAAAGATTAATGCAGTAAACAGACATCACTTAAAACACTATTTTGGGAGGACATTATGAGCATTAAATTTCATTTACCAAGCTTTACAGACCATTTCAGATTTAACATGGTATTTCTTTCTATGATGGAAAACTGCAAGGACTTTCTTCGTGATGATGTAGAAATAGCGTCAATATTCGGTGTGTTTCCTCCGTCCATATGGAATGGCGGACGTACACAGGTAGGTACCTGTGACCCGAAATTTATTGAAACAGTAATAAAAACGATTAACGGCAAGGGCATTCCTCTTCGTTTTACATTTACAAATCCAATGCTTGAGGAAAAGCACCTTGAAGATAAATTCTGCAACAACATAATGCGTCTTGCAGATAACGGTCTGAATGAAGTAATAGTAGTATCGTCATTGCTGGAGGGGTACATAAGAAAAAATTATCCGAAATATAAAATAACAAGCTCAACCTGCAAGCGTCTTGACAGTGTAGATGCTCTTAATGAGGAGCTTGAAAAGGACTATAATCTTGTTGTTATGGACTATGACCTCAACAACAGATTTGAACTTCTGGAACAGATAAAGCATAAGGACAGATGTGAAATCCTCGTTAATTCATGCTGTCAGCCGAAATGTAAAAGAAGATCACAGCATTATAAGGACATTGGTTTACAGCAGATAGCTTACTGTGAATATCTGGAGAAATATCCTGACGGACGTTTTACTAAGGAAAACCTGCCTGAGGGCATTGAACTTTTTGAATGTCCGAGTATGGATTCAACACTGTTTCAGATCAAGGACTACTGTACTCATATTACTCCTGATGATATTTTCAATAAGTATGTTCCAATGGGATTTAATCAGTTTAAAATTGAGGGAAGAACCTCAGGCATGTTTAATCTTATGGAAACTTATATGTACTATCTGGTTAAGCCGGAGTATCGTGATGAAGCACGTTTTCTGTTCATGATAAATCTTAAAGAGAATGGAATTATAAATTGCAGAGGTTAAAAATAAGGGAACACTTGAAAAAAGTGTTCCCCTGTTTTTATGCCTTTTTTCTGAGCTTTCTGCTCACTGAAATAAATATTATTCCTATAAGCAATTCAATGCAGCCGATAAGTGAAAACAATTTAACTGACGGCATTAAAAGCTTTCCTGTAATCATCAAAGGACAGCTTGATGATACTGACATCAAGAATAATGCAATTGCAGTAATTGCGGAGATTAACCCTGAAATAAGGAATGATGTGCCATATCTGCCTGTGATGTATCTGCCTTTTTTGCGAAGTATGACAGCCTGCCAGATCATAATCAAAACAGTCATTACGGCTGATACGCCGATAATTACATAAATTACAATATATGTATTTCTGAAATCAAATCCAAACTCGCTTTTCCAGTTTGACGGAGTTAAATATTTGCTTTCTTCCGTATCATCAAATTGAGATTCAATTTCTATGTAATCAGATTCCTTGACTGTATATCCAAGGTCAGCTTCAATAATATCAGCATTATTTCTTACAAAATCTGAAATATCTTCAGCAGTTAAAGATGCTTTACCCTTACCGAGAAGTACCATATCAGCATATTTGCCGAGTGTTTCTGCTGTAAATGACTGAATATCAGACTCCTCCATAAAGTTTCTGAGATGTTTTTCTTCAACGCCGTAATTGTTTTTGAGATTGTCATCAAGCTGGTCATATATATAGGAAACAACAGATTTTCCATTATCTGTTTCAGCGTCCATGAGAGCATTTATTTTGATTTTATTGAATGACTTTTGAACACTGTTTCCGTTTATTGAAAATCTGACTGATACAGCAGTATTTAAAAGAACCATGAATATAATCGAAAATACTACTAAAACCGAAGCTCCGAATCTTCTTCCTCGTGAAACATTTGTTGGGGTATCTTCCTCAACAGGCATTACCTCACTATATTCCTCGGAAAAATCAGTATTATATGAATTGCCATTATCAGCAGACTGTGTGGACGAATATTCATTTATGTGAGTATCGTCCTGAATAACTGTTGAACTGCTGTCTGAAAAATCTGCTGATGGCTTTTCATGCATAGTATCATTTACAGCAGATGCCTGCACATTGTTGAATGAATCAGCATTATCGGATTTTATTTCAGCAGATTGCTCTGTAAAGTCATGGTTATTGTCAGAGAGCTGACTGCCTGAACTTGATATTTCAGTAAAATCAGAGGTTTGCGATTTATCATCAGTATGAACCTCAGTATTTTTTTCAATGCTGACAGGTCTTTTTGGCGGAATATAGATATAATCTTCCGTATCTGTATCTAATGGACTGCTTGTATTCCGGCTTGACTTATTTTCGCTGTTCTTAACCTCATTCAATGAAATTGAAGTCGGAGTTCCGCATCTGGTGCAGAATTTTGCGTTGTCATCAAGTTTATTACCGCATTTTTGGCAAAACATATAATGTACCTCCGTAAAATATAATTATGCAAGTGTGACGCTGCACGAAGTTTGTACTGAATTATTTACAGCTTAAAAAGCACCACACATGAAATAATTATATCCTATTTTTGCCGTTAAGTCAAATAAATAAACTGAGTATTAGTAAGAAGATTACACTATTAAAGAGTTTTGCAATATGTTAAGGCACATACATATTCTGCTCTGCATGATTTTAAAACACCTGCCGCCTCTTTCAGCGTACTTCCTGTGGTGCATATATCGTCAATCAAAAGTATACTTTTGCCATTTACCTGAGATGAATCAGCACGAAAAACTCCTTTCAGATTTTCAAGACGTTCTTTGCCGTTCAGTTCTTTTTGCGGACGTGTTTTTTTAATCTTTGAAAGACAGCCTGAATTTAATTTTATGCCGCTGAGGATAGAAAGCTCCTTACCGATAAGCTCAGACTGATTATATCCTCTTTTGCGTTTGTTTGTTTTAAACATTGGAATTGGAACGATAATATCAAACTTGCTGATAATATTTTTTTCAGTAAGCAGTTTGTTTAGTCCCAGAGCAAAAGCGTAAGCACTGTTTCCGCAAATGCCGTCTTTCAGCAGAAATACGGCAGGCTGTATGTTCTCGTCATAACAGCATACAGAATATGCACAGTCGCAGTTTTCGATTTCATGAAAATCAGTATATGGTGTTATTTTTGCTCTGCATTCAGTGCAAAAGTCATCATTATAATTTATGATTTTATTGCAGACAGGACATCTTGCAGGATAAAAAAGGTGAAGCAAATATCGTTTAATGTTCATAATAAAAATAAATCAAGGGAATACTCTTTGCAGAGCATTCCCTTTGTGTTTACGGGGTGTATTACATATAATTTCTGTTCTCCAGAGCCTTGTAAAGAGTAACCTCATCCGCATATTCAAGAACTCCGCCAACAGGAAGTCCGAATGCAAGACGTGATACTCTTACTCCAAGCGGTTTCAGTAATTTAGCAATGTAAAGTGCAGTTGCATCACCCTCAACCGTTGGATTTGTAGCCATGATTACTTCTTTTACAGAGCCGTCTGAAATTCTTGCAAGAAGTTCACGAATTTTCAGACAGTCAGGAGTAATTCCGTCCATAGGGGAGAGAAGTCCGTGAAGAACGTGGTAAACGCCGTTATATTCCCGAGTGCGTTCAAAAGCAGAAACGTCCTTAGGGCCTTCAACAACGCATATAACTGATCTATCCCTGTTTTCATCAGAGCAAATGGGACAAACCTCACGTTCAGTAAGGTTTTGACAGCATGCACAGTTGTGGACAGTTTTTTTTGCGTTGACAATAGCCTCTGCAAATTCCTCGGCTTCACTCTCATCCATTGACATAACATGGTATGCCAGACGCTGTGCGGTTTTCATGCCAATGCCGGGGAGCTTTGCAAACTTTTCTGCAAGGATTATAAGCGGCAGTGCGTTATGGTCAGCCATTAGAATAAGCCCGGAAGTGAAACTCCGCCTGTAATTTTGCTCATTTCTTCTTCTGTTGTCTGCTCAACATTATTAACAGCCTCGTTTACAGCACTGATAATAAGGTCCTGGAGCATTTCGATATCGTCCTTATCAACAACCTCAGGCTTGATAGTAAGGCTCTTGATTGTCTTTTTACCTGTAACAACAACCTCTACAGCTCCGCCGCCGACAGTTGCAGTAAAATCTCTTTCTTCAATTTCATTTTGAAGTTCAACGATTTCGTCCTGCATTTTCTGAGCCTGTTTAACCATAGCGTTCATATTCTGACCGCCAGCCATATTCTTTGGTAATCTTGCTTTCATTCTTAATTCTCCTTAAATTTTATAAATATTATTATGCAGTAAATATGCAATGTAATTTATTCAACAGCTGTATCAATACTGCTGCTTTGAGCTTTTTTTATCAGATTTTCCGCCATGCTTTGCTGTTCTTCTTTGGAAACGATGCATTTTGCTTTTACGACATATCTGCTTCCGGTTGCCCTGAGAATAGCCTCATTCAAAGCTGCTGCATTCTCCTTGACTTTAAACAAAGTTATGAAAAATCTGTTTTTAGCAATGATGAGGAGGATATTGCCGACAGTTTTAGCTTGAGATTCAGAAAGACTTCCTACAATTGCGGGGTTGATTTTCTCAAGCTCTGCAAGAACCGCACCCCACTGTTCAAATGTAACCAGATCTTCTGCTTTTACATTTCTGAGGTCAACATTTGGTTTCAGCTCTGCTTCATTAGCAGGACTGCTGAATTGCTTTGAAGTGATTTCATCGGTTTCAGCCGCAGGGACATTCTGTACCCTTACAGCTCCGCTGCGGATTTTATCCTCTAACTTTTTTATTTTATCATAAATTTCAGAATTGTCAATAGAAACAGCATTATTTATAGTTATATTTCTGCAAATTCTTATCAAAGCCATTTCAAATTCAACACGCTTGTTAAGAACCTTGGTCATTCTTTCACGACATTCCTGCAAAACTTCAATTTTCTCCATTACTGCTTCCAGCGAATAGAGTTCGCTGATTTTTTTCAGCCTTTCAAATTCTTCAGGCATACAAACGATAAGCTCCGCCGCTTTGTCGTCCATAAGCTTTATGAGCATAATATTCCTAAGCTGCATGATAAGCTCCTCACAGAGCCTTGTGAGGTCTTTTGACATGGAGTGGAGCGAGCTTGTAACCTTCATTGCAGCAGCAGTATCTTCCTTTGGGAAAGCCTCAAGAAGTTCATACAAATAGTCACGTCCTGCAATGCCTGCTATTGTTGATACCTCGGCAGAGGTTATGTTTTCGGCACAAACAGAGCATTGGTCAAGAAGGGATAAAGCGTCACGCATACCGCCGTCAGCTAATTTTGCAATAAGGTTGGCACCGTCCTCAGAAAGCTTTATATTTTCCTTTTCGGAAATATATAAAAGACGTTTTGCAATGTCCTCGGTTTTTATTCGTCTGAAATCATATCTCTGACAGCGTGATGTTATAGTTGCAGGAACTTTGTGAATTTCAGTTGTTGCAAGAATAAATTTAACGTATGCAGGCGGTTCTTCCATGATTTTAAGAAGTGCATTGAATGCACTGGGAGAAAGCATATGAACCTCATCAATGATGTAAACCTTATAAGTGCATTTTTCAGGAGTATACACAGTACCCTCACGCAAGTCACGAATATCGTCAACGCCGTTATTTGAAGCAGCGTCAATTTCAATTATGTCTGATAATGCACCTGCATCAGCGTCCCTGCATATTTCACATTCAAGGCATGGACTGCCGTTTTGAAGATGCTGACAGTTTACAGCTTTTGCAAGAATTCTGGCACATGTCGTTTTACCCGTA
Source organism: Ruminococcus sp. UBA6407 (assembly GCA_002438605.1). GTDB lineage: Bacteria > Bacillota > Clostridia > Oscillospirales > Ruminococcaceae > Ruminococcus > Ruminococcus primiciens. Next base: position 91,915 of record DJPR01000040.1, read on the forward strand.
CCCCTTGAGCCTGTAAAAAGGTATGCATGAGCAGTTTTGCCGTTTATTATCTGATTTTTCAGCGTATCGGTTATGTGCTGCTGAGAAATAACATCATCAAATGTCAGCGGACGCCATTTGCGGTATAAAGCTTTGTACAAGACAAATCACTCTCCTTTCTGAGATGATGTTGCAGACTTGTTTTCCAGAAGTGAGGCGGCTTGTATTTCTTTGTAATATGAAGTAAAACCCTGAGAATCGGGAACATGATTTAAAATTGCTTTGCGGTAAAAGTCCTCGCCCTTTTCAAAATCGTGTAAAAGAGTATAAGCAATTGCACAGCCGCCTAAAGCATTGCCGTAATCCTCATGTCTTTCAACAGCTTCACTGAACCATTTGAGAGCGTCGGCGGCTTTGTTTTCGGTAAGGTACATTCTTCCGATATCGGTACGGACTATATTGGAATATTGATTGCCGCTTTCAAGCACCTCTTTGTACATTTCAACTGCTCTGTCGAGTTCACCCATGTCACCGCAGCATCTTGCTTTGAAAATTGGTACAAGATCATTACTGAAGCCGCATGATTCTGCATTTTCGTAATTTGTAAGAGCATTTGCAGCGTATCCCATAATCTGATAGCATCTTGCAATGTAGAAGCTGAGTACACCTTTTTCAGATTCGGTCAGTTCGTATTCCTTAATTGAAATAAAGGTATCAAGAGCGTTTTTCAAATCTCTTTTAAAAAGCATATCAAGAGCCTTTGAAAAAAGTTTGTCCTTTTTTTTAAATCCAATAAAATTTTTTCCGATAAGTTCATTATCATACTTATGGAAATCCAAAAATTTATAATCTGCACGTTCTTTTACATAAAAAACAAAAGTTATACTCAGGTCGATAATAAGAATAAAGAAGAAAATGGTAATCATCATATCGGCTTGATATTCATAATCAGCAGATCCGGAGAGATAATCTATGGAAAATATTAAGGTAAAAAAATAATATGCCCACAGTATGTATCTTGCAGACTGTTTTAAAGCAGATAAAAAACAGATAAGGGAGCGTTTCAAATGATTAAAAATGAGCTTCATTTGTTATCAGATCTCCTTTTCGCAACTTCATAAAAAGTCCGGAACATAGATGTGCAGGCTTGCTGCGGCACACACGACATAGCGCTTAATGCTGCTCGGTTTCCCGCCTGACATGGTTCACGAAGTCCTGTTGCACAGGGCCCGCACATCTATATTCCGGAAGTTTTACATAGTATAATTACGGCTAACAGAAACCGCATTCAACTTTAATATAATAACATAAAAAATACAGCCTGTCAATACTTTTTTAATGTAAAAACGGGTATAAAAAATAAGAATTTAATAATTTTTTGTATTATGAAATGCCTTTAAGGCAATACCACACAAGCTTCGTGCGATATTGCCTTAAAGCTGCATTGTGCGGTGATGACTGAAAAAAATAATTTGTATTATCGAAATAATAATGCATAAAATAAACGGAAAGACATCTGGAAGAATTCTTGCTGTATACATATCGCTTACAGGCTCCAAGGTATATTTATTGCTCCAGCCTGCAAGGTCGGCATGAGATGTTATTTTGTGAAGTGAAGCCATGGAAAGAATAAATCCTGCCAATGAAGTAAAAATTGAAATTTTATTTTTTTTTAAAATACAAAAAACAGCAGATAATGTCAGGGCAAGTCCGCCGAAAATCAAAGTCCAACCGCATAAAGCAAGCTGAGAATTGTATTTATTGCTGTTATAGACAATACCTGAGTCATTCCACTCAATAAACATACCCAGTCCTGACATAATATTCATAAACAGCGGGTATATAATGGTTAATACCGCAAGAATAAGCTTCAAAATAAGTAACAGCACACATCTTTTTCTTGTTTTGTATATATTTTTCATGGATAGCAACTCCTGATATATTTGTGACTTATTCTCTTTTATATTTGATTGCTTTTGTTGAATAATAAAGGTAACACCGCACAAAGCTTGTGCGG
>DJPR01000040.1:93994-121726 GCA_002438605.1 Ruminococcus sp. UBA6407
TAATATGACGGAAAATTTGCAAGTTTATGACGTGCAAAGTCCTTTGACGTGCTTTGTGCAGTGTTGCCTAAAGAATGTAACATTAAATTTACGAAAGGAAAAAGTCAAGAATGTTTAAGAAAATAAAGGTCGCAAAAGCAGGTGCAGTTTTATTATCTGCTGCTTTTATAGGTTTATTCGGGATAACCTCATACTATGACAAGGTTTTGCCAGATAGTTTTTATGTTGAAACAGGACAAAAGCTTGAGCTTAACGAATTTCCGGCTATAAAGGAAAGCACGCCGCTTACCGTTTCGGCAGCATGGGAACAGACATATCCCGAAACAAAAGAGGTTTCGTTATCACTTTTCGGTATTATTCCCGTCAAAAATGTAGAGGTTCACAATACGGAAGCTCCAACTCTTATTGCAGGCGGAACTCCGTTCGGAATAAAGCTGCTTATGGACGGCGTAATGGTAATTCATCTTGACAGCATTGAAGAAAAGGGAAGTCCGGTTTGTCCTGCCTTTGACGCTGACATAAAAGAGGGAGATATTATTCGTTTGCTTGACAATAAGTCTGTTTCTTCAAATTCTGAAATTCAGAACATTATAAATGAAAGTGATGGCAAAACGATAAAGGCTACCATAAATCGAGGCGGCAATGAAATTGAAACAAATCTGACACCCGTTTATTCGGAAAGCAAAAAAGGATATTTTGCAGGTATGTGGGTTCGTGACAGTACAGCAGGAATAGGTACGATTACATTTATAGATAAGTCAAGCGGACGTTTTGCAGGACTTGGACATCCGATATGTGATGCTGATACGGGAGAAATAGTACCCCTTTCAAGCGGACAGGCGGTTCCTGTTGAAATAACGTGTGCCGTCAAGGGAAGAACAGGTATTCCGGGAGAACTTCAGGGCTGTTTTACTTCAAACAGACCTATGGGCTCATTAACATTGAACAATAAATGCGGAGTATTCGGAACATTAACCGAGTCTGCACTTTCCATATGCTGCGGAAATGAATATAAAATGGGCTTCAAGCAGGAGATAAAAGAGGGAAAGGCTACCGTTCTTACGACTGTATCAGGCTGTCAGGCAATGGAATATGAGATTGAAATAGAAAGCATAGACTGTTCATCAAAGGATAATACAAAAAATATGACAATAAGGATAACAGATAAAAGACTTCTCAATGAAACGGGAGGAATAGTTCAGGGAATGAGCGGCAGTCCGATTATTCAGGATAACAAGCTTGTAGGAGCAGTTACTCATGTTTTTATTGAGGATTCATCAAGAGGATATGCAATTTTTGCAGAAAATATGTTTGACTGTTTAAGCAGCTGAAAAACAAAATGGCGTTACCATATCGTAACGCCTTATCATTTTATTTTTCTGATATAAATGCCTGCGGACTGTTATTTCTATCTGTTTTCGTCACTGAAACCGCTGTCAACGAGATCAACAAGAGCGTCAACTGCTGCCTGTTCATCAGAACCGTCAGCAATAACCTTGATAGTTGTACCGCCGACAATGCCAAGTGAAAGAATACCGAGAAGGCTCTTAGCATTTACTCTGCGTTCTTCCTTTTCAATCCAGATTGATGACTTAAACTCATTTGCCTTCTGGATAAAGAATGTAGCAGGTCTTGCGTGAAGTCCAACCTGATTTTTAACCATTACTTCTTTAACAAACATAACTAACTCTCCTATTCTATGGTTATCGGATAAAAAATGCCGATTTTGCAATTTGTTCCATTTGCTGATTTTCATTATACAAGCATTTTACCACATAGTCAACGGATTTTTCACAACAAATCTGCAAATTAAAGTATTTTCTACATTTAGTTAAAATGCGGCGTAATTTTTTGTTCATCAGTTGTTTATTATCACTACAAAAAATGTTGAACTTATTTATTAAGAATATATAACTTTCAACATGCGAATGTGTTTAATTTATCTAAATCAGTTCATACATTGTTCATATTATACGAATTATAGAGATCAGGACGACGCTCTTTTGTAAGCTCCAGACTTTTCTCGTGACGCCATTGAGCAATATTTTTATGATGTCCGGAAAGGAGTACGGCAGGAACAGCCTCGCCCTCCCACACTTCAGGTCTGGTGTAGTGAGGGTATTCAAGAAGTCCGCTGTAAATGCTTTCTTCCGTAAAACATTCTTCGTTTGACAAAACTCCTTCACACATTCTTGCAACAGAATCGACAAGCACCATTGCAGGCAGTTCTCCGCCTGTAAGTACATAATCACCTATTGAAATTTCTTCGTCCACGATTTTATCAATAATTCGTTGGTCTACGCCTTCATAATGCCCGCAAATTATCAAAATATTCTCTTTTTTGGAAAGCTCTATGGATTTTTCCTGTGTAAGGATTTTTCCTTTCGGTGACATATATATTGTATGCGGCTTACAGCCGAATTGCTCACAGACCGCTTTGTAGCAGTTATATATTGGTTCGCACTGCATAACCATGCCCATTCCGCCTCCATACGGAATATCGTCAACTCTGCGGTGCTTATCCTGAGTATAATCTCTTATCTGACGGCAGTTAAGCTCTATTGCCCCTTTTTTTCTTGCACGTCCGATAATGCTTTCTCCCAAAACGGCTTCGCACATTTCGGGAAATAATGTTGCTATTTCAATTTTCATTATAACCTCCGCAAATTATTCATCAAAAAGCCCGTCCAGAGGTCTGATAAGCATAAATCCGCCGTCTATGTCGGTTTCTGTTATGACCTCGGGGATTGCAGGAATCAGATAGCTTTTATTTTCGCCTTTAATTGAGTAAACATCGTTTGCACCCGTCTGCATTACGTCATCAATTTCACCGTAAACCTCGCCGCTGTCTGCATTTTTTACAGTCAATCCGATAAGGTCCTGGATAAAGTATGTATCATCATCAAGCTCAAGGTCATCACGATGCATATAAAGCATTTTGTTTCTCAGTTTTTCGGCATCTTCAGGAGTATCAATCCCCTCCAGCTTTGCTATGACCATGTTTTTGTGCACCCTTGAATGCTGAACATTTATTTCCTCATGGTTTCTGCCGATGAAAAAACGGTCAAATTCGCAGAAAAGTTCGGGAGAGTCACAATAAGGCATAATTTTAACTTCGCCTTTTATTCCGTGAGTGTTCACGATTTTTCCTGCTTCAAGATATTCTTTTTTCATTTATTTATCCTCGCTGTTATTCTTTGAGTAAATACAGCCGCAAAAATTCTGCCGATATAAATTATACTCGGCAGAAAGCTGTATTGAACGTTTATAACCGTTACGTTTTTTGAAGTCTGAAAACAGATATGGAATGCCTGTATCCTGTGAGATTTCCCTGCCTGCCGAATTGATGAAAGCACTGTCCTTATGCGGACTTATTGTGAGGGTTGTGGTGAAGTAGTCCGCATTAAGCTCCTTTGCGGCATAAGCCGCCTGCTTTAAACGCTGTGATATGCATTTGCGGCATCTTTCACCACGTTCAGGTTCAGCTTCAAGTCCTTTTGCAAGGTTATAAAAAATCTCGGGTTCATATTTGCCCTCAATGACTTCAACAGGATTTTGAAGGGGCATTTCCTCAACAAGCCGCTTGACCTCATTAAGTCTGTATTCATATTCTTTTGAAGGAGAAATATTCGGGTTATAAAAGTAAATCAGTATTCTGAAATATTTATTGAGGTATTCCAGAACATAGCTGCTGCATGGTGCACAGCATACATGGAGTAAAAGAACGGGAATTTTCCCGTTCCTTTCAATACTTTTCAGTTCCTTATCAAGAATAACCTGATAATTTACTTTCTGTTCAGTCATAATCAGCCCTCTAATCCTTTTAAGGCTTTAAGCTCGTCACGATTAACTCTGATTTCTGCGTCACGAATAAGCTTTACTTCGTTTCTGTCGAAATAAACGGGAACGTCTGACTTTTCAGGCTTTATTTTTAATTTTCCTGTAATGAGGTTTGCTTCTTCAACAATGCCTTTGATGCCGTCAGGCAGAGTTACAACAGCTCCGACCTTAGGAGTGATTTTCAGCAAGTCCTCATAGGCTTCATGCTCATGTTTAAGACAGCACATAAGACGTCCGCATGTGCCTGAAATCTTTGTAGGATTCAGGGAAAGTCCCTGTTCCTTTGCCATTTTGATTGAAACCGGCTGAAACTCACCCATATGCCCCTTACAGCAGAACTGTCTGCCGCAGATACCGAGTCCGCCGAGAATTTTAGCTTCATCTCTTACGCCGATTTGTCTTAATTCAATTCTTGTTCTGAAAACAGCGGCAAGGTCTTTTACAAGCTCACGAAAGTCAACTCTGGATTCTGCTGTGAAGTAAAACAGAAGCTTGTTGTTATCAAATGTACATTCAACGTCAACAAGGTTCATATTAAGCTTGCGGAATGCAATTTTTTCCTCACAGATTTTAAATGCTTCCTGTTCCTTGATTTTATTCTTTTCGACAATTTTTATGTCCTCAGAAGTTGCAAGGCGTATAATCGGCTTTAGCGGAGAATTTATCTCGCTGTCATCAATCTGACGGTTTGCAATGACAACTTCACCGCATTCAATGCCTCTTATGGTTTCAACTATGGCTCTGTCACCTACAGCTGCACATATATCACCCGGTGCAAAATAATACACCTTTCCAACACTTTTAAATCGTATTCCAACAATTTCTATCATAAGCTCTCCATTCTGAATCAGCAGCAGACTGAAGCTATTTCCGTACACAAGGCGGTCAGAATCAGTACGGCGTTTGCATTTGTTTCAATGCCGTACCATGCCCGATTTATCGACTCGTGGATTTTAACAGCCTGAGAAGCCGTAATTTTCTCTGAAAGGCGATATGCACCTTCAGGATAACAGCCGATTTTATCCGTACTTACTCCGCTTGCAATAACTGCTGCATCTCTCACCTGCTTGTCAAGCATGGCAAGAGTTTGCTTAATCTCATTTCTGTCCCTGCCAAGACCGCTGACAGCGGCGGCAAAACCATACTCGTCACTGCTTATTATACTATTAACAAGTGTTTTTGTCAATTCCACTGTTTTCTTTAGTGACTGCTCTGAAAGCAGGTCTATACACATACCTATATTTCCATGAAAACAGCTTACCGCATAGTCAATCTGATTTTGGTCATAGCCTCGTTCAAGGAGAGCTGTCCTGCATTCCTCCTCGGAACATTCGGATACCTGAAAGCATGAGCATCTTGAAATGATTGTGGGCAGAAAGTCGCTTTTTGATTCAGAGGTAAATATAAAATAAGCGTGTTCAGGCGGTTCTTCAATGATTTTAAGGAGTGTGTTCTGAGTTCTTGCGTCCATTGCGTGACAGTCTGAAAAAATATATATTTTTCTGTCGCCATTGTTAGGTTTGATGTAAGAGTCACTGCATATCTTTTTTGCGGTATCCACTGAATATCCGCCAAGCTTGCCGCTTTTCTCCGCAAAAATAACATCAGGGTGTACTCCATTTTCAATGTTGTGACAGGCTTTGCAGCTTCCGCATGGCTTGCCGCCGATCAGATTGGTGCAAAGGAGCAGTCTGCAATAGTAATCCGCCAGAGTTTTCCGTCCGCAGCCCTTTTCTCCGTAAAACAGGACTGTCTGAGCTGTTTTTTGAGTAACAGCCATATTTTCCAATGCAGAAAGCAGAGTTTTATTTCCATAAATTTTATTTTTCATTTAAAATCATACCTTTTCAAAGCGTTCAACGTCCGTAACGAAAATGGTTGCACCGCCTATCTGAATTTCGGTTGGAATTGAACCGAATGAATCACCAGAAAGGCTCATCAGGGCAGAATCGACAACTTGTTTTCTCTTATGACTTTTAGCGGCAATCAGCTCAATTACTATATCCACCTTGCTGTCCTGAGTACAAATCATAAAGGTTGTATTTCCGGAACTTAAAAATCCGCCTGTTGAAGCAAGCTTTGTAGCGTAAAAGCCGTTTTTGGTGAGGGTACGGGATACAGCGTGGCTGTCATCTTTGTTTACTACTGCAAATATAAGTTTCATTTTTAGCTCCTTTAGTCTTTTTATATCAACTTAATTATAGCATACAACAGTATAAATTACAAGAAAGGCATATAAATTTTTTTCGTTTTGCCTAAATTTTTATGTAATCATTGACAATTATTTTTTTTATATTATAATAATAAATAGGGAGAACAAACAAAGGATATAGCTTTGCAAATGCATAACAAAAGGCAATGTTCGGCATTATTCAAATGTTTTTAAAGGAGAAAGGGAAAATGAAGAATCTTAAACTTAAAAAAAGTATGGCATCTCTTACAGCGGCTGCTTTGATGATTACAAATGCAGTTTGTATGCCAAGCTCAAGCCTTAATTGGCTGCTGCCCTCATCAAGCAGTAATTTTCTTATGGCAGATGCAGTAAGCAGTGTTAGTATTGTCGCAGGCAAGGGATATGAAAACGGAGCTTATGTCACATGGACAGGCGGTTCGGGAAGCTATGATGTTTATTGTGACGGTATAAAAATTGACTCGGAGCTTATAAGAAAATATCAGGACGCTTACAGAGCTGATATTGTCGGGCTTAAAGCAGGCAGCCATACCATTAAGGTTGTTTCAAGCGGAGAAACAGATGGTGCAGTAACTACTGTTACGTCATCATCTTATAATCGTGAGGGCTTCTGCTTTGCTGCAAGTTCAGTAACAGGCGGCAGCGGAATAGGTGCTTATAATGATGACGGTACTCTTAAATCAGATGCAGTTGTTCTTTATGTTACGGAAGATACAAAGTCAACTGTAAAGATGTCAGTACAGACGGCAGACTCTAAATATACAGACTGTACAGGCATCAGCGAAATTCTCAAGGCAATGCAGAAAGGATATGAAAAAAGACCTGTTGCAATAAGAATTGTCGGCAAGGTGACAGCAAGCGGAGTTACAGGTTCGGGTGATACCAATAATCTTTTGCTTAAAGCAAGTTCGACAAGCAAGCCTATTCAGAATATAACAGTTGAGGGTATCGGTGAGGACGCTACCTGCTACGGTTTTGGTGTAAGATGCCAGAGGGCAAGAAGTGTTGAAATAAGAAATCTTGGAATAATGCTTTTTGGTGATGACGGAATTGCTCTTGAAACAGGTAACTACAATATATGGGTACATAATAATGATATTTTCTATGGTACAGCAGGTTCTGATGCCGATCAGGCAAAGGGTGACGGTTCTATGGATTTGAAAAATGACTCAAAGTATATAACCATTTCTTATAATCATTTCTGGGATTCGGGAAAAATGTCACTTTGCGGCATGAAGTCTGAAACAGGTGAAAACTTTATTACATATCATCATAATTGGTTCGACCATTCAGATTCACGTCACCCAAGAATAAGAACAATGTCTGTTCATGTTTACAATAACTATTATGACGGCAATTCAAAGTATGGTGTGGGTGTAACCTACGGCGGCTGTGCATTTGTTGAGGCAAACTATTTCAGAAATTGTCCTTATCCAATGATGAGCTCAAAGCAGGGAAGTGATGCTCTGGGTTCAGGTACATTCTCAGGTGAAAACGGCGGCATAATAAAGTCTTATAACAATTATATGGAGGGTGTTAAGAGCTATATTACATATGCTCAGGATAATACAAACTTTGACGCTTATGAGGTTTCAAGTGCTTCAGAGAAAGTTCCAAGCAGTGTAAAGGCTGTAGCCGGAGGTTCAGTATACACCAATTTCGATACATCAGCCGATATGTATTCATATAAGGCAGACGCTGCAAAGGATATTCCTGCAATCGTAACAGCAAGTGCAGGACGTGTAAACGGCGGTGACTTTCAGTTTGCTTTCAATAATTCGGTTGATGACAGTTCATATGCAATGAACACCGAGCTGATGTCGAAGATAAAGTCCTACAGCGGCAATACAAAGTCTGTAAGTCATGATTCGGGAAGCTATAATCCGCCTGCTACAACAAATGTTCCGCAGCAGACAACAACAGCACCTCAAACAACTGCAAACGTTTCGACTACAACAGTTAAGACTACAACTGTTAAAACTGTTACGACACTTGCTCCTGTAATCGGAAATGACGTTATTTACTGTTCACCGAACGGCGGCGGAAACGGTACGTCTGAAAACAGTCCGACAGACGTTCTTTCGGCCGTTAATGCTGTAAAGGCAGGCGGTACGATTTATCTCCTTGGCGGTACATATAAGTTCAGTGACACTATTCTCATAGACGAGTCAAACAGCGGTTCAGCAGGTGCATACAAGACAATTTGTGCATATCCCGGTGCAGACGTTGTATGGGATTTTTCAGGTCAGGGAGAGGCTGATGCTTCAAAGAGAGGTGTTGTTCTTGACGGCAATTACTGGTATTTCAAGGGGTTTGAAATAACAAAGGCAGCAGATAACGGAATGCTTCTTTCAGGTGATAACAACCGAATTGAAATGATGGTATTCAATGACAATCAGGACACAGGACTTCAAATTTCACGCTATAAAACAAGTGACACTCTGATTTCACAGTGGCCGTCAAACAACCTTATTTTAAATTGTACATCAAAGAATAACTGCGATGATAAAACAATGGAAAATGCGGACGGCTTTGTTGCTAAGCTTACATGCGGAGAGGGCAATGTATTTGACGGCTGTATGGCATACAATAACTCTGATGATGGTTGGGACTTATTTGCAAAGTCTGAAACAGGGTCTATCGGAGTTGTTACAATTCAGAACTGTATTGCTTTCAGAAATGGCTACACTGAATTTGGTGAAGGATACGGAGATTGTGACGGAAACGGCTTTAAACTCGGCGGTTCAGGAGTAGGTTCGGCACATATTGTAAAGAATTGTCTTGCATTTGAAAATCTTAACTGCGGCTTTACAGATAATAATAATCCTGAGCTTGCAGTAATCAGAGATTGTACGGCAGTAAATAACAGCATAGGAAATAACGGAAAGCCTAATTTCTCGGTATATCGCTGCAAAAATTGTGACTTTGATAATCTTATGTCATATTACAACAATTCATCAATAAAGATTGCCAATGATAAATATGTTGGTACATATAATAATGGCGTGTACTATAACAGCGGTTATTATAAGGTGGATTCAGATACAAGTGTATCCAATGGTTCAAAAATAGGTACAAAGTTCAACGGCCCGGCAAATTCCGATTTCATAAGTACAGCAGTCGGAGCGATGGGCACTGATTTCCATAAGACATGGAGAAATGCAGACGGAAGCATAAATACAGGCGGATATTTTGAAACAAATGGTACTTTCAAATCAATGGGTTACCATATCAGTGGAAGCACACCTGCACCGATTGTTACAACTTCGGCAACTGCTGCTTCAACAACTGCGGTAACTACAGTTACAACACTAAATCCGACTATGTATGGTGACGCAAATTGTGACAATTCAGTAGATATTTCTGATGCAGTTCTTATTAAGTGCTATCTTATCGACAGCAATAAATATTCTATTTCAAAGCAGGGAATAGTAAATGCTGATGTTCAGGGCAACGGAAACGGAATCAATGCTCAGGACGCTGTTTCAGTTCAGAAGAAGGTTCTTGGCATTATAAATTCACTGCCTGTATAATAAAATTTGAATTCATATCAGTTTAGCTGTATTTTTAAGCAACAAGCACCGCACAAAAATTGTGCGGTGCTTGTTCTGAAAGGAGCGATATTGTGTTAAAGAAATTATTTACAGCAGTTGTTGCCGTTGGTGCAGCAATTGCATCAGAAAGCGCTGCCCTTAACAGCAGTTCAGAAGCGAATATCCCTGAGGGGTGGCTGTTATGGCACAGCTATACAAGCTATGAGGCAGGGGACAGTTCGCTGTATATTCGTGATTTAAAAGGAAATGTAAGCGAAATTACAGGTGATTTCAGTCATGCTATGAATGGAGATTTCGGATGCAGTCCGAGTGAAATAGTTTTCATGGCAATAGATAAGGCGGCTGATGAGTGGGATATATATAATTACAACGCAGTAAGTGGTACGGTTACAAATCTTACTGAAAACAGCGGTTACAGGAATGAAGACCCAAAGTATTCACCTGACGGCAGTAAAATTGTATTCAAACGTGGTTATTGGAGTCAGCAGAAGAACGATTTTGTTTATAATATTGCAGAAATGAATCTGCATACAAATGAGATTAAAATGCTTACAAATGATGACTATGAGGAGGCAATGCCTTACTATTCAGCTGACGGGAATTATGTGTATTATGCAAAATATACTAACGGAATATCATCAATATGTAAAATAGACACCGTAACAGGATATGAAAGTGAAGTATATGCAGATAATACGGCAACTGCATATTATCCGATTTGCTTTGGGGATAGTCTTTATTTCACAAGCTGGACGTCACCTGAAAATCATAATGATTGTATAGTAAAATATGACGGCTTGGATTTTGATTTACTGCCAATAAATTCAAGTGAATATAATTGCTCTGACGCTTGTCCCGTTTCTGATAATTCGCTGATATACAGCTGTACAAAGACTGGAAATTATGATTTGTATTATTATGACGGTAAGGTATCTGTGGATTTGAGTGAGATAAATACCGATAAACAGGAGCTTGGAGCAGCTTTTTTATCAAAGGCACAAGTGGTTGATTATATTGCTGGTACGCAAAATAAAGTGCTTAACAGACCTTGCAGTGCATTGAAGTATGATGCAAAAGGTGAGGAAAACTGCATGGATTTGTGTCTTTTGCGGAAGCTTATTAATTAAGGTAATACAAAATATTATACGATAAAAGGCAGCAGCATACAAAAATTTGTATGCTGCTGTCTTAGCTGTTATAATAAACAATTCTTGAGCCAAGCTCTTTGAAATTCTTGCTGAACTTTTCCTGTGAGATTGTACGGCTTGAACCTGTATTCGGATCACTGTATGTAAAATAGCCTGAATCGTGACCACTGATAACAACAGCATGTTCACCTGCGGGCCAGCGTATTAATTCATTTGTCTGATAATCATACCATGAATCATTATAGGCTATATCCTTATCAGGATCTGAGGTGTACCATGCAATTACAGGGTTTCCGCTGTCTATAATTGAAATTATTTCCGATATTGAAGCACCCTTTTTAGTAACAACTCCGCTTCTGAATTGTGCAGCTGTTTTTGCAATAGGTATATTGAACACACCATAAGAATATGAATTACGAGGATTGCCGACAAATTCCTTTTCGGGATTTGCTCCGTAAATTACCCCGTTTTTCTCGTACGGCAGAGGACCTTTTGGAAGCTTGTTTACTATTTGCTCCATTGTAACATTGACGTTATAATACTTCAAAAGAATGTATAGTGCGGCACTTTCACAGCCTGTAGGATAATCAGGGTGCTGACAGTATTCAGAAACAGCTAAAAATGTTGATTTTTCTTTTTCTTCGGTTTTTGTTGTCAGTCTTTGTCTGAGGAGTGTAAGGTCAAATACATCAATATATGTATTCAGATCAATATCTGCGGTAATAAATTGAACTTCGGTTAGTTCAGCCTTGTTCATAAGGTACTTTTGAAAGGTTACAGCATCAGAAATCGTAAGCTTATTATCTGCATCTATATCTCCAAGCAATCTTGAGGACATATCCTTACAAATGTTAAAATCTGAATTTATAAGAGTATATGTTCCGGATGAGTCCTCAGCGTAAAGACTAAATGTATATGCACCATAATTGAGTTTGCTTGTATCAATAGCCTTATTCAAATCATTTGTAACATCATAGGTTTCTTTATTTGGACTTACTTCAATGCTGTAAATTGCCTTGTCGCTGTTTCTGTTATAAACTCCGCCCCATATTTTTTTAATGGTTTTATTTGACTTTACTGTTCCCGAAAACTGCCATTTATTGACCTTAGGCAAAAACCATTTGGGGTATGAATCGTTCTCAACTTTTATTTCAGTTTTGGAAGGTATATCAGCAATTTTTTTCATATAGTCCATGGACGAGTAACCATTAATGCCATTGTATTCTACATTTGCCCATGTTCCATTTGCTTTGATAACAGTAAATTCTGCATTTGCAGGAATCGTTCCGAGAACAGTTCCGGAAGTACTTGCTGCGGCTCTGATATTTAAGCAGGTTGTAACATTTTTAGTTGTATATTTGCCTGCATAATCGGTACTCCAGCCTGATTCAACAGCATTTGCAGTCAGCATTATGCCTGATTTATCTGCCGAATTACTTTTAACTGACGAAGTTACAGTACTTCCTACAGCTGTAACGGCAAGTGCTTGTGCAAGCAGAACAGGTATAACCTTTGATACGATCCTTTTCATTTTTTTGTCTCCTTTTTCTTTCTGTGTATAAATTTAAGGCAATACCATACAGAGTTTGTACAGTGCTGCCTTAATTTATTATAAGTCATCATTTATTATCTGTCAATAAATTACAGGATTATTTCTAAATTTATATGTATATATGTATTAAGATCGTAAATACTGTTTCATTTATTCTTCGGAAAGCAGTTGATATTTCATTATATAAAGGTCAAAAATGTCCAGAGTGTTGTTGCCGTCCATATCACCGTTTTTCCAATCAGTTATTTCTCCTGAATTTAGGAGCCATTTCTGCATCATTACAATATCGGCAGCAGAAAAAGAGCCATCTGAATTAACATCTCCCAAGTTATTTTTAACAATACCTGCAACGTCACATATATCAACAGTTTTTTCAGTTCCGTCAGCAGAAGTGATTTTAACTGAATATAAACCTGCATTATCAATACTTGCTCCGCTTACAGAAAAGCTTTGGCTGTTTTCATTTGAAATTGGCATATCATTGAAAAACCACTGATATGATAAATTGCTTCCCGAGCTTCTTGCCGTTAATGTAATATTATCATTTTCATTAAGATATACTGTGCGTTTAGAAGAATAAATATTGAAGTTATCTGTAACAACATATTCTCCTGAGCTTATATCTCCCACACATTTCCACGAGTCCGCTTCATCCTGTATGAACACTCTTACTTTGGAAAGAATAGTTTTCGGCTCTAATCCCATTAATTCGCCAAGCGGTATTCTGAATTCAACAACAGAACCGTTATGCTTTTGCAGACAGCCGTATGGAGTTCCGTTATTAAAGTAGATAAAACCATTTCCCTGATAATAAAGCCAGTAATTTTTATTGTCAGACTGATTGTCGATTGCAAGATTATATACAGGCGATTTTGCATTATGCGTTATTTCTGCCATGACATAAAGATACTTGTCATCGTTTGTGATATACAGGCTGTTACCGTCATTTTCGGCGTACCTTATCTCGTCTGAACGTTCAAAAGCATTCCCTGCATATCCGTCTGTACAGGCAATATTATTTACAGTGTACATTTCACCGTCAGAATGTGAAACAGGATTTTCAGCATTAATCTGATAAAAAGAACTGTCTGTCAGCTTTTTGCTGTCTGTTGACTTTGTTACTGTAAAGCTGCCGAGATAATTTGCTCCCAATGCAGGATTCCATGTGTTTTTGTTGGCAAACTTTACAGAACGCACAGCCATTTCAGCTTGTGTATTGTTCCCATAGGAGAGCTTGAAATAAACATTCCATTCACCTGTTTCAAGTCCTCCCGGAATTTTCATTTCAAATTTCGGAGAAACAGTTGTACATGACAGCCACTCTCTTGCGTCAATATCTGCATTTGTTCGGATATAATTTCCGTCCTTTTCAAGCAGTATTTCTGCCTTTTGTGCAATATGAGGATTTGAAAAACCGGTATTTTCAATATCGGCGTCAATAGTAAGTGTATCACCCTGTGGTACGGACTTGCTGAGGTCGCAGTCTCTGAGCACAAAACGGTAGCCGATATGGTCACGAATAAATTTAAACACTGTTTCACCGTAATAAGCACTGTTGTCTGCATTTTCAACATCATATTTTTCACTAAAGGTATAATCCTTGTAAAGCTCGTAGATGTTGGAATTTATATAGCTTAAATGAGTATAGTACATTTCAGGAACAGCGTTTTCAGGGAGGTATGTATCGTATTGCTTGGCAAATTCAATATTTCCCGAAAATTCTCCTCCGTAATATGTGTTCAGTGATTGTCGGTTCAGCCATTTCAAATCTCTTTCACGGTCATGATATGTACCCAGGTCTGAATTTGAACCCATATAGCCGTCATTGTAAAGTCCTATACGGGCAGCGTCACTTCCTTTTTCGGAAACATATTCACCTAATTCTGATTCTTCAATTCCTGCCCATGTAACAAATGTCATGGGAGTACGCACTGTAATAGGTATTTCTTTCGGTACAGCTTCAAGCATAATGTCAACAAGTCTTGCCTTATCTTCAAATGAGCAGTATTTACCGCCCCAATGCTCTCCCCATGAGCCGACAAAGCCTGTTTCCACAAAGGCAATGATGTCTTTGTAGTCTTCAAGAAGTCCGTCTTTACGGATTTGCTCAATATGTTCAGCCATTTTGTCATATGTAGCAGGCTCAGGATTCAGCTTTCCATTTGCGTCATAGCGGAAACGCATTGCAACTGTACAGCCGTTATTTCTGCAGTTATCAAGCGTTTTTCTTAGGTTTGCAAAGAAAGTATCATCAAGGTCATAATCCTTACCCTCTGTATAATTTCCGTCATCATCAGTCGTACCGTTTGAACCGCTTGAAAATCCGCCTATGTCAACAAGCAGTAATGTAAGATTGCCTGTCGGATTAAACACAGGAGTATTGTTCGGTTTGCAGCTCATCCATACTGTGCTTGAATATCCTGCACCGGGATTATCAATTGTTTCAGTGGATTCTGTATAGTCAATTCCTGAATCGATAAGCTCAGAAGGACTGTCAGAATATGACGGCATACATGAAAAAACAGAACTGACTATAGCCGCAGAAACAATGCCGCTTAATATTTTTTTATACTTCATAAAATCACCTTTTCTTCGGACAGCATCATACAAATTATATCAAAAGCTTGTGTGGGGCTGCCTTTACACAATTGAATGTTTAAATTTAAATCAATTAATTATATCATATTGAGTGCGGAATGTCAACGGATAGTATTCTTGACTTTTTATAATGCAAATGATATAATCATCTCAATAAAAGTAAATACGGAGGGTAAAATGAAGCACATAGGTACACAAAATTTTGAAACTGCAAGACTTATTTGCAGACCATTTAAACAAGAGGACTGCAATGATATGCTAGAAAACTGGATAGCTGATCCTGACGTTCAGCTTGAATATGGCGAGCCTGTGTATACAGATATTTCGCAGGTAAAAGGAATTTTGGCAGATTATATTAAAAATTATCAAAAACCTGATTTTTACAGATGGGCTGTTATTGAAAAATCAAGCTGGAAGAATATCGGGCAAATTGCTTTTTGCAGGGTTTATTCCGATTGTAGAACGGCTGAAATTGAATACTGTATAGGTCAATCATTCTGGGGCAATGGTTATGCAGGTGAAGCATTAAACGGACTTATTGATTTTACTTTCAGTAATACGGACTTTCAAAAACTTGAAGCATATCACAGAAATGAAAATGTAAAATCAGGCAGAGTTTTAGAAAAATCTTTAATGCATATTACCGATACGGTTGAACGCTTTATCAGAGAAGGGCTTTCGCCTTATGGTGAGGTTTGCTACTGTATTGACAGGAGTACATATGAATTAAACAACCACAAAAGCAAATAATTAAAATAAATAATAAATTCTGCCGCTTGACAATATTAATCAAGTAGTTTATAATAAAATAGTAATTTAAAATGGGGTAATTTATATAAAAGTGTGACTATGGCACATGGAAAGGTGAAATAAATGTCAGAATACAGTTTTTCAAATATCACGCCGCTTATTGAGGAGCTTACTCAAAGGTGTAAAAATAATTACGTCATTGAACCTGAATTATACGCAAAGTATGATGTTAAAAGAGGTCTGAGAGATATTAACGGAAACGGCGTCGTTGCAGGACTTACAAATATCAGTACCATAAAATCTTCTGAAATGGTTGACGGCAAAAGCGTTCCATGTGAGGGGAAACTTTATTACAGAGGCATAAACGTTGAGGATATCGTAAAGGGGTTTATAAAGGACAAGCGTTTCGGATTTGAAGAAACAATATATATACTCCTTTTCGGAAAAATGCCGACTGTTGAACAGCTTAAAGAGTTTAAAAAGCTTCTTGCTGATTTCAGAGTTCTTCCTACAACATTTACTCGTGACGTTATAATGAAGTCGCCAAGCGACAATATGATGAATACTCTTGCAAAATGCGTTCTTGCTTTATATTCATACGATAATTATGCTGATGATATATCAATTGCAAATGTGTTAAGACAGTGCGTGGAGCTTATAACTCTTTTTCCTGTTCTTTCTGTTTACGGCTATCAGGCTTACAGCTATTACAAGAACGGCGAGAGCCTGTATATACACAAGCCGCATCCTGATTTGTCAATTGCGGAAAATATTCTGTATATGCTCCGTCCGGACAGCAGGTATACCGAGCTTGAAGCACGAATTCTCGACCTTGCTCTTGTTCTCCATGCAGAGCATGGCGGCGGCAACAATTCATCATTTACAATTCATGTTGTTTCATCATCAGGCACTGATACTTATTCAGCAGTTGCGGCAGCGTTGGGTTCACTGAAAGGACCTAAGCATGGCGGTGCTAATATCAAAGTTTGCAAGATGTTTGATGAACTCAAAGAAGAAGTAAAGGATTGGAACAACGATTCGGAAATAAAGGATTATCTGAGAAAGCTCCTTCATGGCGAGGCTTTTGACAAGTCAGGTCTGATTTACGGAATGGGACATGCTGTTTACTCGATTTCTGACCCTCGTGCACAGCTTTTCAAGTCATTTGTTGAAAAATTGTCCATTGAAAAAGGCGTTGAGAATGAATTTAAACTTTATTCCAATGTTGAAAGACTTGCTAAGGAGGTCATTACAGAAGAACGCCGCATTTATAAAGGTGTTTGTGCAAATGTTGACTTCTACAGCGGCTTTGTATACAAAATGCTCGGACTGCCTTATGAGCTTTATACTCCGATTTTTGCAATTGCAAGAATTGCAGGCTGGTCTGCACACAGAATAGAGGAGCTTATAAACTCAAACAAGATTATAAGACCTGCTTATAAATCAATTGCACCCCTTGCGGATTATGCTGACCTTAGGGACAGAATAGCTGATAATTAATAAGTAAAGAGAGGTATAGGTATTATGAATTCAACACAACTGATAAATTTTAACGGCATAAGCTGCGTACAGCTTAAAGCGGGAGGATATTCTGCACTTATAGCCTATGAGATCGGTTCAAATGTTATCCGACTGAGAGATGACAAAAACGGAATTGAGTTTTTCAGATTCAAGGATACAAATACATTTGACGATATAAAGCAGTCTGCGGAGGTTTGGGGACTTCCTACACTTTATCTTCCAAACCGTTTTGCTGACGGTATCCTTAAAGCGTCTGATACGACATATCAGCTTCCTGTAAATGAAAAAGCTCCGTTTAACAACCATATTCATGGATTTCTGCATAAGCGTGAGCATACTGTTGTTGAGCATAACTGCGATAATAACTGTGCATGGCTTAAAACACAGTATCTTTATGATGAAAATGATGAGTTTTTTCAGTATCTTCCTGTAAAATTCCTTGCAGAATATACTTTTACCCTTTCTGAATGCGGCCTTGAACAAACTATTAAGTTCACAAATCTTTCAGATAAAATGCTCCCTATGTCACTTGCTTCACATACTACAATCAGTGCTCCGTTTGTTGACGGCGGAAAGGAAAATAATATACGTCTTACAGTTCCTATCGGAAAGAAATGTGAGCTGAACGAACGCTGTTTGCCTACAGAACAGCTTAAATCGCTTACCATGTATGACCTTGAATACAAGACAGGCAATAAATGCCCTGTTCTTCAGGATATTTCAAATGATATGTATACTGCGGAATGCGGCGAGCTTGACCATGAGAAATTCTATGGCATAATTGCTGAGGATATCGAAAGCGGCAAAAAATTATGCTATGAGGTTGCAGAGGATTATAAATTCTGGATTATCTGGAATGACAGAGGATTTAACGGGTATTTCTGCCCTGAACCGATGACAGCTATGATTGATGCTCCTAATCTTTCACTTCCTGCTGACATTACAGGATATTTTGAGGTTAAGCCGACTGAAAGCTTTGAAACACATCAGCGTTTCTTTTCTGTTGTTTAGTTGTTTAATTTAAACAAATAAACGCTCTAAAATACTATGAATAGATTTTAAAAATCTATTGTAATAAATGAGAAAATATGTTATAATATTAATCAGTTCGGTTTTGCCGATATTGATAAAATGTAAGGAGTAAAATTATGAAATTCGGATTTTTTGATGATGCGAACAAGGAATATGTTATCAATTCCCCAAAAACACCATATCCGTGGATAAACTATCTCGGAAATCAGGGATTTTTCTCGCTCATTTCCAATACTGCAGGCGGTTATTGCTTCTATAAGGACGCACGTCTCAGAAGAATCACACGTTACCGTTATAACAATGTGCCAATTGATATGGGCGGCCGTTATTTTTATATAAACGAAAACGGTACTGTATGGAACCCCGGCTGGTCACCTGTAAAAACTCAGCTTGATTCTTACGAGTGCCGTCATGGTATGGGCTACACAATTATCACAGGTGTAAAAAATCAGCTCAAGGCTGAAGTTACCTTCTTCGTTCCGCAGAACTATGACGGAGAGGTTCAGCAGGTTGTTCTCACAAATGAAAGCCCGTTTGAAAAGTCATTCTCACTTTTCTCATTTGCTGAATGGTGCCTTTGGGACGCTCAGGACGACTGCACAAACTTCCAGAGAAACTTCTCAACAGGACGTGTAGAGGTTGAAGGTTCAACTATCTATCACAAAACTGAATACAGAGACAGAAGAGATCACTTTGCATTCTATACAGTTAATGATACTATTGACGGTTATGATACTGATCGTGATACATTTATCGGTCTTTACAACGGTTTCAACGATCCACAGGCTGTTATGGCTAATCAGGCAGGAAACTCCTTTGCTGACGGCTGGTCACCTATTGCTTCACACTTCAAGAAGATTACTCTTGCTCCGGGTGAATCAAAAACTCTTGTATTCGTCCTCGGATATGTTGAAATGCCTGCTGACAAGAAGTTTGAGGCTGACGGCGTGACAATCAACAAGGAAAAGGCTCACGCTATGATTGAGAAGTACAACACTCCTGAAAAGGTTCAGGAAGGTCTTGCAGAGCTTAAAGCTGCATGGGATAAGCTCCTCGGCATCTTTAATGTACATACTCCTGATGAAAAGGTTGACAGAATGGTCAACATCTGGAACCAGTATCAGTGCATGGTTACATTTAACCTTTCACGTTCTGCATCTTACTTTGAAAGCGGTATCGGCAGAGGAATGGGATTCCGTGACTCTAACCAGGATATCCTCGGCTTCGTTCATCAGATTCCTGACAGAGCAAGAGAGCGTCTTATCGACCTTGCTTCAACTCAGCTTCCTGACGGCGGATGCTATCACCAGTATCAGCCTCTTACAAAGAAAGGCAACTCTGATATCGGCGGTGACTTCTCAGATGATCCGCTCTGGATGATTCTTTCTGTTGCTTCATACATCAAGGAAACAGGCGATTGGTCTATTCTTGACGAAATGGTGCCTTATGACAACGATATGAATAATGCTCAGACAATGCTCCAGCACCTTGACGCTTCATTCTATCACATTGTCAATAATCTTGGCCCTCATGGTCTTCCACTCGCTATGCGTGCTGACTGGAATGACTGCATCAACCTTTCATGCTTCTCAGATAAGCCGGGCGAAAGCTTCCAGACATATACAAATCCTAAGTTTGCTGCTGAGGGCGGCTACTCAAAGGTTGCTGAGTCTGTAATGGTTGCTTCACTCTTCACATATTCAGGCCCTGCATATGTAGGTATCCTCAAGCACCTCGGCAAGAATGATGAGGCTGCTAAGGCACAGGCTGAAATCGACAAGATGAAGAAGAATGTTATGGAATCTGCTTTTGACGGTGACTGGTTCATTCGTGCTTATGATGCTAACGGTGAAAAAATGGGCTCTAAGGAGTGCGAGGAAGGTAAAATCTTCATCGAACCACAGGGCTTTGCGGTAATGTCTGAAATCGGTAAGGATCAGGGTGCTGACATCAAGACTCTTAACTCAATTGATAAGTATCTCAATACACAGTATGGCCTTGTACTTAATAACCCTGCATTCTCCAAGTACTATATCCAGTATGGTGAAATTTCCACATATCCGGGCGGATATAAGGAAAACGCAGGTATCTTCACACATAACAATGCTTGGATTATCTGTGCTGAAGCTTACGCAGGCAGAGGTGACAAGGCATTTGAATACTACAGCAAGATTGCTCCTGCTTTCAATGAGGAAATTTCTGAACTTCACAAGACTGAACCTTATGTATACGGTCAGATGATCGCAGGTAAGGATGCAAGCAGATTTGGTGAAGGAAAGAACTCATGGCTCACAGGTACAGCTGCATGGAACATGGTTGCAATTTCACAGTACATTCTCGGTGTACAGCCTGACTTTGACGGCTTGAAGGTTGATCCTTCTATTCCTGCTGCATGGGACGGCTTTACAGCTACAAGAAAGTTCCGTAATGCTACATATGAAATCACATTCAGAAACCCTGACCACGTTTGCAAGGGTATCAAGAGTGTTACTGTTGACGGAAATGCAGTTGAGGGTAATATTCTTCCTGTATTCAATGACGGCAAAACACATATTGTTGAAGTAATAATGGGTTAATATATGATGTATCTGCATGGATAGATTTTCATTGTATTCTGTGCGGATACGTTTAAAGGACTGGCTTGAAAAGGTCAGTCCTTTAGTTATAAGAATAAGTTCTAAAAATAGTGTTAAAATTCTATTGACAGCTTGACCTAAAAAGTTTATAATAGTATATGTGGTAAATTTTAAGTTTTTTAAATTTCCCTGTTAACCTGTTCGTATTTCCAACGGTTTATACCGAAGTATGCAACAGGAAATAACGAAATAAATAGGAGGTAATTTACAATGTCACTTACAAAAAATCCAAATGTATTAAAGTGGATTGATGAAATGGTTGCTCTTACTAAGCCGGATAAGGTTGTTTGGATCGACGGCAGTGAGGAACAGCTTAATGCTCTTAGAAAGGAAGCTATTTCTACAGGCGAAATGATCGAGCTTAATCAGGAAAAGCTCCCTGGATGTCTTTATCACAGAACTCTTCCAAACGACGTTGCTCGTGTAGAGGACAGAACTTTCATCTGTACTAAGAATAAGGAAGATGCAGGCCCGATTAACAACTGGTGCGATCCTGCTGAAATGTACGCTAAGCTTACTCCTATGTATGACGGCGTTATGAAAGGCAGAACTATGTATGTTATCCCATATTCAATGGGTCCTATCGGTTCTCCTCTTGCTAAGGTAGGCGTTGAGGTTACTGATTCTATTTACGTTGTTCTTAACATGGCTATCATGACAAGAATGGGCAAAGCTGCTTTTGAAAACCTTGGCGATACTTCAAACGACTTCGTTAGAGGACTTCACTCAAAGGCTGACGTTGACCCTGAAAAGAGATATATTGTTCACTTCCCTGAGGATAACACAATCTGGTCAATCAACTCTGCTTACGGCGGAAACGTTCTCCTCGGCAAGAAGTGCTTTGCACTCCGTATTGCTTCATATCAGGGCAAGAACGAGGGCTGGATGGCTGAGCATATGCTTATCCTCGGTCTTAAGAAACCAAACGGCGAAGTTAAGTATATCACAGCTGCATTCCCATCAGCTTGCGGCAAGACAAACCTTGCTATGCTTATTCCTCCGGAGGGATATAAGTCAAAGGGCTATGAAATCTTCACAGTCGGCGATGATATCGCTTGGATGAAGCAGGGTGAGGACGGCAGACTTTATGCTATCAACCCTGAAAATGGTTTCTTCGGCGTTGCTCCGGGTACTAACGAAAAGTCAAACTATAATGCTCTTGCTTCAACAAGAAAGAATACAATCTTCACAAACGTTGCTATCAACAATGATGATATGACAGTTTGGTGGGAGAAGCTTGACAAGAATCCACCTGTAAATGCTACAGAATGGAAGGGTACAAAGGTAAATGGCCCTGAGTACGTTGCAGCAGGAAATAACCTTGCTCATCCAAACTCAAGATTTACAGCTCCTGCTGAAAACTGCCCATGCATTTCACCTGAATTCAACAACCCACAGGGTGTTCCGATTTCAGCTATCATCTTCGGCGGACGTCGTGCAAAGACAACTCCGCTCGTATATCAGTCATTCGACTGGGCACATGGTACATTTATCGGTTCAGCTGTTTCTTCTGAAACAACTGCTGCTGCAACAGGTGCAGTTGGCGTTCTCCGTCACGACCCAATGGCTATGAAGCCATTCTGCGGCTACCACATGGCTGATTACTGGGGTCACTGGCTCGAAATGGGCAAGAAGCTCGGCGACAAGGCTCCTAAGATCTTCAATGTAAACTGGTTCAAGCAGGATGATGACGGTAACTTCATCTGGCCTGGATTTGGCGATAACATGAGAGTTCTTGACTGGATCATTGAACGCTGCGAAGGCAATGCTGATGCAGTTGAAACTCCAATCGGATACGTTCCTACTAAGGACGCTATCAATACAGAAGGTATTGAAGATGAGGTAACTCCTGAAATTATGGACAAGCTTCTTGCTGTTGATACTGATCTTTGGAAGGCTGAGGTTGCTGACCTTCGTGAATTCTACAAGCAGTTCGGCGACAGACTTCCTGCTGAAATCAAGGCACAGCTTGATGGTCTTGAAAGCAGACTTGGCTAATAAGCATATTTTAAGAGGGCAGCGTAAAACTGCCCTCTTTTACGTTATACGGAGGAATTGGTGTAATATGAAAATTCTTGTGATGATTGATATGCAGAATGATTTTCTGACAGGAGCTCTTGGCAATGCACAAACAGCGGCAGTCCTTGAAAATGTTTGCCGCTACGTTAAAAAGTATCTCTCTGAAAGTAAAACACCCTTTATTTATACAATGGATACTCACAGTGAAAATTATCTTGAAACTCAAGAGGGGAAAAATCTCCAGATAACGCACTGTATTGAAAATACAGACGGCTGGAAACTGCCAAATGAGCTGGAGGACATTATATCTGCGGCAAAAAATAATGTTATATGCATAAAAAAAGATACATTCGGAGCAAAGGAACTGCCGAATGTTATTGCAAAAATTGAGAGTGAAAGTAATGAAAAAATTGATGAAAT
The DNA here is from genome assembly GCA_002438605.1 of Ruminococcus sp. UBA6407. GTDB lineage: Bacteria > Bacillota > Clostridia > Oscillospirales > Ruminococcaceae > Ruminococcus > Ruminococcus primiciens. The sequence continues at coordinate 117,256 of DJPR01000040.1, forward strand.
AGAGCTTATCGGCGTTTGTACCGATATATGTGTAATTTCAAACGCACTGCTGATTAAAGCGTTCTATCCTGAAATTCAGATTAATGTCAATTCAATGTGCTGTGCGGGAGTAACTCCGCAAAGGCACTTAAATGCTCTTGAAGCAATGAAAATGTGTCAGATAAGGGTGAGCTGAGTTAAGGCAGCTCACCCTGAAATTTCATATCAAACAGGTCATTATCATTTGCTGTAATATTCATTCCGTTATGAATATTATCTATTGTTTTTATATTTCCTGACTGTGTTTTCAGCTTAATGCAGTCTGACGGCTTACTGTGTACGGAGAAAACATAAACATTTTCTGCCAGATAATTTTCATCAATAATTCCAACAAGTGCCGCTTCATAATTTTCAGTATATCTTATGCAGATTGTCTTATTCTCAAAACTTGGGGTTTCATCTTTAACATAAACATTTTCTGCATTTTTCACATAAATTTTAATGTATTCAAGTGTATATGCGGCTTCGTAATGTATGCCGTTATTTTCAGGCAGGTAAAAGTCCGATTTGCTGTTGCCTGATGAAATTATTTCACTTGAAATGGCTTTATTAAAATTTTGATACTTTAAAAATTGAGGTTCAAAAGTCTGTTTCCAGAACAGTGTATTGAAGTCTGCTGTAAGACTGACTGTAAAAACAATAACTGCGGCTGCGGCACAAAATAATGGTTTCAGTTTTTTTCCGACAATATCATAAAGCAATACAGCCGATGCACAAATAAATATCATCAGGAAAATGAAACTGTAAAATGATGAAAGATAGGCGTAAACACCTTGTTCAGACCAGCTTATATATTTTTTGCTGAAACTCATGGCAAGATTGGGGATAAAAATTCCACATCCCGAAATTATCATTGTAAATAAAATTTTCTTCCTGACTTTTATTTTTTTCAGTGCAGTGATAAATAATGCTGAAACAAAAACTGCCTTAACAATGGAGAGTATACTTGGAATAATTGAAAACGAGGACAAGTCTATTTCATTATTTCGTATTACAGCGATAAATTCTACTAATGGAAAAAATCCGACTGAATATTTAAAAAGTGCTTTTATGCTTGAAATAGGACTTGTTAAGCAAAGCTCTATCCCTTCATATGCAGGCGGATATTTTGTTTGCCATATTAAATAAATGCAGGTATAAGTGGCTGCTGTGACAACAGGAAAAATAAGAAGATGCATGCTTTGCTTAATGCATTGGACTGCATTATGCGTTTTTTTATATGAACTTATTAATGCTGTAATGCCAAATATGAGAAGTGACAGTATAAATGCTTCGTATATCATGCATGATGCCAGCAGAAATAAACAGCATTTGATAAGTTCTGACTTTTTTCTGTTTTCCATATAAAATAAGTAAAAGTTTAAGGAAAGCAAGAGCAGTCCAATTGGTATCTGGTGACACAATGCATAAGATACAAGCAGGTTATGATATGGTGATACAGAGGAATATGCAGCTGTCAATACTGTTGTTACTACGGCAAACCTATAGCTTACATGATTTTTCAAAAGGAGAAATAATGCTCCGAAGTCAAAAAGGAGTGAACTGCACGATATTATTTTATAAATAAGCTGATTGTTGAAGTAAAAAGGTATTCCAAGTAATATATGATTCCATAAGTGTGAAATACGTCCTGTATCCTTTGCTGAATGAACCGCATTGTCCATAAGAGTACCATTCATAACTGTAGTATAAGTACGCAAATCATCATGAACAGTGAACATAATATTATAAATATTTATAAACAGCAGTCCAAAACAAAAAACAAAGCAGAACAGATAAAAGATTTTCTCTCTTTTATTGATACCGATATTCTGCACTGAGTTTAGCCTCCTTTTGTCAAAAGGTTTTGCCGAAACAAAGGAACGCCCTCGTTTGCAGGGCGTTCTATGTTTATTGTTGTAATTATCTGACTTTTTTTGCAATGTCATCAATAAGTTTTGCAAGAAGGTCATTCTGAGTCATTGAACCTAAATCACCCTCACGTCTTGAACGAACTGAAACAGTCTTTTCTTCAACTTCCTTATCGCCGATTGTAAGCATAACAGGCAGTTTTTCCATTGTTGCTGAACGGATTTTATATCCTACCTTTTCTGCTCTGTCATCAATTGACGCACGAATATTTGCGGCTTCAAGCTTTTCAAGAACCTCATGGCAGTAATCAAGGTGTCTGTCAGCAACAGGTATGATTCTAACCTGTTCAGGTGCGAGCCACAGCGGCAATGCTCCTGCATACTTTTCAATAAGGTAAGCAAGTGTACGCTCATAGCAGCCCAATGATGTTCTGTGAATAATATATGGACGTTTTTTAGTTCCGTCAACATCAATATATTCCATGCCGAAACGTTCTGCAAGGAGCATATCAATCTGAATTGTAACAATTGTATCTTCCTTGCCGTAAACATTTCTGTACTGAATATCAAGCTTAGGGCCGTAGAATGCGGCTTCATCAATGCCTATTTCGTATTTTACTCCGAGGTGGTCAAGGATTTTAGCCATTACAGCCTGTGCTTCCTCCCACTGCTCAGCAGTTCCCTCGTACTTATTCTTTGGATTAGCAGGATCCCACTGTGAGAAACGGAATGTGCAGTCCTCAAGAAGTCCGACTGTTTCAAGCATATATTTAGCAAGGTCAAGACAGTCCTTGAATTCTTCTTCAAGCTGTTCAGGACGGAGAACGAGGTGTCCCTCTGAAATAGTAAACTGACGTACACGGATAAGTCCATGCATTTCGCCGCTGTCTTCATTACGGAAAAGTGTAGATGTTTCACCCAGTCTCATCGGCAGGTCACGGTATGAACGCTGTCTGTTGAGGAATACCTGATACTGGAAAGGACAAGTCATTGGACGAAGTGCAAAGCATTCCTTTGTTTCATCATAAGGGTCGCCAAGTACGAACATACCGTCAAGATAGTGATCCCAGTGACCTGAAATTTTATAAAATTCTCTTTTTGCCATAAATGGAGTTTTTGTGAGAAGGTAGCCATGTTTTTGTTCAACATCCTCAACCCATCTCTGCAAAGTCTGAATAACTCTTGAACCCTTTGGCAGAATAATAGGAAGTCCCTGACCAACAACGTCAACTGTTGTGAAGAATTCAAGTTCACGTCCAAGCTTATTGTGGTCACGCATTTTAGCTTCTTCACGCTGTTTTATGTCAGCCTCCAGCTCGGCAGCCTTTGGATATGCTGTTGCATAAATTCTTGAAAGCATCTTATTCTTTTCAGAGCCTCTCCAATAAGCACCTGTACATGAAATCAGTTTAAATGCCTTTACAGGAGCTGTTGTCATAAGGTGAGGGCCTGCACAAAGGTCAATAAATTCACCCTGCTTATAAAACGAGATTGGTTCACCCTTATCTGCGTGTTCCTTGCAAAGCTCAACCTTGTAAGGCTCGTCCATTTCCTCAAGCTTTGCAATTGCTTCAGCAGGGGAAAGCTCAAACTGTTCAAGGGCAATGCCTTCTTTAACGATTTTTTTCATTTCAGCTTCAATTTTTTCAAGTTCTTCGGAAGTAAATGGCTTTGCAATGTCAAAGTCATAGTAAAAGCCATTGTCAATTGCAGGGCCTATAGCAAGCTTTGCTTCAGGGTAAAGTCTTTTTACTGCCTGTGCAAGAATATGTGAAGCAGTATGCCAGAATGTTTTTTTACCGTCAAGTGAATCAAATGTACAAACCTCAAATTCACAGTCGCTGTCAATAATGGTACGGATATCCTTTACTTCGCCATTTATCTTTACACAGCAGGCAGCCTTGTAAAGTCCCATACCTATTCCCTTGATAATCTCTGATGTAGCCATTGCTGACTCGATTTCACGTATGCTTCCATCTTTAAGTGTTAGCTTAATCATAATTATTCTCCTTTTTATTCAGAACCTGTTCTCATAGTATATAATGTTCAGATTTTCGGCAAATTAGCTGACAGCCGTGTCAAAAATCCTTGTCATTCATCGGTATGACCGCATTCTTGCTCTCTGCTAAATCATGCACAAAAGTCTGCATATTCTATCTGTGAGAATAAGTTCTTATAATAAAACGTCCCTTAAACCGCAAGTGCAGTCTAAGGGACGATAAAATCGTGGTTCCACCCAAGTTTATACAGATAAATCTGTACCTCTTTTGCTCTGTAACGGGAGCAGCCCGTTGTTTATTGGACAAACTCAGAGGCGGTATGCTTTTTCACGCTGTACAGCCTTTCACCAAGCGGCTGCTCTCTGAAACAGTGATGTGATAAGCCATCCTCATCAACGATTTAATTTATTTCAGACAGCATCATACAAAGCATGTCAAAAGACTTTGTGCGGTGTTGTCTTTACTGTAAACACATTTTAACATACTCTGTTTACAATGTCAAGAGGAAAAATAAAAATACTCACAGTTTAAAAACTGTGAGCTTAAATGGTCGAGGTGACGGGACTTGAACCCACGGCCTCT
>DJPR01000040.1:121779-158183 GCA_002438605.1 Ruminococcus sp. UBA6407
TACCAAACTGAGCCACACCTCGTTTAACATTAAATATTATATCACATTAAGAATAAAATGTCAACATGATTTTTTAAGGTAATTGCAGAAATATAAATAATTTCTTTACAATGATAAAGAATAATGATATAATAAAGGTAACACTGCACAAAGTTTTTTTGACGTGTTTTGTGCGGTGCTGCCTGAATATTAAGAGAGAAATAAATACACAAATGCAGGCATTTTTCTGTGTATTGCTTTTATACTTTACGCTATTGCAAAAGGCTATGTACGATTTTGAATGGAGGGATTGCAGTTGTTTGCGAAAATTGGAAGTTTGGGACTTTTTGGTTTGAATGCTTTTCCCGTTGATGTGGAAATTGATATAAGCAGAGGAAATCCTCAATTTGATATTGTCGGACTTCCTGATATGGTTGTCAAGGAAAGCCGTGAACGCATACGCTCTGCACTAAGAGCCTGCAATCTGGAATTTCCAACTGCCTCGGTTATGATAAATCTTGCTCCAGCCGACACCAAGAAAAGCGGTTCAGTGCATGACCTTGCTATTTTTACTGCAATTGTCAAGGCTATGGGAATTATACGCAAACCTCTTGATGACTGCTGTTTTATAGGCGAAGTTTCGCTGAATGGACATATACGCTCCATAAACGGTGTACTTCCAATGGTTCTTAAAGCAAAGGAATGCGGGATAAAGTCTGTTTTTGTACCTGCTGAAAATGCTTTTGAAGCGTCTGTGGTTGACGGAATAGATATTTACGGTGTTGAATCGGGAAATCAGCTTATAGACCATTTATGCGGTGATTGCGAAATAAGCGTACAGCCGCGTTATCAGCCGTCTGAGGCTGAATATAACGAAATACTTGACTTTTCCGATGTGCGTGGACAGCATTCTGCAAAAAAGGCACTTGAAATAGCAGCCGCAGGAGGTCACAATGCACTGCTGATAGGTTCTCCCGGAAGCGGAAAAAGTATGCTTGCCAAAAGAATGCCGTCAATACTGCCGCCGCTTACATTTCAGGAATCCCTTGAAACAACAAATGTACATTCAATTTCAGGTTTGCTTGACCGAAAAACGCCGCTTATTACAAAAAGACCCTTTCGCTCTCCGCATCATACCATTTCATCAGCAGGTCTTGCGGGAGGAGGAAGCGTTCCCCGTCCGGGAGAAATTTCACTTGCTCATAACGGACTGCTTTTTCTTGATGAGCTTGCCGAATTTGACAGACGAACCCTTGAAATAATGCGTCAGCCGCTTGAGGACAGAATTGTTACGATTTCAAGAGCTTCGGGAACAGTTACATATCCATGTTCAATAATGCTGATAGGTGCAATGAATCCATGTCCATGCGGATATTATGGGCATCCGAAAAGAAAATGCACCTGTGGGCCTAAACAGGTAAAGAATTACCTTTCAAAAATTTCAGGTCCCATGTTGGATCGCTTCGATTTGCATATTGAAGTAGCACCTGTTGAGTTTGATGATATGTCATCAGACAAAAAAGAGGAAACCTCTGCCGAAATAAGAAAAAGAGTTCAGGCGGCAAGGAATATTCAGAGCGAACGATTTAAAAATACAAATATAACCTGCAATGCACTTATAACAGCTGATAAGCTTCAGGATATGTGTCCTATGGACGATAATGCGAGGGAGCTTCTCAGAAATGTATTTGACAAGCTTGGGCTGAGTGCAAGAGCTTATGACAGAATTTTAAAGGTTGCAAGAACCATTGCAGACCTTGATAATCAGGAAACAATCGGTAAGCGTCATATTGCCGCTGCCGCACAATACAGAAGTCTTGACCGCAAATACTGGTCAGAATAAATATAAGGAAGGATACAATGAAATCTGCTTTTAATGAATTGAAAAATCAGCACAGACATCTTGATTACGGACTTTTGCTTGCTGTAATTATATGTTCCGCAGTCAGCAGTCTGCTTATATATTCGATACACGCAAATAAAGTTTTGGAGTCGGTTGGTGCTAGTTACTACCGAACACAAATTATTTCCGCATTGATGGGGCTGTTTGCCGCACTCGTTATTTCCTTGATCAACTATAAAAAACTGGCAAGACTATGGTTTTTGTATGTACCTGTTTCGGTGGTGCTTGTGCTTCTCACATTTACGGGACTCGGCTATAAACGTGCTGACGACCAGGCTTGGCTTAACCTCGGATTTATTCAGATACAGCCTTCTGAGGTGCTTAAACTTGCATTTATACTGTCATTCGCATATCATCTTTCAAGGGTTGAAGAAAACATGAATAAGCCTGTTCATATGGCACTGCTTTGCCTGCATGGACTCGTTCCGATTGCACTTGTAGGGGGACAGGGTGACTACGGTACTGCTATTGTTTTCGGATTTATTTTTGCTGCTATGATTATTTCCGCAAAAATAAGCTGGAAATACCTTGCCGCTGCACCCGTACTTCTTGCCGCTGCATTGGTATTTCTTTGGAATTTTGTTCTAAAGTCCGACCATAAAAACAGAATTGAGGTTCTTCTGCATCCGGGTACAGACCCCGAAGGACTTGAATATCAGCAGGATTTAGGTCTTGCCGCATTAAATAAGGGCGGTTTTCTAGGAATTGGACTTTTTGGTGATAAAAATGAATATATTTCTGTTCCCGAAATTCACAATGACTTTATTTTATCTTATGCAGGTATGGTTTTCGGATTTGTCGGTGCAGTCGGACTTCTTGCAATTCTTGCATATATTTGTCTTAAAATACTTGCAGACAGCAGAATTGCAAAGGATAATCTGGGGAAATTCATATGTATGGGAACCTTCGGCTTAATGCTTGCTCACTGTATTATGAATATCGGCATGGTTCTTAAAGTAATGCCTGTTATCGGTATTCCTCTGCCGTTTCTGAGTGCAGGCGGTACTGCAATGGTAAGTATGTATGTTGCAATAGGACTGGTGCTAAGCACGTATACTCACAGTAATAAGAAGTATAATGTTTTCTATGAGGAAGAGGAGTAATCAATGTTAAATGAATTTTCAAGAACAGAACTGCTTTTGGGAAGTGACGGCATAAGCAAATTGAAGAAAGCTTCAGTTGCCGTATTCGGAGTAGGCGGTGTAGGTTCATACATTGCAGAGGCTCTTGCAAGAAGCGGAGTTGGCAATATAACGCTTGTAGATAATGATACAGTCAACATAACTAATATAAATCGCCAGCTTATTGCCCTTCATTCAACTTTGGGAATGCTGAAAACCGAAGCAGCTAAAATCAGAATTCATGACATAAATCCCGAATGCAATGTTACACTGCATGATTGTTACTATACAGGCTCTGAAATTGAACTTTCGGACTTTGATTACATTGCAGACGCAATTGACAGCGTTACCTCAAAGCTTAATCTTATAGAAAATGCCATAAGACTTAATATACCTGTTATTTCAAGCATGGGTACAGGAAACAAGCTTGACCCTACAAAACTAAGGGTTACTGATATAAGCAAAACCGAAATGTGTCCCCTTGCGAAGGTAATGCGTATTGAGCTTAGAAAAAGGGGGATAAATCATCATAAAGTGGTTTACTCAACCGAACAGCCTGTAAAGCACAGAGCAGAAAGTCAGGAGGAACAAATACATAGAAAGACGATTGGAAGTACCTCGTTTGTTCCGTCTGTTGCAGGACTTATCATTGCAGGAGAAATTGTAAGGAGCATTGCAGGAGTATAGGCAACACTTTCACAAAGCACGTCAAAAGACTTTGCGTGTCATAAACTTGCAAATTTTCCGTCATCTTACGCATAATTTCCTCATCATACGACAGTATGCTTTCAAAAATTCTATGCAATCTTTGTGTGGTGATACCTATAAAATAAAAAGTCTGTTTACATATTTGTATGTAAACAGACTTTTGTTTATAGCATAATATTTAATATCGAATAGCATTAATCTCAAAATCATAAGATCAGACCTTAAACAACAAATCTCTTTTCGGGCTTTGAATAAAGATAACCCTGTGAAAATCGGATATTATTTTTTTCAATAATATCCTGTATTTCAGAATTTTCAACAAATTCCGCAATAACCTCTTTTTTATGACGCTTTGCCCAATCAGCAATCATTTCAAGGAACTCTGAGGCAAATATATCTGCAACAGTATTTTTAACGATTTCACCGTCAACCTTAATATAATCTGATTTAATTTTAAACAGATTCACAATATTTGAAAAACCGCTGCCGAAATCATCAATTGCAATTTTTCCGCCTGCCTGATGTATTTTGTCAACAAATTCATAAATCACCTGATAATCTGTTATTTCTTCGGTTTCTGTCAGTTCAAAAATGTAATTCTGCGGACGTGGTGCATTTTTCAAAAAGGTTAATACTAAATGTACAATTTTATAATTGTAAATATCACTGATATTCATATTAATTGTAACCTGTTCCTTTTTATCACGGAAAATTTCAAGTGCCTTTTTAATCATAACATATGAAATATCAGTGTAATAGCCATATTCTTTTGCAATATTCATAAAGAAATAAGGCGTGTAAATTTTACCCTCTGAATCCTCAATACGCATAAGAGCTTCATACATTTTTATATCTTTGTTGTGATTGTCACGAATGCCCTGAAAATACGGTATGACTCTGTCATTTGCCAGAGCGTCATTCAAAATCATAATCATTTTCATCTTGCTGGCATTATACTGTTCCAAGCCAAGATTTGATGTATATATAATAAAACGCTGTTTTTTGTTTCTCATTCTTACATGAGCAAGCTCTGCTTTTTGAATGATATCATCTTCGTGCATAACAAGAGAAAATTCGGAAACGACCAGATATGCAGCAAATTTAAATTCTGACAAACAGCCTTGAAGTGAACTCATTTTATTGATAAATTCTTCATCTTCAATATCCTTAGTACCTGTAATAATAAGCGAGGTTTTCTTATAAAGGTAGCACTTATATCGTTCATCATCAATACATGACATGATATAATCATGATAGCGGTTGAAATGAATCTGGAACTTTGATTCACTCAGAAATGCTTTCAGTAAACCTTCATTTCTTATTGAAATCATGCAGATTTTATCAAAAAGTCCCAAATTATGATCAAACATGCACTTATTAATGTTGTTAAGCCCTGTATCACTGTCAACAAACAGGTTGTATTCAAGCTCCATTCGCTGATTTTGATTGATATTTGAGGCACTGCACGCATTTGTAATCAGGTATTCTACAATATCCTTTTGATTATTGCTGATATTAAATGAATTTTCACGCAGTTCCTTGATGTTAAGTCTTAATTTGCAGTTGTTTTCAGCAATGGAAGCAATCGAAAACGAGTAGTTGCAGTAATGATTTATAAGACCTTCATTGCCTATTTCTCCGGCCAGCAAAGCTCCGCATAAGTTTGTTTTCTCGAATGGCAGCATTTCCAGTTTTGAATAGTTTTTAAAATAGTGCTGACGTGATACACAACTGTATCCAAACAAGGCTTCAGACGGATATCTGCAAAGATTCTGACAAACTGTTTCACATATTTCGATATTTTTCTGACTGCTTGAATAAGAAATATAAATCTCATCACCCGCTTTAGCTTCATTCAGGACATACATTACGGGGTTTGGCTCATCGTTAAATGCAGAGATTTCTTCTGTTTGCGGAGAATAAAATACTGCACATGGAATGTTTCCGTTTTTCTTGTTGATTAATGGGAAGATGGAGGTAATCCTGTCAATTTCCGAAACATTCATCTGCGTAAAGTCAATACCGAGCATTTCCTGATACCAGTCAACGGTATTTTTGCCGTCAACAGACCTGATAATCATGTTATCCGCATCAGTTATTGTATGTTCTCTTCCGATAGGTTCAGTGGCATATATAATATCGCTGTAAATCGTTATTTTCTCTGATGTAAGAACTGCACAGGCAACAGCGTCAAGAGAAACTCCGTTTTCGTTAAAAACGAAGCTTTGCTTTTTTTTCATGTCAAAAGCATTGATATCATTGGTGTTTGCAAATCCGCCTATTAATTGGAGCTGAGGAATTTCCTGATTTATAATGTCCACAAGCTCTATTACCTTTACATATGGTCTTGAAAAAAAGGTCAGCATGAGTCTTGAGTTATCAACTACATTTTCTGCAATGGAATTTGCAAGCTCACGGCTGTTGATATATTTGTGCTGTTCATCGGAAAGCTCGCTAAGGAATGTGCAAACTGAAGTATTTTGAAATTCTGTAATTGCAACCATACAGCAGTCGGTCAAAATCTTTCCATTGACTATTGCAGCGGAAGTACTGCAGCCTATAATTTTTGATTTTGGCAGATAGGAGTGTATATTTTTAACGAAAGGCATTATATTATCATAATTATGAATGCATGTATGTATTCTGATTAGGTACTCTTTATCTGCTGAAAGTTCATTAGCTTCAATTATTTCTTCAAAATGCTCATTGGTAGTATAAATAAACCCTATATTTTTCATCCCTATAACACCTCTTATCTGAGTTAAGATCACACCGCACAAGCTTTGTGCGGTGTTGCCTAAAATAAATTACATATACTAAATCTGAACTAAAACAAAAACAAATTCTCCTCTAACTATATAATAACATTTTTTATACCGTTTGTCTAGTCTTTATTTCGGCTGTAGAGAAAATTTATAAAAAATTAACAATTATTGGTACTTATTTACATGCAAAAGGTCAAAACGACTTAAAATATTTTATTTAATTAAATTTAAGTGGATTTAATTAAATCCGATAATATTGTGCTTATATGTCATTTGCTTTATTATAATAAATTTATAAACAAACTGTATTATTATTTAAATTTATGTGAATTTTGTAGGTAATTATATCCAAATTAACTTAAAATAATTTGTGTATGTCTACGAAATACAGCTTTAATCAGATTTAATTAATTTTTACCCTTGACTTGAAAATTTTTATGTGATATATTGAATTTAGAATTAGTGTATAGGTATGCTTCCGGCACTGTTGTATATCCTATGAGAACAAGTTCTAACGCTTTAAGAGAAGTCGGGATGATTTCAGCAGCAAATTAATCAGTATAATATACCATAAAGGTATGGACGGGTGAGGTTAATTGCTGCAAATAATTTTATGTTAGGAGGGTTATCTCGTAAAGCGAGATAGAAAAAGTATGATTAAAAAGAGAATCCTTAGTGCATTGGCTGCACTGACTATGGCTGTTACAATTGCTCCTTCATTTACGGAAAATATTTCTTATAATGCTATTCCTTTGACAGCAGTGGCTGCCTCGGAATACACTATTCCTGAGCTTGACATTCAGTCCAAGGGTATTCCGGATATGGACAGCTTTAAGTTTGTTTCGGATATGACACTCGGTTGGAATCTCGGAAACACCTTTGATGCTACAGATGATGACGGCTACTGCAAGAATGACCTTGATATTGAATCATCATGGTGCGGAGTTAAAACAACAAAGGAAATGATTGACGCAGTTAAAGCTGCCGGATTTAAAACACTTCGTCTGCCTGTTTCATGGCACAACCATATTGATGATGAATATCAGATAAATGAAGCATGGCTCAATCGTGTTCAGGAAGTTATGGATTATGCTATTGATAATGATATGTATGTTATCCTTAATATTCACCACGATAACGAAACAGATTATATGTACCCAAGCAGTGAACATGCTGAAAATTCTATTAAATATGTAACTACTATCTGGGAACAGCTTTCAGAAAAATTCAAGAGCTATGATGAACACCTTATATTTGAAACTCTTAATGAACCAAGACTTAAAGGTGATACATACGAATGGTGGCTCAATATGTCTGATGAAAAATGTATTGATTCTGTTCAGACTTTAAATTCCTACAATCAGGCTATTGTTGATACTATTCGTAAGTCAGGCGGCAATAATGCTGAACGTTATATTATGGTTCCTGGTTATGACGCTTCACTTGACGGTGCAACAAACAATTACTTCAAACTCCCTACAGACTCCGCTGAAAATAAACTTATTGTTTCTATTCATGCGTATTCACCTTATAACTTCGCACTCCAGTCACCTGCTGATGAGGGAAGTGTTGATACATTTGATGTAAACGGTTCAGGTGCAAAAGAAATTGACAATATCATGGATACTCTTTATGTAAAGTATGTATCAAAGAATATTCCTGTTGTAGTCGGTGAATTTGGTGCAAGAGCTAAAGGAACGAACGTTCAGGCTCGTACAGACTATGCAACTTATTATATTGCTGCTGCAAGAGCAAGAGGAATTACTTGCTGCTGGTGGGATAACAATGCATATAATCCGAACACAGGCGAAGCTTTCGGACTTCTTAACAGAAGTACAGCTACATGGGCTTTCCCTTCAATAGTTGAGGGATTAAATAAGTATTCAGGCAACGAGGGAACTATTGTTGTTCCTCCGACACCAACCGAGGAAGATGATGACAGAACATCTATTGAGGGCGAAATTCTCCCGTCAGGCACTATAAACTTCAAGGACGCTATAGGAGATAAGATTCAGCTTACTGTAGACCTTGGTGACGGTGTAAATTATGCTAACGGCTGTCTTGGCTTTAACTCAACTCTTGACGGTACTGATTATTGGATTGCATATCAGTGGGAAGCTACTGCTGACGGCGAGATTGAAGTTGATATGACAAAGCCACAGTTTGTAAAGAATACAAGCGTATTAGATGAAAACGGTGACCCTACTGATGTTGAAGATGAGGAGATTTCTGCTGCTCTCATAAGTGAAATTCAGACAAGAACATCATGTGCTCTCCAGTATTGGTATGCTGCTGATTCATCATGGGCTGCTCTTGAACCTGCGTCAGATTATGCAACGATTACTAAGGCAGTTATTCTCAAGAAGTCTGACTGGGTAAAGGGTGATGTTCTCCCAACAGGTACTATAAGCTTTGATCAGGCAATCGGCGATAAACTCAAATTAGAAGTGGAAGTTGATGAAAAGGCAGGCTATGTAAACGGCTGTATTGGATTCTCTGTTACAGACACTTCTACAGGAAAAAAATATTGGATTTCTTACAAGTGGGAAGCATCTGCTTCTGATACGATTACAATAAACATGAATTCACCGTTCCAGATTGTTGATGTAACAGACTCCGAAAACACAATTGATGTTGAGGACGAGGAGCTTCGTGAAAAGCTTATCGGTATTGTTAAGTCAAGCAAATCTGCATCAATTCAGTTCTGGTGGGCATCTGATGCAAGCGGCGAGGAGCTTTCACCTGCATCAGATTATGCAACATTAGTTTCTGCATCAGTTAAGGCTGCCGGCGATACACCATCAGACAATTATGTTGCGGGTGATGCTAACTGTGACGGTAATGTTGACATTTCAGACGCTGTAATGGTTAAGTGCTATCTTATTAACAACAAGAAGTACACAATTTCTGAACAGGGTATTAAAAATGCTGACGTTCAGAATGCAGGCGGAGGTATTAATGCACAGGACGCAGTTGCTATCCAGAAGTACGTTCTTCATGCAATCAAAGAACTTCCAATTGCAGGCTAAACCTCAAAATTGATTTTTTCATAATCCTTCCATATTTTATATAGTTATAATTGCCTCCCTTGCGGAGGCAGTTTTTTTGCAAAATTTAAAGCGGCACCACACAATCCTTGTGCAGTGCCGCTTTAAGCAAGAATATTTTTTATTATACGTGAAATTTCGGCGTTAATATCCTCAATGCTTCTCATTTTACCTTTTTCACAGCATTTTATTATATGCCACTGTTCATCGGGGTCATGCTGACTTACATATAATGCAGCGTTACGGCAGGCTTTCAGGTATTCGGGGTCAGCCTCGTGTATATCTTTTTTGGCAGCATCGCCTGAATATCGGTTCAGCAGGAGCTGCTGTGATATTTCAACAGGAACGTCAAGAAAAATAACTGCATCGGGACGTGGAATGCCTAATTTGTTGTATTCAAAGTCATAAAGCCAGCTGCAATATGTATCCCATTCTGATTTATCGAGTTTTGTCGTTTGATAAACAGCATTTGAAGTGGTATAACGTGCAGAAATAATGTTTTTTCCCGACTTATAATCACTTTCCCAGTCTTTTTTGAAGCTTATATAGCGGTCAACAGCATAGAATGAGCTTGCTGAATAGGAGCTTATTGAGATGTTTTGTTCATTAAATTCTCCGCTGAGATATTCTGTTATAATTTTTCCGCTGTGTGACTGATAATTGGGAAATGTAATAAAACGGCAGTCGGAAAATGATTTTTTCAGCAATTCAAATTGAGTTGTTTTTCCTGTACCGTCAAGACCTTCAATAACAATAATTTTACCATTCATAAAAATTCCTCACAAAAATGGCGGATATAATTATCCGCCGTTGGATTTTTGAAAAAGTTTGTGGAATTAAAGGGAACGCCCTCTCTTGCAGGGCGTTCCCTCTTAAAGAGCAGTCCTGCAGACTGCTCTTTAATTCACCCTTTGCGGAGCGCTTAAAGGCTTTAGGTGGGGCGTTGCCCCACACCCCACCAGAGACTCTGCCTCTGGACTTCGCCAAAGGGTTAATAAACCCTTTGGAAACCCATTATTTAACCGATTAATAATTTTTATCAGTCTGAAATGGCGGATATAATTATCCGCCGTTGTAATTACAGTTTTTTCTTTTCTTCTTCAATAACCTTTAACAAATCGTCAACAGACATAGCAGAAATTGATTTGCTTTTGCTTGGTGATGATTTTTTGATTATATCGTCAATATCAGGCGATGAACTTTTTTTAGGGGTATATGAACGTGCAGCTGTTGAAGTATGCTTTTTAAGAGGTTCTGTCCTTGAAACATCAGCAGTTGAAATAATTACTGTATTATCATTATCGTCTTTATCAGCAGGAGTGCTTACAGAATTTCTTTCTGATTCTGCAGTTCTCCTCAGCATTTCTTCTCTTAGAGCGTCTGCTGTCGGAGCTGTTGAAGATTGACCGCCCATATTTCTTGCAGCAAATGATGATTCGGTAGATGAAGAACGCTGAGCCTTAAACTGCATAGTACGTTCTTTTTCCTTTTGATAAGGTGAGTCTGGATTAACCTCTTTCTGACTGAAGTTTTCGGCAATTGACATTTTTTTACGTTCAAGTTCATTGTTTCCGATAGGGTCTTCTTCCGGATTAAAAAGAGGTTTTGCAGAAGGACTTGGAGCTTTGCTGTTTTCCTGAGCGTTTTCATCTTCATAACTGTAGAAGTTATAATCTTCTGCATCTTCATCACGATTTTTAGCAATGGAGCAAATAAGCATAATAACAAGCAGTACGCAGGGGATAATAAGCTGAACGACAATACCCTTTATATTTGTTGTAAAGTTGATATATTGTCCAAGTTCAAAGCTTTCGGAATAGCCTGTGCAAAGGGCAACAATATTTTCTCTTGGAATAGAAAGTTCTACACCCTGTTCCAGATCGGTTGCAGGGTAATAGCAATCCTGACCTGTTTCTTCGTCCTTGGCTATTTTATAAATGCTTCTTAATTTGATTTCATTTTCTCCGCTGAGCTTACAGAGAACAACGTCTCCTTCTTCAATAGTCAGACCGTCACTTTTCATTGCAATGAGAGCTGCACCGTCTGTAACTTCGTTCTGCATTTCTGTTCCTGATACCACATATATGTATCTTCCAAAAATATTTGGAGTTTTATTTTTTGAAAACAGGATATTCACAATCAAAGTAAGAATTATAAGTATAAAAAATAAAACAACGATTACAGGTTTAAGAATTAAAAATCCTTTCTTTTTTTCCATTTTATCGCTTCCTTTTCTGATTTTTTTATAATGTACAGTAAATATCGTTTTATTTCTTTCAGATATTTATTATTGACTTTTTTATTATACCACAAGTTTTAAGAAATTACAAACATTTTTTTATAGTTTTGAAAATATTTTAAGGAGATTATGTTTCATGTCCTTTGTATACTTTATGTGGTACTATAGCAATACAACAAAGCAATACAACAAAATGCTGCAACTAATCTGACAATTCAAACCGCATATTACTGTGCTGTCCTCCTCACCATACGACAGTATGCTTTTGTCGTCTTATATTGTATTATTTTATTGCATTGCTATAGTTCGACTGCTTGATAAATTGGAATTTATACATTAAATACTTCTTTTGCATATGATGCCCACCCACCATGTGTAATTATTACACAAATAACAGCAAGAACTATATACAATGTTATGAGGATAAGCAGATATGCCTTGCCTTTACCCAGTGTTTTCCGAAACACATAGATATTGGAGGGCAATGCTAAAGCAAGCCAGATCAGCAGTTCTATACAGCCAAACATTATAGAAACATCTTTCTCCGAACCTAAATCATAGCTATAGCCTTTTGAATGTCCAGTTATATCAAGAAAAATCCAGCCAAAACATATTGGAAATGAAAATGCAATAAAACTTGTCCAGAGAAGATTCATACAATAGATAATTTTACTTTTCATGGCTATCTCCTATAAATTCCGATTTGTCGAGCATGTTTCCTGCGTATCGGCTACATTATACCATGCTATTGCTATAAAGTAAAGAATAAATATAAATTTTTATTGCATTGCTATAGTTCGACTGCATGATAAATTGGAAGTTGTCTATTGCTTTTTCTTTTTTGGTTTAGGTGTTGGCAATTCGTCATACATTGTATTAAAAAGACCGGTTAAAAATTCTTTACTATCAACATCCTCGACTAACAGCATTTCTTTTGTTCCATGATATGGCAATTCATAACTAGCTGTCGGCATATAAGAAATCGCAGATTTTATCGGTTTTACAAGTAGTCTGTCATCATATATACCACCGACAATTTTACCTCGATAATAAATGATATATTCACCCATCATAGCACGATAATTGATTTCTTCCAAATCAGATAACTGTTGTAATATGAATTGTAAATACTCTTTGCTTGATGCCATATTTCTTATCCTTTCAATTTCCGATTTGTCGAGCATGCTTCCTGCTTATTGGCTACATTATACCATGTTTTCCCTGCAAAGTAAAGGAAATTACTGTATTATAGCATTACATTTATTAATCAAATTTTATTGCATTGCTATAAATTCTTCAAGATTTAATAGAGGAGCAATAGCATTAATTTTTTATTTTAAGATTATTTTAAGGAACAAGAATTATTATAATAGAGGATTAAGTAATCCCCCAATTCCCCCTCTATATTTATTTTATTTTTATTGTATGAGCCGTAAGCAATTACGGATGGACTGTCATTTGACGGTCCTTTTGTTTTTTTTAGCAAATTTAACAGTGTATTAATAAATTCTTTGTATAATGTTTATATTTTTTTACTTACTGCCGCAAATCACTTGAAAAGTACAGATTTCTTATGTTATAATAATAAAAATATATGCTAAATTTATATTATGACTTTTTGGGATAAAAACATGCAAAGATACAGGCGGTCATTGCGGAGGATTGATTATAATAAGATTTGGCGGAATGGAGAAAAAGTATGAAGTATGGATATTTTGACTTAGCTAATAAGGAGTATGTTATTACAAGACCGGATACTCCGGCACCTTGGGCAAATTATCTTGGTGACCCTGAGTATGGTGCTATGATTTCAAATAACGCCGCAGGCTACAGCTTTGTAAAGTCAGGTGCAAACGGACGTATATCAAGATTTCGTTTTAATTCGGATATGGATCTCCCAGGAAGATACATTTATATAAGAGATAATGAGCTTAATGATTATTGGTCGGCTTCATGGCAGCCTGTAGGAAAGCCTCTGGATTCATATAAAAATGAATGCCGTCATGGTACTGCATATACTGTAATTACTTCTGAATATGAGAAAATTAAGTCTGAAACAACATATTATGTTCCTTACGGAAAAACATATGAGGTTTGGCGTATTAAGGTTACAAATAACGACAGCAGGGACAGAAAATTATCGCTTTTCGGTTTTGTTGAATTTACAAATGAGGATAATTATGAGCAGGATCAGGTTAATCTTCAGTATTCCCTCTTTATTTCTCGTACAAGCTTTGAGGGTAATAAGATAATTCAGCATCTTAATGAAAATGAGAATAAGGATAATACAGGCTCTAACCATAAGGAAAGATTTTTCGGCATGGTTGGTGCTGATGTTGCAGCATATAACGGAAGCCTAAGCAATTTTATAGGACCATACAGAACATTTGCAAATCCTATTGCCGTTGAAAGCGGAAAGTGTGACAATGTTCTCAACTATAATTCAAATTCATGTGGTGCAATTCAGTCTGATATTGTGCTTAAAGCAGGAGAAACAACTGAACTTATTTATATAATGGGCAGAAGAAACTCCGTTGAGGCTGACGCTATATTAAATGAATATAAAAAAGCAGGCAGGGTTGACGAAGAAATTGCTCAGCTTAAAAACTACTGGCATGAAAAGCTTTCAAACTTCAGTGTTGAAACTCCTTCAGAAGAATTTAACAACATGATTAACGTATGGAACGCATATCAGTGCTTTATTACATTTATCTGGTCAAGAGCAGCGTCATTTATATACTGCGGACTCAGAAATGGCTATGGCTATCGTGATACAGTTCAGGATATTCAGGGTATTATTCATCTTGATCCTGAAATGGCAGCAGATAAAATCCGCTTTATGCTTTCAGCTCAGGTTGATAACGGCGGCGGACTTCCGCTTGTAAAGTTCAATCACAATGCAGGTCATGAAAATACTCCTGATGACCCTGAATATGTTAAGGAAACAGGTCATCCTTCATATCGTGCTGATGACGCTTTGTGGCTTTTCCCGACAATTGTAAAGTATATCGGTGAAAGCGGAAACAAGGATTTCCTTGACGAAGTTATCGTTTATGCAAATGGCGGAGAGGATACCGTATATGAGCATCTCAAGAGAGCGATAAAGTTCTCAATGGAGCATATGGGCGACCACAATATGCCGGCAGGACTTCATGCTGACTGGAATGACTGTCTGCGTCTTGGTGCAAAGGGAGAGTCAACATTTGTAGCATTTCAGCTTTTCTATGCAATGAATGTTATAAGAGATATGGCAAAATCTAAGAATGATACTGATTATATCAAGTATATTGACGATGTTCAGGCAAAGCTTGCCGCATCACTTGAAAAGTGCTGGGACGAGGACAGATTTATCAGAGGCATTCGTGAGGACGGCGTTATTGTAGGTGCAAAAAAAGACCCTGAGGCTAATATGTGGCTCAATCCGCAGAGCTGGAGCGTTATTTCAGGTTTTGCATCTGACGAAAGAGCTGAAAAGGCTATGGGAAGTGTACATGAAATCCTTAATACACCTTATGGTGCAAAGCTGCTCGACCCACCTTACAGAGACCATTTCTTCAGCGGAGCATTAATGCATATATTTAATCCTGATACAAAGGAAAACGGCGGTATTTTCTCACAGTCACAGGGTTGGCTTATACTTGCGGAGGCTCTTATGGGACATGGCAACAGAGCTTTTGAATATTTTATGGAAAGCTCACCTGCCGCAATGAATGAAAAGGCTGAAATCAGAGTTATGGAGCCTTATGTTCACGGTCAGTTTACAGAAAGCTCGGCATCTCCTTACGAGGGACGTTCTCATGTTCATTGGCTTACAGGTACAGCTTCAACTGTAATGGTAGGCTGTGTTGAGGGTATATGCGGAATGAGAACAAATGCTGAGGGTATCTGCATTAATCCTTCAATTCCGTCAGGCTGGGACGGCTTTAAGATTACTAAAAATTTCAGAGGAAAGAAGCTTGTTATTAACTTTGATAACTCTGCACATGTTGAAAGCGGTGTAAAGGAAGTTGTATTGAACGGTGAAAAGCTTGCAGACAACTTTATTTCTGCTGATAAGCTTGCTGATACAAATGAAATCAATGTAATTTTGGGATAAGATTTTTATATTTGGCACTGCATTATAATTATGCGGTGCTGAATAATTAAGGAGGAAAGATATTATTATGAAGAAATTAATTTCAATGGCAACGGCCGCAGCAATTTTCCT
This sequence comes from Ruminococcus sp. UBA6407, assembly GCA_002438605.1. Classification (GTDB taxonomy): domain Bacteria; phylum Bacillota; class Clostridia; order Oscillospirales; family Ruminococcaceae; genus Ruminococcus; species Ruminococcus primiciens. The sequence continues at coordinate 137,749 of DJPR01000040.1, forward strand.
TTCAAATACATTTATTCTTAATACTCAGAAATTAACAGCAAATGCCGCAGTACCAAAACCTGTTCTCTCTCTTTCTTCGATATTAATTGATTGGGATACGCTGGATACTGACGGTGACGGCAAGGCTGAAAGCAATCTTGTTCAGGACATAGAATGTTCGGTTTCGGGAGCACAGAATCTTTGGGAGGTTTGCGGCATTCATATTGTAAATGATGACAGACTTTCACTTGTAAAAAATGAAATAACAAATAATCTGTTGTGGCAAAGCAGTGATGCAGTTTCATCAAATGCAATATCACTGGCAATTTGTAAAGAAAATACAGTATTCTTTACTTCTTCAGCTGTTGCAACCGGTATGAAGTTTAATGACGGTACAACAAAATTTGGCGGTTCAGACGGCGTGATTATGACATATAGTGTGACAATTCCTGATAATGTACAGCCGGGTGATGTTTATCCTATAACATTTAAATATGTTTCCACTCCTGCCGAAACAGAGGACAGCAGGGCTACTACTGACCTGTTTACAAACAGAGAATATTGGTATAAAGCGGTTAATGAAAATGCTGAAATTGACGAAATGACAGAATATGCGATCAATAATTGGGTTAACGGATATATTAAAATAGGAGAAAAAAGAGCAACCACTACAGTTACAACGACGGCCACAACAGCAAAGCCTACTACAACAACAATCAAAACCACAACTACAACAGCAAAGCCTACTACAACAACAATCAAAACCACAACTACAACAGCGAAACCTACTACAACAACAGTCAAAACCACAACTACAACAGCAAAACCTGCTACAACAACAGTTAAAACCACAACTACAACAGCAATGCCTACTACAACAACAGTCAAAACTACAACTACAACAGCAAAGCTTACTACAACAACAGTCAAAACCACAAGTACAACGGAAAAGCTGACCACAACAACTGTCAAGCCTACAGCTACAACAACAAAGCTGACTACAACATTGAATACTACTACACAACCTCCTGTTACCACAACTAAAGCTACAGACGTAAACAGAGGAGATATTGATGATAATGGTACAATTGACGCAATAGACGCTTCAGTTGCGTTGACTATTTATGCATTAAGGTCTACTAATGGTGATGTTTCAATGTATAGTGAAAAGCAGTTACAAGCTGCTGACACTGATAAAAACGGAACGGTGGACGCTATTGATGCATCGTATATTTTAAGCTATTATGCTTATATTTCTACAGGCGGTAAAAAGAACTTTGATGATTTTATGAAGTAAGGCAACACCACACAAAGATTGCAAGTTTATGACGTGCAAAGTCTTTTGATGTGCTTTGTGCGGTATTGCCGTAAGAACTTGCAGTATTACCTTTAAAATTTAAGTTCTGAAAAATGAAAGGAACATTCTATCCGAATGTTCCTTTTTTGTAACCATAAGGTTATTATCATTTTATTGTAATGTTGATTTCTCCAAATGAGTTTGATGAATCAATTTCAACATTTCCGTTTGAAGACGTATTTCCGCTGATATTGATTTCACCAAAACAGTTATCCTTGCTTAATTTATAATTTTCACCGTAAAGATTCAGGCTCGTTTCGCCAAAGGAACTATCAATGCTGCATGATTTGGATATTTCCGCATTATTAAGCTTAAAATCACCAAAGCTTGTGTCGATGTCCAGTTTTTCAAATGTTGAATTGCTCATATTGAGATTGCATTCTCCAAATGAACAGTCAGCATCAATACTTTTTGTTACATCAAAATTGCTGAATGATACACTTGAAAATGATGTGTCAATACCTGCTTTTTCACAGCTTAAATCATTAATATCAATGTCTGCAAATGCTGTGTCACATGTAAATTCATCATAAACCTTTTTCGGAAGATAAAGAGTGTATTTACCGCATGTATTGTTGTTAAAACAAAATGAAAAGTTGGAGGTGCTGAAATTAATATCAGTCGGAGGAAATGATTTAGAAACCTTTTTCTCAGTATCTATATTCAGAACACCGTTTTTTTCTGTAAGGTGAAGTGCGGTATTGTCGCTGACGTTTTCTGCTGTAAGGCGGTATGTATCACCCTGCTTAACGTTGAAGTCGGTATGATATGCACTGATATATATTGAGTGAATTTCCTTATCGTCAGGAAGAACCTCCTCATAGGAGATAATATCGCTTGTATATCCGCCTGTTGCTCTTAAAACGATATATCCTGCTATTACAAGGATAATGCCGAGAATAATTCCGACAATGCAAAGTCTGATTGTTTTTTTCATCGTTAAGCCTCCTTTTTGCCGAACAGATTTTGATAAAGCTGTCCTATAAGACCGCCGAGCCATTTAAAAAATCTGATTACAAGCTTGAATAAAGGACCTATGCACAGCACAAATATTGAACTTACAATCAATCCTACTCCTAAAAATATGAGTCCTGCACCGGGAGAACTGAACAGCAGCACAATGCCGCTTACAATACAGCTTACACCTACTACGGCAAGTGAGAATACAGTTGCAATCAAAGCAACTGCCAGACCGAAAAGTGTACCGAAAAGACCTGCAACAATTCCTATCCACAGCGGAAAAGTAAGTATAAGTATCAAAATTATGAGAATGGTATTAGTCTTGTTTTTCTTGACTTCCTTTTGCGGTTCTTTTTCCTTGAAATCAAAAGCATCAGGCATCTGTACCCCTTGAGATGTTGATTTTTCTTTTGGTTCTTTTTTGACCGATACAATTCCGCTTTCTCTGATTATATTATCCGCAAGCTCCTCAGGAGAACCAAGTTTGTGGATAAGCTCCTGTTCATTTTCACTGCCTGCATCTTCAAAAAGCTCCTTGTAATATTCAAGTGCGGCATTTTTTTCTTCATCGGAAAGTTCCTCAAGACATTTGGAAAGTTTGTTTATATAATCAAATTTATCCATTTATAACCCCTCCGTTTATCAGTATTTTTTCAATGTTGTTTCTGTATATCTGCCAGTCATTTCTGTAATCTGTCAGAGCATTTTTACCCTGATCGGTTATTTTGTAATATCTGCGGTTTCGTCCCTGATATGCTTTATCGTAGGTATCGAGCATACCACCCTTTTGAAGCCGCCTTAATACAGGGTACAGTGTGGATTCCGAAACGGATACAGCATCACATAATTCTTGTGTTATCTTGTACCCGTATGTTTCTTCATTTGCAACAACTGCGAGAACCATGGCATCAAGCAGTGCTGCACTTACAGGAAAACTCATATTTACCTCCATTCTGATTTTGCACAGCTTTTTGTTCTGTACAGATTCATTATATTTATTCTCTGTATGATATTATACACGCTATAATATCATATGTCAAGTACATATTATAAATTCTATGAATATTTTTTATTTTATCTGCATATAATGAAATACAACAGTATTAGAATTCATTTTTTAGGCGATATTGCACAAAGTCATCATACATGATTTGTAAATAAGCTTTGATACGGATTCTTAATAATCAGGAGGCATTTATGTGCGGAATTGCAGGAGCAATCAGTTTTGTTGATGATATGCGTGAAGAAATGAAAATATGTGAGAATATGCAAAAGGCATTGCTGAGACGAGGCCCTGACCAGCGTGGAATTGTGCTTACAGAAAATGCAGCGTTAATTCATACACGCCTTGCTGTAATTGACATTCAGAACGGTCGTCAGCCTATGAAGTTCACCCTTGGAGAGTATACATATATAATAGTATACAACGGAGAAATTTATAATACGGCTGAGGTCAGAAAGCAGTTGGAGGAGGATTTTGAATTTGAAACTGCGTCTGATACAGAAGTTGTTTTAAAATCATTCGTTAAATGGGGTGCTGAGTGTGTTGATAAACTGAATGGCATTTTTGCTTTTGTTATCTGGGATGAGCATGAACAGCGGTTATTTATGGCTCGTGACAGAATAGGTGTTAAACCGTTTTTTTATTGGCAGAACCATAAAAAGTTTATATTTGCATCTGAAATAACCGCACTTCTTGAACATCCTGATATACCGCATGTAATAGACGAGCATTCAGCAGCAGAGCTGATATTAATGGCGCCGGGACGTACTCCGGGCTGCGGTGTAGTCAAGGATGTATGTGAAGTAAAACCGGGCTGGTGCGGATTTTACTCTAAAGACGGACTGAAGCTTTGGGAATATTGGCGGTTAAGGGCATACGAGCTTAATCAGAGCTTTGAAGAAACTGCGGAAACAGTCAGGGAGCTTGTAATCGACTCCATAAAAAGACAGCTTGTTTCAGATGTTCCTGTATGCACGTTTTTGTCGGGCGGACTTGATTCGAGTCTTATTTCTTCTGTTGCGTGCTCGGAAATGAAAAAGCAGGGCAAAATATTGGATACATTTTCTGTTGATTATCGTGACAATGACAAGTATTTTCAGAAAAGCCACTTTCAGCCGAACAGCGATCCTGAATATATAAAATGCATGGCTGATTATCTTGGTACAAATCATCATTGGGTAATTGTGGATACACCTGAGCTTGTTGACGCATTGACAGATGCTGTTGATGCAAGAGGACTTCCCGGAATGGTTGATGTTGATGCATCATTGCTGTTATTCTGCAAGGAAATAAAGAAATATGGGACAGTTGCTTTGTCTGGGGAATGTGCTGATGAGCTTTTTGGCGGCTATCCATGGTATCGTGATAAAGATATTCGCATGACTGACGGTTTCCCATGGGCACAAAGCACGGAATACAGGAGCAATTTTTTGTGTGATGAATACCGAAACAGGATAAATCCGCAGGAATATGTATATTCTGCTTATCGAAAAACTGCTGACTATGCAATGAAACTGGAAAGTGATGATTCTGTAAATTACCGCATGCGTGAAATGACTCAGCTTAATTTTCACTGGTTTATGCAGACTCTCCTTGACCGAAAAGACAGAATGAGCATGTACAGCGGACTTGAGGTAAGAGTTCCGTTTTGTGACTACAGGATAGCAGAATATCTTTATAATGTTAAGTGGGAATACAAAGACTATGAAGGACGTGAAAAGGGGCTTCTTCGTGAGGCGATGAAGGATTGGCTGCCTGAAAAGGTACTTCACAGAAAGAAAAGTCCGTATCCGAAAACCCATAACCCTAATTTCCTTAAAGCTGTTACTGAAAGACTGAATGAAATAATATCTCAAAAAGACTGCGTTCTTACTCAGCTTGTTAAAAAGGAGGAGCTTGAACGGCTTTTGCGTCATGAAGATAAAGTTCAATGGTATGGACAGCTTATGAATCTTCCTCAGACAATAGCGTTCTTTATTCAGTTAGATTACTGGCTTAAAAAATTTAACATTGAAATGAAATAAAAAATTTTTCAACGCAGGGAATTTTCTCTGCGTTATTTTTTAAAAAATATAAAGGAGTAAAAGTTCTTTTTGGAAACGTCAGTCTTTTTTGACCTTAATGTTAAGTTAATTGCACGTATTGACTAAAATATAAAAAAAGTTAAGAAATAAGATGATTTGTGTTGCTTTTTTCTGTTGAACATGATATAATATTTGTATAAGTTTAACAATGACATGGGCGTGGCATAAAATCATGATGTTTCAGACAATTAAATATACTTTGCAATAATTTTAATAATTAAAAATTGTATTTTTGTTGATATTACATCTAGTATATTAATTAGTAAATATTAATAAAAATGGAGTTATTATTTATGTAAAAAGGCAATTGAAAATTAGCTTTTAAAATGTTATAATTGTTATCATTAGAGAAATGTGTCTAAATGCTTTGTCTATTGGGTTAATTATTATTGGAGGTGGTTAAATGAAGAAGTTTTCCTATGTCGCAAGAGATGCCAAGGGAACACAGTCCAAAGGTATGATTGTCGCGAATGATGAAAAGGAATTCATGCTGAAACTGAACGAAAGAGGTTTGGTTTGCGTTGATTTCAAGGAAAGCGATTCAGACGATGCAAGAACGGTGCATAAATTTAACACAAAGGAGCTTGCGTTTAACTGTAGACAGCTTAGTGCGATGCTGTCATCAGGTCTTACTCTTGTAAAGGCATTGGATATTCTTTGCAGGGAACAAGCTAAGGAGTCCGCAAAGATGATATGGCGTGACGTTTACGAGAACGTTCAAAAGGGTCAGTCATTTTCTGCATCACTGGAAATGCACGAAGGTGCTTTCCCGCCATTCCTGATTTCAATGGTCGGTGCCGGTGAATCAAGCGGTTCATTGGATATTATTATGAAAAGAATGTCTGACCACTACGCAAAAGAAAATAAACTTAATAACGTAATCAAAGGTGCTATGATTTACCCTATTATTCTTTTAGTGCTTACTGTTGCAATTGTTATTGGTTTGTTTACATTTATCTTGCCTACATTTATTGACATGTTTGAAGATCCGGCTGATATGCCTGTTTTAACAAGAGGTCTTATGCATGTAAGTAACTTCCTGAGAACTAAATGGTACATACTTATTATTGTTGTTGGCGGTATTGTGTTCGGCTTGATGTATGTACTTAAGATTCCGAAATTCCGCATTAAGTTCGACAGACTGCTTATTAAGGGTCCGGGATTTGGTCCGCTTATCGTTAAGGTTTATACAGGACGTTTTTCAAGAACACTTTCATCACTCTATTCAAGCGGTATTCCAATGGTTGAATGTCTTGAAAGATCATCTTCTATTCTCGGCAACAGTTATATAGACCAATGCTTTGAAAATGTTGTTGATGAAGTAAAACAGGGCGAAACACTTTCATCTTCTATTCAGAGAACAGAAATTTTTGATTCAATGTTCTGCTCTATTATTTATGTAGGTGAAGAAGCCGGTGCACTTGATGATATTCTTGCAAAAACTTCTGATTATTACGAAGAAGAATCAGAAGCTGCTATACAAAGACTTGTTGGTATGCTTCAGCCATTACTTATTATAATTCTCGGTATCGTAATCGGTCTTGTAGTTGCAGGTGTTTATCCGGCACTTTACGGTTCATTCGAAGCAATTGAAAACAGTCAGTAAATTTAGATTGAAGAGGTGGAAAATTAAATGCTTTCATTTGATATTACAGATAGAAACATACGAATTATTAAAGGTGCTGAGTCAGGCGGAAAAATTAAAATCAGCAAGGCTGCAACACTTAACCTTGAAGAAGAGGTTATTATTAACGGTCACGTTAAAGACATTCCAAGAGTGGCAACTCTTATTAACGGCATTTTAAAGAAAAGCGGTATGGCTGATAAGGAAGCTATTGTCAGTATTTCTTCAAACCTTACCATCTTTAAGGAGCTCCAGGTTCCAAGAGCTAAGGAACAGGAATTTGCTAAGAGAGTAAGACAGGAAATGTTGTCATCACTTAACATTGATGACTCATATTCAGTTTCATATGTAATTGTCGGCGGTGCAGAGGATAAAGGTCAGAACGGCGAAGTTATGGTTAAGGTTCTTGCAACTGCATGTCCTTTTGAAGTGGTTGAATGCTATAAAAAAGTATTCCAGATGCTCGGCATTTCATTGAAGTCAGTTATGGTTGGCTGTAATTGTATTACTAAGGTTCTTCTCTCTGATACTAAAATCAGGGCAAAGATGCCGCTTCTTGCAGTTCAGATTGACCCTAACTTTATCAGCTTGAATATTTATGAGAAGGGTCAGCTTTCATTCTCAAGATTTGCTACAATTGACCCTGCCGACTATGGCAATTCCAATGACTATGTATTTGAAGCAGTTAATGAAAATATCTTCCGTATGCTTCAGTTCCATAAGAGCCGTAATCTTGGAGAACAGATTGAAAACGTAGTATTTTACGGTGATACAAGTGAGTTCAACAGACTTACCGATGAACTTGGAAAAATGGACTTGAATACAAGTATTATTCAGGTTCCGCCGCAAATTTATGGTTATCAGAATCTGGAATTTTCACTTTATGCTAATGCTATCGGTGCTTTATTTAAAAGAAATAAAGAAAATGAGAAAATTAACCTTCTTCAGTCAGACGGCATTAACAGCAATAAAATCAAATCAGACAGTTCTTATACCGCAATTCTTGCAGGAGTTTTAATTGGCTCAATTGTTCTTGTAGGCGGTGCGTTTACAGGCTTGTTTTTGTACAATAAGTCTATACGAAATGATATCAGTGAAACAGTTGCAAAGATAAACAGTAAGGATACCAAGGATAAGCTTGCTTTGGTTGACAGACTTGAAGCAATGAAAGTAAAGGTTGACAATTACCTGGTAAGAATTGATAATGCTCATGATGCATTTGAATCACAGCCTACTATTCTTGGCGATACATATGATAAAATTGAAGAGATTATTGATAAGACAGCTGAAGAATGTGAAATTGAAAGAGCTGTGCTGAAAAAACCTAAATATGAAAGTGGTATTATTGATTTTTCAATTGAATGTGACGGTGTTCTTGAGCCTTCACAGAAATTCCCTGCTAAATTGGCTGAAAACCTCTTAAAGTATGAGGAATTTGCACATGTTACATACAATGATTACACAGTAAAGGCAACCGAGGATGCTGTTGTTACAGAGAATAATGTTGCAGTTATAACAGATGAAAAACAACTAAATGTTGAATTTGATATGAAAATTACTTTGAAGGGTCATACAATTTATAATGCTGAAGATGAAAAGGAGGCTAAGTAATAATGAAACTGACTTATAGAGATCGTATTATACTGCTTGTTGCTTTAACAGTGCTGATTTTAGTTGGCGGATTCTTTGCTCTTATCAAACCTAAGCTTAGTGATATAAAAACAAGCAAGGCGGAGCGAACAAAGGTAAATAAGGAATGGAATGAAAAGCAGGAGATAATAGCAAAAATCAAACCTCTTCAGAATGCAATTAATGATGTGTATGATGAAGCTACAGATCTTGCAAATGATTTCGTTGCTCAGAATAACTATGCATATCAGCTTGATCAGCAGTTCCAGAAATATGCTGACAAGTGCCATATTGAAATTTCTAAAATGGAAGCAAGCGATCCTAAAACAGGAAAGCTTGATTATTACTTCTTAACTCCTGTTGACCTCACAACAGATATGTTTGAGGCAGCTGATGTTAACGGAAACTACAGTAAAAACAACGAACAGATTATGGCTGAGAGTGAAACACTTTCAGATAGAGAGGTTGAAGAAGTTGTTGTTCAGCAGTATGGTATTGAAGCAATGGGTTCAAGAGAAGAAATCTGGAAGTATATGAAAGCAATTGCAGACATTGATTCTTCTGTTATTATTGAATCTGTTGATATTAATGACTATACATTTGAAATTCCTGAGGATAAGGAGCTGCAATGGAGTGCAGAAGATGAAAATGGCGTAAAGCATCCTACAAATGCTGATTCTCCGACTCAGGGATACTCAAAGGTTACATTCGTTGTAAATGTTTACTCTGTTTACAATATGGATAAACCTGACGTTGAATTAAAGAAATGATTGTAAATGACAAATTTACGGTAGAAAGGTGGTAAGCGATAATGTTCAAAAAAAATAACAAGGTAAAGGGTTCTATTCTCTTTACTGTTGTATCAGTAATGGCAATTTTGATTATTTTCCTTATGGGTACACTGGTTTTGGCGACTTCAGCATCTAATCGTGCTCATCGAACATACTCTACTTCGCAAACACAATATACCGCCAGAACTGCAATTGACAGTATTTTAGAGGCTTTTTCATCAAGTGATGATTTTGCAGAAGCTATTTGTGATTTAAGTCCAAGCAATAGCTCGTTAACTGTTGATGTAGAGCTTGATCAATCAACTCTTGCGTCAATGGGTGATGTGCATGATGTTGTTATTGAATATGTTGGACAGCAAAAGTATTATAATGAGAACACAAAGGTATGGGAAGATAAGGATCAGCTGAAAATAACTGCTCAGGTTACATTGGGTGGAATCACTAAAACAGCTACAGGTTATCTTATTAAAGATCCGCCGAAGAATAACTCAAGCAGCGGCGGTGGTGCCGGATTCGTTACAGGTGGTACAGCAAACTCAAGAAACCATACATCTTCTTTTGGTGGAACATATTTTAATATTGATCAAACATTAGCAAGTCTGAATTTTAATTCATTGGATTTGGGGGCTGAAACTAAATCATATTGGAGTAATCAGAAATTCTCATTGACCAATGGTCAGGTTATGGAAGCAGACGTTGTAATGAACGGTAATTTGTATATTAATACAAAGTGTATCTTTATTTTCCCTACAACAGGCAAGGGCGTATCTGTTTGGGGAGATTTAAGTTTTCAAAACCCTGATAAAATGGACTTCATATCAAAAAATGTAATTGCCGGTAATTCATATAAATATAATGAGATACCATATCTTTATGTTGACGGCACAATAAGAACACAGGATGAATATGGAAACTGGGCAAGTAATAATTTGACATGGGGCAACAGTAATTTACCTCTAAACGTTTTCTGCGGCAAGACTGAAATTACCGGTGGTACCGGTGTGAAAATCTATGCTGATATGTATATGATGGATAACAGCAATTCGTTTATAAAAGCTATGAATTCAGGAAGTTTATTGGGACAATGGACATCAGATGTACTCAATAAAACAAGGGATTTAAATGCGGTATCATATTCATCAGGCAGCATATTCAGTAAGGGTAGCTTAACATTGGAGGACTTTAGCGTTACAAAGGATGTAAGAGTAGAAAATGATCTTACTATTAATGCTAATTCTACTGATGTGACTATTGATGGAGATGTTGTTGTTGGCGGTAAGCTTACAATTACAGGAAGCAAGAATGTGAGCATTGGCGGTACAATTTATTGTAATAATGTTTCAGCACCGGGAATTGTTACTAATACAAATTTAAAGGCAGGTGTTATTGAGGAAACATATTATGCTACATTAGACGTTCCTCTGCTTGGTACAACTGCTGTATGGAAAGATGTAAACGATAATCAGCTTGTTTCTGATAAAGCAGGTAATTTGGTTGAAAATGTTGAATATGAGGATGATAAGCCGGAACCGTCTGCTGCATGTATATATGATGTTCTTGGTAATGCATCCGAATATGAATATGAAATTGATGATCCTGAAAATGAAGGATCAAAGAAGACTGTAACGGTTACAGCACCTGAGTATATAATTTATCTGGATACAACAACAGGTAATTATTTAAATGCTGTTGATGCTTTTGAGATAACAGGTCAGTCCTATAATGGTACTGCAATTTTACCTGTAACATCATATACAGATTCAATTTATCCTGCTGAAATGGAAAAGAAAGCAATTCTTGGTCTGACTACATTGTATGATATAAACGGCGACCCTCTTCCGAAGGAAGAAACTCAGATTGTGCAGACATTAAGTGAAATAGGCAGTGGTTCTATTAACCCATATACCAACACTGTTTATGAGATTCCGTCTACATATGACGTATCAACAATTTATTCACAAGATGTACTGCCGACTGAAATTACAGATAGCTGTACTTTAACCGGTGATTTTAGCGGAAAGGAAATAAATATTAACCCTGGTGTAAATTCCATATGGATTAATATTGATAATGTAAAGCTTCAGAATAATTCCAAGATATGTGTTGATGATAAAAGTGGTGGCAGAGTAAACTTTTTCATCAGTAATTCTTTAGAAATGTATGGTTCATCAATAATTACAACTACCTTTAAGGATATTATTGAAAATAATAAGAGTTTCCAGATCAACACATATGACAATGTTGGCATAAATGACCCTAGCATTGTAACATTGTCGGCACCGAATATATATATATATGCAGGTCCGGATGAAGATGCAGGTTATTCAATGAGTATGCAAAACAGCGGTTATATTACAGGCTACATTAAAGCACCATACTTGAATTTTATGATGCCTAATGTTTCATCTAATTCATTTACCGGAAAGATTTATTATAATGGAAAGCAAGTAAGTGATAATAGTGGCAGTTTTATTGTTGGAATTAATCCTGATGGAACTGAGGATGCAAGCAAGACTGACAATGAAATAAGCGGCATGAATATAGCTCCTATTTTAGGTTCATTAAATGTTGGAAAATTCAATATAAAGGATGATGGTAAAGAGGAAAGCGGAAACCCTTGGACTATGCTTTATATTGATCCAAGTTCAAGCTCAAATCCTCCAACACCTAATCCCTCAAAAACACATTGGCTGTTGCTGACCTATTATGAAGAATATTAAGGAGGGTGCTTATGAAACAATTTAAAAAGAAACTTAAGGGTATGACCTTAGTTGAAGTTGTAATTGCAATAGCAGTATTTGCTATAATGGGTGCACTTCTTGTTACAGCTGCAAATCTGATAAATGTTCATCTTAAGTCAACAAATCAATTGAATGCAAAGGTTGCTGAGCAAGGACCTATTGCGGAGGCTCAATACAACGGTGCAGCATATCCTGTTGCAAGCGGTACAACTCAGATTGAGGTTAAGTATGGCGGAAGCAAGGAAATAAAGCTTAACGGTCAGGCGTATTCATTAAGAGATGAAGTAAATGACCCTGTTAATGAGGATATTCCGAATGACGGACTTAACTTTAAGTTCATCAGGGATATACAGCCTGAGCCGACAACAGTGCCTACAACATAAAGGAGGTAAAATATGAAAGTTTCCAAAAAGCTGAAAGGTTTTACCCTCCTTGAATTAATAATTGTTATAGCGCTTTTTACAATAATTATGGCTGCTGTGATGACTCTTATCGATCCTGTTTCAAAGGTTATGAGCAAGGCTTCTATTCAGGAGAAAAATTCATCTTCTGTTAATGTCATTAAGGACTATCTTGAGGGTTCAATGAAATATTCAGCTTTTCTTACAGCATATACAGGCGAATTTAATGGTACGGTGTTTAATAGTAAAACAATAGTTGATGAGGAAGATGCTGTAGAAGATTTTGTTGATACTTATTTCGACAGCAGAATTGATAGCAATAAGAATTTGGCTAAGGGAAAAGTAAGAGTTATTGAAATTGATAATACTGACGGCGGCAAGATTTATGAAAGTGTTTATAATTTTACAGCAGGTGATTCATATAAGGATTCTTCAGGAGATATTGTTCAAATAAATAAGCCGAAAGTAAAACCGGATGAAGATTTCGCCGGCAATCCAATTCACAGAACACAAGCTGTTAACAATGATTATTACAATGATTATTCATTTTATTTTGATTTCGGACTTAAAGATACCGAAACAATTGACGCTGCAACATATGGTTTGACGCCTGATAATTCAGCTAAAACGTATTATGGAAGACTTGTTGACAGAATAGATCCTTCTACTGTAACACCTTCAAATCCTGACGGTTCTCCTTATGCATTAAGTCAGTCTATGTTTGCAATTTCTATTGTGACATACAAAAATGACGGAGCACACAGATTTGACGGACCTTTTACTATAGGCGGAACAGCAATTGACGGACCTGTTTTTAAATCACCGTTTTATCTTTCAACTTCATCAATGGCATTTGTCAATATGATTAAAGCCAGTGAATATGTAAATAATTATTTTATTATTGAAAGAGATAATACAGGTGCTGCGACAGGAGAAACAGTACGTAAATATCCACCGACAAGCGGTGGAACTCCTAACCCGCTTCAGCAAAGAGATAACGGCAATACAGAAAAAATCTATTTTGTTTATGCACTTCCAAGTGAAATAGAAAGCTAACAAAAAACAGGCAGCAGTATTAAATGCTGCTGCCTGTAAATATTTATTCTGCTTTGAATTATTCATTAAAATGTAATAATGAAGTATACCAATCAATAAGATTGTCACCCCAAAGCGTTCCTATTGCAATTCCTATTGCAAGATACGGTCCGAATGCGAATTTTGATTCACCGCTTATACGCTTATTTATGATGCCGCAAATTGCTGCAATTATTATTCCCGCAAATGCTGAAACGATAATAGCACGTGTGCCGATTACACTTCCTGCACAGAACATAAGAAGTGTATCGCCTAGCTCAATGCCACGCATATCTTCACCGCTGCGTTTTTTTATAACTGCTCTGCTTATTTCACCAATTATAAAGAATGGTACGCTTATGCATAAAGCACCTATTATTCTATCGGTAATTTTAAGTGAGTCAGTGAAGATTTGTGAAGGGATTGAAAGAAGAAATATAAGTACTAATATTCTTATATCCATTTCAAGAGTATCCCAATCCATGAAACCAACAACAATAAGCAATGCAAACAATACGCAGGTTATTATGGATTCAGCATTTAAATCCATTACATAGAAAACCAGCATAAACATAAGTCCCGTAAGACTTTCTACAATGGGATAACGTGCTGAGATTTTTTCACCGCAGTTATGGCATTTTCCTCTAAGGAAAATCCAGCTGAAAACAGGAATCAGGTCAATAACTCTTATTTTCTCGCCGCAAGTCATACAGTGAGATGAGCGTTTGATTAATGATTCATTTTTTGGCAGTCTGAATATTACTACATTTAAAAAGCTGCCAATACAAATTCCGAAAAGGAAAACAATTGCATAGAACATTATGTAGAATTGGGCATCCATAAATTCACTTTTAAGGACGTTTTCAAATTCCATTTTGGTTCACCACCTTTTAATAATTTAGTTATGTTTTAATTATAACATAAATAAAGAAAAAAACAAGTAAATTTAATAAATATATGGAGGTTTGTTATGAGAAATGTCAGAATTGGTGATTATCTTGTTGAGCAGAATTTAATTACTACAGAACAGCTTCAGGAAGTTCTTGCCGCTCAAAAAGAAGCACAAGGTACAAAGCGTTTCGGTGAGCTTGTTGTAGAACTCGGATTTATGTCTGAAGTTAAATTTGCTCAGGCTTTAGCAGGTAAGCTTCATGTTCAGTATGTTGATCTCGATAATATTGAAATAGATTATGAAGCAGTAAGAAAGGTACCGGAAGCACTTGCCAAGAAACATACGGTTATTGCTATTAATATTCAGGGTAAGCGTCTGACAGTTGCAACAGACGATCCTATTAACTTTATTATTCTTGAAGATATCAAGGTTTCAACAGGTATGGATACTGTTCCGGTTCTTGCAACAAGATCTGCTATCAACAAGGCTATCGGTAAGTGTTATTCAATGCAGAATGTTGACAGCGTTCTTGAAGGCGTTCAGCAGTTCAGCGAAGGTGAAGAAACAGAAGATGACGGTTCAAAGGACAGAATTGAAAATGCTCCTATCGTTAAGCTTGCTACTACAATTGTTGAAAATGCGTTCAGAGCTGACGCAACCGATATTCATATCGAACCGTTTAAAACATACACAAGAATTCGTATTCGTGTTAACGGCGACCTTGTTGAACTTATGAACGTTTCAAATGTTGTACATAATTCACTTACTACTCGTTTAAAGCTTATAAGCGGAATGAATATTGCTGAAAAGCGTATTCCTCAGGACGGCCGTTTCACTCAGGTAGTTGACGGCACTACACTTGATGTCCGTGTATCTTCACTTCCTACAGTTAACGGTGAAAAGATAGTTATTCGTATTCTTTCAACAGGTCAGATTGCACTTCGTAAGATTACTGACCTCGGTATGACTGATTACAACTATGCAATGTTTGAATCTATGATTAAGTGTCCTCATGGAGTTATTCTTGTTACAGGCCCTACAGGTTCAGGTAAAACAACAACTCTTTATGCTGCTCTCGGTGAGCTTGCTAAGCCGAATGTAAACGTTATTACAGTTGAAGACCCTGTCGAAAAGAATATCGACGGAATCAATCAGGTTCAGGTTAACTCAAAGGCAGGAATGACATTTGCCGCTGCTCTTCGTTCAATTCTCCGTCAGGACCCTGATATTGTAATGATCGGTGAAATGCGTGACTCTGAAACTGCTGATATCGGTATCAGAGCTGCTATTACAGGTCACTTGGTTCTTTCAACACTTCATACAAATGATGCTGCATCAACAATCGTAAGACTTGTGGATATGGGCGTTGCACCGTATATGGTTGCCACATCACTTATTGGTGTTATAGCTCAGCGTCTTGTAAAGGTACTTTGTCCGCATTGTAAAACTCCGAGATACTCCACAGAAGAAGAAAACAAACTTATGAAAATAGACCACTCTGTTCAGATATTTGACGCTTGCGGCTGTCCTTCCTGCAACAATACAGGTTATAAGGGAAGAACTGCTATTCATGAAATAATTCACTGTACTTCCGGAGTATCAACAATTATCGCACAAGGCGGCGGAAAAGAACAGATTGAAGAAGTTGCTAAGCGTAATGGTACAAAGCTTTTGCGTGATAACGTATCCGAGCTTGTTCAGCGAGGCGATACTTCTATGGACGAACTTATAAGAGTTACATATACAGTATAATAATAAGGAGGAATTACATAAATGGGTATTCAAATTCACAGAATTCTTGATGAGGTACGTCTTTTAGGCTGTTCAGACTTGCATTTTACTACAGGTATTGCCCCTGTTGTACGTCTTAACGGTATGCTCAGAACAATGAGAGCTCAATATCCTGAAATGGACGAGGAGCAAATTCTTGATATTGTAAATCAGATGACAAATGAAGCACAGGCTAAGAGTGTGGCCGCACATAAAGATACCGACTTTTCATTTACAACACGCAGCGGTTACCGTCACCGTGTAAATATTTACTTCCAGAGAGGAAAGACAGCAATTGCTATCCGTCTTTTGAGAAATGACATTCCTACACTTGAGGATTTAGGGCTTCCGCCGATTTTGGCTGACTTTGCAATGCGTCCGAGAGGTCTTGTGCTTGTAACAGGTCCTACCGGTTCAGGTAAGTCAACAACTCTTGCAGGTATGATCGACTTTGTAAACCTTAATAAATCCGCACATATTATCACAGTTGAAGACCCTATCGAGTATGTACATGAGCATAAACGCTGTATGGTCAATCAGAGAGAAGTCGGTGATGACGTTCCTAACTTTGCCATGGCTTTAAGAGCTGCACTTCGTGAAGACCCTGACGTTATCCTCGTAGGAGAAATGCGTGACCTTGAAACTGTACAGGCTGCTGTAACTGCCGCTGAAACAGGTCACTTGGTCATGTCTACACTTCATACAACAAGTGCCGCTGATACAATTAACCGTATCATTGACGTTTATCCTGAACATCAGCAGCAGCAGATTCGTACACAGCTTGCTAACATTCTTGTTGCAGTTATTTCACAGACTCTTATTCCTAAGAAAGACGGCAGCGGACGTATTGCATGTATGGAAATTCTTAATGTTACAGACGCTTGTGCTGCTATGATTCGTGATAACAAAATTCACCTTATTCAGTCTGCTATTCAGACAGGTAAGCAGCAGGGCATGATGAGTCTTGACCAAGAGCTTGCAAGACTTGTTCATAATAATGTCATTTCTGAACCGGATGCACTTGAAAAATGTCAGGACAAACAGGAATTCTATAGATTCCTTCGTGCAATGTAACCGCATTGTAACACACTTTTGTTTAATTTGACGAAAAACATACAGTTTTTAACGTTGAAAATTTCCTAAACGTAAAAGTTTGTTCATAATTAATTTTTATTTTAGAAAAGTGTTGACATTTTAATTGTTATCTGTTATACTATAATCACAGGGAGGACATAAAGACAACAAACAAAGTCAATGTCCAAAAAATTAAATTGCTTACTAGGCGTGAGCAAAAATTATATTTTAAAAGGAGGGTTTTCTTATGAAAACTACAAAGAAAGTTAAGGGCTTTACACTTATCGAGCTCATCGTTGTTATCGCTATTATCGGTGTTCTCGCAGCAATTCTCGTTCCATCAATGCTTGGCTATGTAAGGAAGTCAAAGGTTTCATCAATCAACACTGTTGCATCTAATGTTTATAAGGCTATCAACACGGCTTTAACTGAACTTGATGAAGAAGGTGATGATGGCGTTGGCAGTTGGGTTAGTTTGTCATACACGAAAGGTGAAGCCACAGTTACTACTGCTGATACTGCTAGTGGGGAGGATGTATATAACAAAATTCTACAGTATTTTTCAGGACTTAAAAAGGTGGACTTCGAAGCAAGCCTTGAAGGTGGTGCTTGCTATGCGGTAGCTGCAAAGCAAAATGATACATATACAGGCACATATCCAACTGGTGTTGTTACTGCTGACAATTATGACACTTATAGCGGTGATCTTGCTACAGCACTTACTGCAGCAGCAGGCAAGGCTAAAGGAACTGAAGATTCTTCAAATTGATTAGTTGTTAAATTTAAAGCATATAAACATAAAATCTCCCATATGGGAGATTTTATGTTTATATTAGGAGGAAAAATGTATAGAACTAAAATCATAAAAATTTTTGCTTTTTTTATTACAATTTTAATTGCTGTGATTTTAACATATTTTATAACGATAAAAAAATATCATAATGATATTGAATTTGCAAAAAATAATAAACAGTTAGTAAAGGTTTATAATGATGTTAAGCAAAATTTTTATAAAGAAATTTCTAATGATGATTTCGAAGAATATATGATAAAGGGTTGTTTGTTGGCATGTGATGAAGAATATTGCAATTATTTCACTAGCAATGAAATAAGGGAAAAATATGTTAATGAAAATAGTCCAGTATCAAGAAGCGGTTTTTCAGTTGATAAAAATAGATTTGGAGAGATTGTTGTGATAAAAGTGGATGAGAATTCACGAGCGGAAGAAATGGGACTAAAAAAGAATGATGTAATTGTTTCTATTAATGGTGTTAATGTAATTGATAAAGGGTATTATAGTGTGATTGAGAAACTTCTTGGCAAAGATAATACAATTATGAATTTAGAAATACGAAGAGAGGGTGAGCAAATTTCACTTGAATTTATAAGAAATAATAAATATAAAGAAACTGATAAGGAATTTTGCTATAAAATACTGAAAAATGATATTTTATATTTTAAATTTATTGGATTTGATGAAAACTTACAAGGAAACTTTGATAAAGCAGTAAAGGAATATTCAGATTATAAAAGTATAATTCTTGATTTGCGTGATAATCGCGGTGGCGATATAAGAAAATGTATTCAGTTCTTTAATAATTTTTATGATGAAAATGCAAGAATTACTTTAGAATATACCAACTTGGGAAAAAAAGAGGTATATACAACAGAATATAAGGAAAACATAATTAATAAAGAGATTGTAGTCTTAATTAATGAAAAAACAATAAGTTCAGGTGAACTTTTTACTGCATTATTTAAGAGCACTGGTAGGGCAGTTTTGATAGGTGCACAAACTGCTGGAAAAGGAATCTTTCAAAATACTATCTTTTTGCCAAATTATGGCACAACTTATTCTTATACAGCAGGATATACATATGTTAATGATATGCCTAATTTTGAAGGAGTAGGCGTTTTGCCTGACATTGAAATTAATATGGACAGCACTTTAATTGGAACAGATGATGATATACAGTTGAAAAAGGCGATTGAAATTCTGGAAAACAAGTGACTGATTATATTGACAAATTATGAATATGGATAATTATAAAAACAGCGGATATCATGCGGAAAGTCCAAGGACTTCTACTGATTATTGTGATGATGTGGCAGCAAATGTGATTGCGAAACACTATTCTGATACCCTTACTATAAATAATGGACAGTTATCGTATATTAATTGATTTATAATCCCTCATTAATTAGATGGGTTGTTTGACGTTTTGCACAAAAAAACATAATAACATTGTAATAAATGATGTTGGAAAAATATTGACAAATTGTTAATTCAGTGTTATACTATATATAGATATTATGAAAATTATTCTAAGTGGAGGCGAATATATGAAAAAAGTTAAAGGTTTTACTTTAATCGAGATGATTATTGTATTAGCTATCATAGGAATATTGGGCGGTATTCTTATTCCATCTTGGATGAATTATATTGCAAACAGTAAGATAAAAAAGCAAAATGAAAATGCTAAAATTATTTTTAATGCTGCACAAACAGCGGCTCAGGACTATAAGTTCTATGAACGTAAGCTGAAAGCTGATGAAAAAATCTTAGGTGACGGAGATTTTTATTTTTATTGTGACCATGGTGATGGTGACGTTAGTGATAATGCGGGAAATATAATTACTTTATCAACAAATCAACTTAAAGCATCTCCTAATTTTAATGATGATTTTGCGGAAAAGATAAATAAGATTTTTTCTGATTCTGATGAAACAGTTTATTTTATTCATATAAATAATTATATGGTTGAGTCAGTTGTTTCCGGACGAAGTGATAATGATTTGTATTTGGGTTCTTATCCTGACAAACAAACGGAACGTAATGGTGGAACAAATACTGTTTTTAGTCTTATAAAATAGTTGATTGTTTGGAGCTGCATGATATCATGTGCGGCTCCTTGTTCATTTTTACCGTAAAGCACTTAACTTTGTTGCAAAAATCTTGTACAAAATGCGGAATTGACAAAGAGGTGGTGAAGTGATATAATAAGAAAGCACTCTCGAGAGAGAGTGAAAGCGAGTGAAGGAGAAAGAAGTTGAAA
>DJPR01000035.1:0-12180 GCA_002438605.1 Ruminococcus sp. UBA6407
CTTGTGAAGACAAGTTCTTATACAATAAATAAAGGCAATGTCACACACTCGTGTAACATTGCCTTGACATTTTATTCAGTAAAGCTTGCCTCAGGAATATACTTTTCAGCAATAATTCCTCCGGTTTTAAAAATGCTGTTTTCAGGAACTACTCCTCTTACGCAGCTAGTCGGGTAAA
Source organism: Ruminococcus sp. UBA6407 (assembly GCA_002438605.1). Taxonomy (GTDB): domain Bacteria; phylum Bacillota; class Clostridia; order Oscillospirales; family Ruminococcaceae; genus Ruminococcus; species Ruminococcus primiciens. Next base: position 179 of record DJPR01000035.1, read on the forward strand.
CACTTGAATTTCGACCTATTATTGTTCCGGGATTAAGAACACTGTTGCATCCGATTTCAACGAAGTCGCCAAGCATAGCACCTATTTTCTTAATTCCTGTTTCAATTTTAATTTCTGTAAGTTTAATTACGACATCTGTTTTATCAGATTTAACATTTGAAGTAATCGAACCTGCACCCATATGAGATTTATAACCTAAAATACTGTCACCCACATAATTGTAATGAGGTACTTGCACATTATCAAATATAATTACGTTTTTTAGCTCAACTGAGTTTCCTATAACGCAATTATCTCCTATCAAAGCACTTCCTCTGATAAAAGCACAATGGCGAACCTCTGTATTAGCTCCAATTATACATGGTGAACCAAGATATGCAGAATCAAAAACCTTTGCTGTTTTGTGAATCCATACATTTTCAGACGGATTATTATACTCATCAGCATTAAGGCTTTTCCCCAAGTCTATAATAAAATTACTTATTCCTTTTAAAGCTTCCCAAGGATAAGTAAAATTCAACAGATAATCATGTGCCAGAGTATGCTTTAAATCATATAAATTTGTTATTTTAATTGTTTCCATACTTATCTCCGTTTCTGTTGTCTATATAATATACTCATCAAATATATAATTTGAATCATTAATAATATTTGCTTTTTTATTTTTCTTTTTAAGCAAATCAAAATTTGGCTTTCTTTTATCAAGATTGTGACAGTCACTTCCAAATACAAGAGGATATCCCTCTTTTATAAGGTTGCGTACAAATCTTCGCTCTTTCCAACTCGAAAAAGCTTCATTGTTAATCTGAAAAATTGCTCTTGAATTTAAAATAGTTTGAATTTCAGCTTTACTGTAATAATTAAGGTACCTATGTACATGGGCAATAATCGGCATTACTTTATATGTACAATAAATATCGTAAATTTCTTCCGACATCCAATCAGCATAAGCTTTATAAGGAAGTTCCAATAAAATTAATTTTGTACCCTGAATTGCAAGCTTATCTATATTTGCAGCATTGCTTATTCCCTTTTCAATGGCAATTTCTGCTCCCAGTCTTACATCCTTCATAGGTAAATTATGCTTTTTCAGCATATTATATGCTCTTTGACGACGCTTTATAAAGCTATTTACCGATTCATTGCGATGTGCATAAAAATGCGGTGTAAATATCACTCTTTCAACGCCTTGACTGCGTAATATTTTTAGCATTGCCAAAGAATCGGACACTCTTTTTGAACCGTCATCAATTCCCGGAAGTATGTGGCTGTGAAAATCTGTAAGCATAACTACTTCTTTTCTTTCTTAACCTTATTATCGGATTTATCTTTTTTGGATTCATCTTTATCTTCAGATGTTTCTTCCCCATAACCATAGCTGTCATAATAATGTGACTTATAATTATATCCATACTTAGAATATGAACCATGCTTTTTTGAAATATCATTAAGAATAAAGCCAAGCATCTTAACATCAGCAAGCTCTATTTTTTTCATTGCATTGTCTAAGTCATCAAATGTTGTTCTTCCATATCTGAGAACCATTAAAATTCCTGCAATAGAGTTACTGAGTCCCATAGCATCACTTACTATATTTACAGGAGGAGTATCTACAATAATGTAATCATAATCTTCTGATAATGTATTTAAAAGTTCAGCAGCCTGCTCTGAAGCAAGAAGTTCTGAAGGATTTGCAGGTTTAGTTCCCGAAGTAAGTATATCAAGACTTTTTACAACATTTTTATTCACACATTCATCAAACTTATTCATTTTTCCAATAATACTTGAAAGTCCCTTTTTATTTTTCAGCCCAAATATTTTATGCTGAACAGGCTTTCTCATATCCGCATCTATAAGTAAGACCTTATGCTCCATTTGTGAAAAAGTAATTGCAAGATTTGCTGCGGTAGTTGACTTACCTTCACCCGGATTTGAACTTGATACTACAATTACTTTTTTTTCTGAAACAGATAATGAAAACATTACATTTGTACGCATTGCTTTATATGATTCTTTAATTGTAAATGGAATACCTTTTTGAGTCAACAGCAAATCATAATCATTACTATCTTTTTTCTTCTTTTTATCATCTATAAATTCAGGAATTTCGCCAATAATTGCCTTTTCATATTTCTGAGCTATTTCATCTTTATCCTTTACTGTATTATCAAAAAAGTCAATAACAAGGATAATCAATGCTGCAAGCAGCATTCCCGCAAATGCTCCAATTACAGCCATTTTCAGAAAGTTAGGTGAAACGGGATTATTATTTACTTTTGCAGTGCCAATAGCCTCAACTGAACCTGCACCAACAACTCTTATAAGAAAATCAGGTGTGACATTTGATATTATATTACAAAGAGCAGCTGAAACCTCAGGGTCAGCAGTTTCAGCAGTAATTTTCATAACTTCCGTATCACCTACTGCTGCCATTGTTAAACAATTTCTTATTGAAGCAGCTGAAATACTTTCTTCCCCATTTTCATCCTTTATTGAGAAACACTTTGAAAGCTTATCTTTGTCAAATTCAGCTAAAAGCTCTGAACCGACCTTTTCCATTACGGCATCATCTTGCATAACAGCAATATATGTACTTACAAGTGATTTTGAAGCGTTTAAGTCGTTAAGATTAACACCATCTGTTTCTGTCACTGAATTATTGTTTTTTACATACATTGATGTGTACGACTGATATTTAAGCGGCATAAAAAACTTTGAAAAACCAAATGCTGCTGCTCCGCCCACTATCGTCAATATTATTATCACATATATTTTACTTAAAAATAACTGAATCAGCTTTTTTATAGTATAATTTGATTCCACCGTAAAACTCTCCTTAAACCGTAACTAATATTTTTTCATTAAACTCTTTAGGAGTTGTAAATGTCGGGACAATTTCATGTAGTGCCTCGACCGCTAAATCTTCATCATTAGTTAATGCAGCTGATTTCAGCTTTGAAAGAGCAGGAATAAACTCTGCTGCATCAATTTCAATTTGATTACCGATAAAGATTAATTTATTTGAAGTCTTTTTCAGTCCCTCCTCATCCATTAACAGTTCCTCTTTTATTTTTTCGCCGGGACGTAATCCGGTAAACTGTATTTTTACATCTTTATAAGGGATTTTTCCATACATTCTTATAAGATTTTCTGCTAATGTAACTATTTTTACAGGCTTACCCATATCAAGCACAAATATCTCTCCGCCCTTTGCAATAGATGCTGCTTCAAGAACAAGATTTACTGCCTCAGGTATTGTCATAAAATAACGGATTATATCAGGATGAGTAACTGTTACAGGCTTGCCTTGTTCAATTTGCTTTTTAAACAATGGTATAACTGAACCGTTTGAACCAAGTACATTTCCAAAACGTGTTGTAACAAATTCTGTTCTGCAGTCACTGAGCTGTGACAGATACTGAACAATCATTTCACAGCAGCGTTTTGAAGCTCCCATAACATTTGTAGGATTTACAGCCTTATCTGTTGAAACCATAACAAACTTCTCAACATTATGATACTCTGCAAGTGTTGCAACATTAAATGTTCCAAAAACATTATTTTTAATCGCCTCCATAGGAGAAACCTCCATAAGAGGCACATGCTTATGAGCGGCGGCATGAAAAACAATGTCCGGTTTATACTTTTCAAAAATCTGATTCATTCTGAAATAGTCACGAACAGAAGCAATAAGCGTAACAAGATTAAGCTGTTCCCCATATTCCATTACGAGTTCCTGCTGGATCTCATAAGCATTATTCTCATATATATCAACGATTATAACCTGCTTAGGATTATATTTTGAAATTTGTCTTACAAGCTCTGAACCAATCGAACCGCCACCGCCTGTAACCATACAAACCTTATTGTTAATAAAGTTATTAATATCTTTACTGTCAAATTTTATTGGTTCTCTGCCAAGCAAATCCTCAACACGAATATCTCGTATCTGATGAAGAATTTTAGGTTCATTATCATCAAAAATCAGATTTCCTAAAAACGGAACAACTTTTATAGGCAGCTCCGTAGAAGAACATTTATCCAGAATTTCTTTTCTCTGTTCCTCAAGACATGAAGGAATTGCAAAAATAATCTGTTCTATTTCTTCCTGTTCAGCAATTTTGTATATATCATTTGTTGTGCCTAAAACAGTTACACCATAAATATCCTGTCCGATTTTTGCCGGATCATCGTCGATAATGCATACCGGTTCAAATAATGACGATGTATTATTTTCTGAGAAATTACTTTTTTTAGCATTTTCAATTTCCTTTAAAATCATTTTGCATGCCTGTCCGCCGCCAATTATCATAGAACGCTTTATTGCTGCTTCACTTCGTCCTGTTTTCACCAATGTAATAAAAGCGTCCTTGAACATAAAACGGAACAAACATATACCTGATACAGTAAAAATAAAATGCAAAATAACATAAATAAAAGGCACTTCCCTGCCAAACACAACTGCAACAAGACATGATATTGAAATGCCCAAGAATACTCCCTTTACACAAGAAAGATAATCTTTACCATTAAAATATCTCCACATTTTATGATAAGCACCAAAAACAAAAAGTGAACCAAAACAGCATATTGCACTTAAAATAATTGAGATTACCATTAAAGAACGTGGCAATGATTGATTAAACAATAATAAAATGAAATTAGAAATTAAGGCTGCAATCGCCACAATAAATGCATCGGCAATTGCCAAAACAACTTTTCTCACACTGAATTTACTAAAATAATTCTTCATATTTACTCCTTTTTTCTTTTACTTCTATTTCATTGGACCGCAAAATGCCGCCAATTTAATACTTTACAACATTTAATGACTGCTTCCATTATTTATTATTTTTTAAGCAGTAGCAATAATTGTATATGAATTAACATCTATAAAAAATCAATTTAGTAAATTGAACAATGTTTCTATAAAAATTAAGTTGATATGCACAAAATACGTTTATCAGACTCACACATAATAACTCCGCTTATTTTTAATATCCTTAAAATCACAATATCTTAATATAATTCATTGCATATTTAAATTTTTGTAAAATCTGACAAAAAATGCTTATATCTCTACTTCATGATATTTACGCAATGTAGTTTTAAAGTTATTTTCTTAATATTTTAATTATATCCTATCCCACTAAAAAAGTCAATTTATTTTCACTATTTTATATAATAAAAAAGTATTTTCGGCATATTATACTATTAGTTTGTTTCATCAAAAGTTTCAATTGTTAAATTGCTAAAAATCATGCTATATCGCAGTTAATGGTATTTAAACTTTTGGTATAATATTACATAATTATAACAAAAAATCTGTCGATTGTTATTCCAATCGACAGATTTTTAAGGCAACACCTCACAAAGTTTTTTGACGTGCTTTGTTCGGTGTTAGCTAAATCAAAAGTACATATAAAGCTGACACTTTATCATTCCATTATACAATTTTCTTCTTTTAACTGCATTCTTTCCAAAAAATTTCTGAAATTCTTCATGAGGCGAAATTATATAGCTTGAACTTCCGCCACCTTTTAAAAGAACTTTCCCCATTTTTCTATAAATATCCTCTGCTTCTCTTAATTCCAGCATCCTCTCTCCATATGGAGGATTGCATATTACAATTGAACCCTGAGGCTGTTTGAAACTTGTAATATCTGCTTGTTCGACTTTAAGTCTTGACTTGATTCCTGCTTTTTTTGCATTATCCAAGGTCAAAGCAACTGCAAAATCATCTATATCACAGCCTATTCCTTCAAATTTCGCATTACGGTCAACCAAATCAATAGCTCTTGAACGTTCCTCACGCCATATCTCTTTATCAATGCATTCCCACTTTTCAGCCGCAAATCTTCTATTGATACCCGGAGCTATTTTCAGTGCTTTCAAAGCTGCCTCTATGAGAATTGTACCACTTCCGCAAAATGGATCACATACTATTGAATCCGAACGTACTCTTGCAAGATCAATAATTCCCGCAGCAAGAGTTTCTTTAATTGGTGCGGTATTTGAGTTTTTGCGGTATCCACGTTTATGCAGTCCAATACCGCTTGTATCAAGGTAAATATTGACTTTATCTTTTAAAATGCTGAACTGAATTTGAACGACTGAATTGCTTTCTTCAAACCAATTCACATTGTATTTTGACTTCAATCTCTCTACAACAGCTTTTTTTATAATAGACTGACAGTCAGGAACACTATGCAATACAGAATTAAGCGAATGTCCTTTAACAGGAAAAGCGTCATTTATGCCTATGTAATTTTCAAATTCTATTGCCTTAACACCCTGAAATAGTTCTTCAAATGTACGAGCTTCAAATTCACCAAGCTCAATCAGAACCCTCTCTGCTGTAGAAAGGCATATATTTGCTCTTGCAATTGTATAAAAATCTCCGCTGAACGTAATTTTTCCATCTGTAACATGTAAATCCGTACCGCCGATTTTATTAATCTCATATTTCAGTACGCTTTCAAGTCCAAAATGGCATGGACAACAGATTCTTATTTTATTATCCAAATTTTTCTCCTATCTCTATGCAGCAGGCTGCTGTCCTGCATCACCACCGCCATTATCAGCAGGCTGTTGCTGCTGTGGTTCTTGCTGCTGCGGTTGTTGCTGCTGTTGCTGCTGATTGTTTTCTCCGGCATTGTTGTTCTGAGTGTTGTTACCGTTGTTTTCTGTATTATTGTTTCCGCTATTTGCATTTTCACCATTTGCATCTGTAGTTGGTTCGGCAGGCGGAGTATAGTGTCCTCCTGTACATACCGGGGCATTGGAAGATTTCCAATAACCCATAACTCCGTGCGGGCATGATGAACTTGCAATTTTACCTGTCTGAGAACACATCGGTGCTGCTGTTACACCCTCGGGAGCTTCAAATTCTTTTCCTGTATCAAGAGAATCTGCATATTCTCCAATCATATTTTTCCATACCTGTGCGGAATTAACAGTTGTTCCGTTTACCTTTAATGAAGTATGATCCTTAAAACCAATAATTGTACCGCTTACAAAATCAGGAGTTAATCCTACAAATGCAAGTTCTGTCCATTCATCAGTTGTACCTGTTTTGCCGCAAACCTCCTTATTTTTCAGTTTAGCAAGCTTACCTGTACCTGATTCAACTACATTTTTCAAAAGCCTGTTCATAACCCATGCTGTTTCACTGTCAACAGCTGTATGCGGATCACCGTTATTTTCATAAACAAGATTGTGATTTCCCTGTTCAACTCGACTTACAATATGGGCTTTATAATATGTACCGTCATTACCATATGGAAGATATGCATTCACCAGATTTTCAACAGAAATACCATATGTCAGCGCACCAACGGAAAGCGGTGATACTAGCTCGTCTGACGGATCAAGCTCCATGCCCAAGTTTTCAGTACAGAATTTAAATACTGCATTAGGAGTTAAGTCCTGACATATTTTAGCAGGAACTGTATTATAAGACTTCTCTACTGCTTTATATACAAATACAGGAGCACCTGATACACTGAAACTTCCGTCCGTAGAATAGTTTGTAGGCCATGGCTTTCCATTTACTTCCATATAAGCCTTATCTGTATAAACAGAACCCCAATGTATTGTATCATTCAACAGTGCAAGTCCGTATGTTGAAATCGGTTTTATAGTTGAACCAATCTGACGCTGATCTCCAGTTGCATAGTTGAAAACACGCTTACCTGTCTTTTCACCTATTGCACCGCCAACTGCAAGAATTTCGCCTTTATAATTCATTGCTACAAATCCTGCCTGAGCCAATTCCTCTGTTTCTGCAACACCGTCACCGTCAAGGTCAACAAAACGCCTTACAAGATCAGGATTCATAAGATTATTTATATCAGAAAATCTTTCATCAACATACTTCTGCATATTGAGGTCAACAGTAAGGTAAATCTGATAGCCACCCTTATTGATACGATTAACTGCTTCAGCCTCGTTAATGTTATACACTTCACAAAGATAAGCAGCAACTTCATCAATTGCAACTTCAACAGGCCATGAATAAGTTTTATTTTCTTCTTCAAGCTTTTTAGCTACATCTTCAGGATGAAGTTTAAGATATTCCTCAGAATCTGTATATATTAACTTTTCATATAAAGACTGCTGATATTCATCATAAGTAATTGCACCATTCTTATACATTTGCCAAAGAACATATTTTTGACGTTCCTTATTATTTGCCTTACCGTCTACTTCATCGGAAAATGGATAGTAGTAATTCGGGCTTTTTGGAATAGCTGCAAGTGTTGCTGCCTCTGCATATGAAAGTTCGCTTACATCTTTACCAAAATATCTGATTGAAGCCAGCTGAATACCGTTTATAGGACCGCCAAAGCCAATATAATTAAGATACTGTTCAAGAATTTCATCTTTTGAATACATTTTTTCAAGCTGCATAGCTCTGAAAATTTCCCTGATTTTTCTCGACGGTGACTTTTCATCATCACCCGTCAGATTTTTAACAAGCTGCTGAGTAATTGTTGAACCACCCTGATCAGTATCATATATATGGAAAAACATATTTAAAAATGCTGAAAGAGTACGCTTATAGTCAACGCCGTCATGAGTATAGAAACGCTCGTCTTCTGTATAAACAAAAGCGTCACGAACATGCTGTGGTATATCTTCAATATCAACCGATATTCGCTGTACATCTGTTTTTTCAATCACATTCAGCTGAACAAGCTCACCTGTATCAGGGTCATTAGCATAAAAATATGTATTATATCCCTGTTCAAGTTCCTGGAAAGTAACACCTGTTGTTGATTCCTCCATAAAGTCAAGAACATAAACCGTCAGAGCCGTTCCGACAATAGTGCCTGTAATTACCATAATCAAAAACAGTGATAAAAGCGTTGTAAGAATAATTGTAATGAATTTTCTTAAAACTGCTAATATTTTATTTTCCTTATGATGCTTCTTTTTTGAATTATTGTGTGCGTTTGAGTGATGATTTTCACCGCTTCTGTTAGTTGAGTGTATTGTATCAGATGCCGAACTTCTTGTATGAACAGCAGTTCTGCCGTCAGCTGACCTTGCTTTATGTTCTCCTGCAGTATTGTGAGCTACATTTTTCATTACCTGTGTATGCTGTACAGGTCTTTGATGAGAGCTGTTTCTGCTTGCTGAGGAACTGTTCTTTTTATTCAAACCTGTTTCCTCAGGCTTTTTATTATTTTCATTCATAATGCATTGCATATCATAGACAAGCTATAATACAAATTCCTTTCTGAAAAATTGACCTCATTGTTTCCAATAATTATATCATAAAAAAAATAAAAAGTTAATACCATTTTTAAAATATGGTTATTTTGTATAGATATTCAAATTCTGCCAATAATAAAAACAGCTATAATTAAGGCAAAGCCATATAATTATTGATTTTACAATATCAGTAATTGGCAGAACGGAGAATATTAATGATCGAAAAAAGATGTTTCTACACCTTGCTCACCTCAGCAACAATTTCAGGCGTTCTTGTTATATGTACGATTTCTCAGAACATAAAAGCTGAAAAAATTAAAGCAAAAACACCTCCGATTATTGAAGAACTTGAAACAGCTCCATATGTTGTAAAAGAATATAACGGCTCATTAGCTGTTTTCAGAGGAGGAAGCAGCTCGCCGTATAAAATACTTGATTGTGACTTTTCTCTGCTTTCAGACTATGATAAAGAATACCTGATTGAAGGAATATCTGTTTATACCGAAGCTGAGCTTAACTCACTAATTGAGGATTTTACTTCATAGGTTTCTTCTTTTTCTTTTTTCTCACTGAAAAGCCAAAATCTCCAAGCTTTCGTCCAAGAGCAAAATACTCTCCATGTGCATATGATGCAAGTCCGCACTGCTGCAAATTAAGTTTTTGCTTGCTGTCAATATAATTTTCATCTACCGCTACACTCACTATTTCTGCAATAAACATCGTATGAGTACCATAAAATTTTGACTCAATTACCTTACATTCAAGACTAACAGGACATTCTTCAATAATAGGAGCTGAAATTACCCTTCCTTTTATTTTATGAAAATCACATGCCTTGAATTTATCGGTGTCACGTCCGCTTTTTACGCCGCAAAAATCAGTTTTACGGCACATTGCCGATGTTGTGAGATTTATTGCAAACTCCCCGTTTTCCTTTATTATGTCATGGGAATACCTCTCAGGACGAACTGAAATGTAGGTTATCGGCGGATGTGTATTTATTATTCCTGTCCAGCCGATTGTAATAATATTGGATTTTTCCATCGTTCCGCAAGTTATAAGTGCGGCGGGAACAGGGGCAAGCAACACACTGCCCTTCCAGAATACTTTTGACATTTTTATCTCCATTCATAATTTATGTAGTGCTGCATTTATTATATCATCTTTTCCTATAGCTTGCAATACCCTGATGTGACTTTTGCGTGCTTTGTGCGATGTTGCCTTTATAATATTAATTTTACCTGTGTCTTTATTTCAGCAGAATTCGACTTTTAAATAATATATAATTATGGAAAAGGAGGATGTTAAAATGAAAATAGATATAGTATCTGCAAACGGCAGGGCTACTGCCTGTCTGTGCGGTGAAATAGACCATCATAACGCTAAAGAAATAAGAGAAGAACTTGATAAATTCATTCTTTCCTCTCAGCCAAGCGAGCTTGAAATTGATTTTAAAGACATTTCGTTTATGGACAGCTCAGGAATAGGTCTTATTATGGGCAGACATAAGCTTATTTCAGAATGCGGCGGAAAACTTATTGTTAAAAATCCGCAGTTTTACATTAAAAGAGTTCTGAAATTATCCGGAATTGAACGTCTTGTTAAAATCACAAATGATAGGCTGTAGGAGGTTAAAATGATTGTATTAAATGAAGTCAGGTTTTCTATTCCGTCACTTTCCGTTAACGAAAGTGTTGCAAGAGCTGTTGTATCTTCCTTTCTCATTCAGGCTGATCCGACAGTTGAAGAACTTTCAGATATTCGTACTGCTGTTTCAGAAGCGGTTACAAACGCCGTAGTGCATGGATATCGTCATCAAAGCGGCAAAATTGAAATTACAGTGCGTCTGTTGGAAAACAGAGTGATTTACATAAGAATTAAAGATAAGGGATGCGGAATTGCTGATGTACAAAAAGCCATGGAGCCTCTTTTTACAACTGCTCCTGAAGAAGAACGCTCAGGTCTTGGATTTTCAGTCATGGAGTCGTTTACGGACAAGCTCACTGTTAAAAGTACACTCGGCAAAGGAACTGTCGTAACAATGCGCAAGAAGCTGACTGCCCATGAGTAATGACGTTAAAAGACCTGCTGCAGAAGATAATCTCGGACTTGTTCATCTATGTGCAAATAAATTCAGAGGCAGAGGCATTGAATATGATGACCTATATTCAGCAGGCTGTATAGGATTGCTGAAAGCTGTAAAAGCATTTGACACAGACAGAGGAGTAAAATTCTCTACCTATGCAATTCCTGTAATTCTGGGCGAAATCAAACGATTATTTCGTGACGGCGGTTCTGTTAAGGTAAGCAGAAGCCTGAAGGAGCTTTCCTTAAAGCTTCAAAAATTTCGTGAAATTTTCCTTAAAGAAAAATTCCACGAGCCTACAATAAAGGAGCTTGCTGAAATGGCACAGGTTGACGAAGCTGATGCTGCTGAAGCTCTTTGTGTAAGTCAGCCATTATTGTCTTTGACATCAGGCGGTGATGATGAGGGACAAATTGATGTTCCGTCTGAATCACCTGACAATAAAATAGTAGATATTCTTGCCCTTAAACAGATTTTGTCATCACTTGACCCCAAGGATAAAGCTTTGCTGGAATTAAGATATTTTAAAGGTCTTACTCAATCTAAGACAGCCGCAGCACTCAATATGACTCAGGTTCAGGTTTCAAGACGTGAAAAAAAGCTCCTTACGCAAATGCGTGAAGAGCTTTTAGAATAGAAAATAAATTTAAGGCAATACCGCACAAAGCTTGTGTGGCAGAAACGCAGATATATTTTT
>DJPR01000035.1:12286-38530 GCA_002438605.1 Ruminococcus sp. UBA6407
AGTCTTTTGACGTGCTTTGTGCGATGCTGTATGTTTTATTCAAAAATTAAATATTCTATTATGGAATTAGACATCAGAAAGCCTTTACTTGTAAGGGCAATTTTTTTTTCGTTGAATACGATATAACCGTTTTTTTCAAGCATTGGAATTTTTTTTAAAATAAACTTTCTTTTTTCTTCAGGACAATCTGAAATTTCAAGACCGTCAGAAAGTCTTAATCTGAGCATTGCTTTTTCTTCAAATGTGTATGGAGTTTCCTCTGTTATATAGGTTGACTGCTTTTCATCTGAAACAAAGCTCTGCAAGTCAGCATCAACTGCAAATCTTTTTCCGCCAAAGCATGAATGTGCTGCCGGTCCGATTCCTAAATAATCATCACATTGCCAATATTTCAAATTATGTCTGCTTTGATAACCTTCCTTTGAAAAGTTTGATATTTCATATTGCTTAAATCCTCTTTTTTCAAGCAGACTGCACATATGCAAATAAAGCTCAGAAACACAGTCATCATCAGGAATTTGCTTTGACATTCCCTTTCTGCTGAACTCTGTTCCCTCTTCAATTTTAAGTATATATGAGGACACATGAGTAATCGGATAACCTGTAATTTCAGATATTGAATACTCAACATCTTCTTTTTTCTGATTAGGCAGTCCTATCATCAAATCACATGAAATATTTTTAAATCCTGCTTTTATTGCTGTTTCAAGCGTTTCTTTCACTTTCCCTGAATTGTGAAGTCTGCCAAGAAGTTTAAGCTCTGAATCAATCATTGACTGAACTCCGACAGAAATTCTATTAATTCCTGCTTCCGAATATTCACAAAGCTTTTGCTCGTTCACTGTTGACGGATTGACCTCAATCGTAACTTCACAATCCGATGAATAATCAAAGTTTCCTTTTATTTCATCAATGACCTGCCTATACTTATTTCCGCTTAAAAGTGACGGTGTACCGCCACCAAAGTATATTGTATCAACTTTTAATTCTTTATTGCTGTAAGCATTAATATTTCGTATTACAGCGTCAATATATGAGTCAGCAGTATTCTTTTTGTACGATGTTGAGTAGAAATCACAATAAGGACATTTCCTTGCACAAAACGGTACATGAATATATATTCCTATGCTTTTGCCAATCATGAAAGCGAATCCCTGCGTCTTGTAAGCTCCATTTTAAAGAAAAACGCATTTACAATTCTTGGAACTAATATCATAGCCGCAATCGCACCTATAATTATAAAAATCTCGCCGGGCAATGCTTTAAGATATGTTATTACAATCACAGCAAACATCATTACACTGAAAATTGCACTGAAAATTGATGACGCAGTTCCATTTGTAACGTGCTTTCCGCAGTTTTTGCAGGCACGTCCCTTAGAATTAAGCTGACCTGCCATAGCCTTTGTTAACGGATTAAATGTCTTTTCGCCGCAGTTAGGGCAATTATATATACTACTCATATTTATTCCTTTCATCAGCTGTCAAGCTTAAGAACACTCATAAATGCTTCCTGAGGTACTTCTACCGTTCCAAGCTGGCGCATACGCTTTTTACCCTCTTTTTGCTTTTCAAGAAGCTTTTTCTTTCTTGTAATATCACCGCCGTAGCACTTTGCCAAAACGTCCTTTCTCAAAGCCTTGACAGTTTCTCTGGCAATAATCTTTCCGCCTATTGCCGCTTGTATAGGAACTTCAAAAAGCTGTCTTGGTATATTCTCCTTAAGCTTTTCAACTATTTTTCTTGCTCGGCTGTATGCCTTGTCTGTATGGATAATAAATGATAACGCATCCACAACATCACCATTAAGCATTATATCAAGCTTTACAAGCTTGGAAGGTGCATAGCCTATCATCTCATAATCAAATGATGCATAGCCTTTTGTTCTTGATTTCAAAGCATCAAAGAAATCGTATACTATTTCATTAAGCGGAAGTTCATAATGCAGATTTACTCGTGTATCATCAAGATACTTCATATCTTTAAAAACGCCTCGTCTGTCCTGACAAAGCTCCATTATATTTCCGACAAATTCAGACGGTGCAAGAATATCCGCCTTGACCATTGGCTCTTCTGCTGATGCAATAAGTGCAGGTTCAGGGTAATTTGACGGATTATCAATATACTTTACTTCGCCATTTGTCATTGTCACTTTGAATATAACTGACGGTGCTGTTGTAATAAGGTCAAGATTATATTCACGTTCAAGACGTTCCTGAATAATCTCCATATGAAGAAGTCCCAGAAATCCGCATCTGAAACCAAATCCAAGTGCAATTGATGTTTCAGGCTCAAATGAAAGTGAAGCATCATTAAGCTGCAGCTTTTCAAGTGCATCTCTCAAATCACCATATTTAGCTCCGTCAGCAGGATAAATACCTGAATAAACCATTGGATTTACTTTTCTGTAACCTGGAAGCGGCTCGTCACATGGATTTTCAGCATTTGTTACTGTATCTCCGACCTGAGTATCTCCAATGCTTTTTATGGACGCTGAAATATATCCTACCTCACCTGCTGTAAGAGTTCCTGCATTTATAAGTGAAGAAGCGTCCATATAACCTGCTTCAACAACAGTAAATTCAGCTCCTGTAGCCATAAGCCTGATTGTATCGCCAACCTTAACCGTTCCCTCTTTTATGCGGATATAAATTATAACACCTTTATAAGCATCGTAATAGCTGTCAAAAATAAGTGCTTTAAGCGGCTTATCAGGGTCACCTGACGGTGCAGGAATATCAGTCACTATTTTTTCAAGCACCTGTTCTATATTTGTACCCATTTTTGCTGAAATTCTGGGAGCGTCCATTGCAGGTATCCCTATTACGTTTTCAACTTCTGTACATACTCTTTCAGGGTCAGCAGACGGCAAATCAATTTTATTTACAACAGGTACAACCTCAAGATCATGTTCTATTGCAAGATAAGTATTTGCAAGAGTCTGTGCCTCTATTCCCTGAGAAGCGTCAACTACCAGAATAGCACCCTCACAGGCTGCAAGTGAACGTGAAACCTCATAATTAAAGTCAACATGTCCGGGAGTATCTATAAGATTAAAAATATAGTCCTCGCCGTCATTTGCAGTATACTTCAAGCGTACTGCTCTGGCTTTTATGGTTATTCCACGCTCACGCTCTATATCCATATTGTCAAGAAGCTGATCTTCCATATCACGAATGGCAACAGTTTCAGTTTTTTCCAGAATTCTGTCAGCAAGTGTGGACTTTCCATGGTCTATATGTGCAATAATACAAAAATTACGAATTTTATCACTAGCCAAAATTTATAACCTCATTTCCGTTTATCTATCATAAGAATTATAACAGAAAAAAATTAATTTGTAAAGGCAGTATACGATAATTTACATCAGATTCTTTCAGCTTAAATCCTTAATAAGCATATCAAGAATGACAATTGCCTTATCATACGATTCCTGCATTTCTTCTTCATCTGCCCACTGAACAGGTGCAACTGCTCTTATTCCCAAAAACAGTTCATCATCAATTTCACCGCTGTATCCTATTTTCTCTGCAAATGAAGTATCCTTCAGATAAAATCCGTATTTCTTTACATGAGGATTATCAGGATAAAGTGTTTCAAGGTCAACAAGAGTTATATCAGGCGAAATAGCGTCATCAGCCATTTTTCCGCTTATTACAAGCATTGCGTCTGCATTCTGCATTTCTGCAATCAGCTTTGTGGTCGAACCGTTATTATAGTCGGTATATTCAACCCCTGTATATGGAATATAATAAACAGATGCAACTGCTTTTCCGTCATCATTAATATCTCCGCAAAGATTTTGAAGATAATCAGTAAATTTTTCAGAATATGCTATTTCCGCATTGTTATCAATGTATAATATTACAACATCCGGATCAGTCTTTGTCACCAAATCGTAAATAAGATAACCTCCCAAGGCAACAAAAAACACACCTATACCAAGCCACCATTTATTATGATAGAAAAAGTTACTTATCCTTTTAAAAAAAGGAAGCTTTACTTTTTCTTCTTTCGATTCTGACAGAATTTCACTTTGCTCAATTTCACCCTGTTTCAGACGTATAAGTTCAATTTTCTCATCTCTGAGCTGTTTTTCATAAGACTCTTGTTTTTCTTTCTCCTTTTGAGCAATTCTTTCAGCCATACGCTGTTCAGCAAGCTTTTTTTCTGCTTCCTGCTGTTCCTTAAAACCTTTGGCAACTTTAAATACGCTTATTTCATTTTTTTCATCGGACTTTTTCCTGCCCATTTCATTTTTCCTTTCAAATATAAATACAATAAGGGCGTACTGAAATAATTAACAGTACACCCCACTTTAATTCATCTCTCTTGATTGCTACTGCAATGGCTTCATTGTCGGGAAAAGAAGTACATCTCTGATAGAAGGACTGTCTGTAAGAAGCATTACAAGTCTGTCAAGACCAAGACCAAGGCCGCCCGTTGGAGGCATACCATATTCCAACGCTGTAACAAAGTCCTCATCAACCTCAGCATTAGCACCCTGAGCTCTCTTTGCTTCAACCTGCTTAACAAAACGCTCTTTCTGATCAATAGGATCATTAAGCTCTGAGAAAGCATTGCCCATTTCTCTGCAATAAATAAAGTATTCAAATCTTTCTGTAAATGCAGGATCGGAAGGCTTTCTCTTTGCAAGCGGTGAATTTTCAACAGGATAATCATATATAATTGTTGGCTGAATAAGCTTATCCTCAACAAAAGCATCGAAAAATGCAATAAGAACATGTCCTTTTGTTGCCTTTTCGCCTTCTTCAACTTCAACGCCCTTAGCCTTTGCACAAGCTCTTGCATCCTCATCAGTTGCCCACTCATTGTAATCAACACCGGCATACTTCTTAACTGCTTCAACCATAGTAAGTCTTTCCCATGACTTGCCAAGGTTAATTTCAACACCCTGATAGGTAATAACATCACTGCCGCAAATTTTGTCCGCAAGAGTGCGGTACATATTCTCAATCAAATCCATCATGCCTATATAATCCGTATATGCCTGATACATTTCAATTGAAGTAAATTCAGGGTTATGTGATGTATCCATACCCTCATTTCTGAAAATACGTCCAACCTCATAAACTCTGTCAAAGCCGCCTACTATAAGACGCTTTAAATATAATTCTGTTTCAATTCTAAGATACATATCAAGGTCAAGTGCATTATGATGAGTAACAAAAGGTCTTGCTGCTGCACCAATTTCCAGTGTATGAAGAACAGGTGTATCAACCTCAATATATCCAAGATTATCAAGATAATTTCTTATTTCACGAAGAATCTGACTTCTCTTTACAAATGTTTCCTTAACATTAGGATTTACAATAAGGTCAACATAACGCTGACGATATCTCATATCCTGATCTTTAAGTCCATGCCACTTTTCAGGCAGCGGAAGAAGCGACTTGGAAAGCAGCACTATTTTCTGTGCATGTATAGAGATTTCTCCCTTTTTGGTTCTGAAAACAAAGCCCTCTACGCCTACTATATCGCCTATATCCCACTTCTTGAATTCCTTGAATTCTTCCTTGCCGATATCGTTTGAACGAACGTAAATCTGAATTCTGTCAGTATTGTCACGAACATCAATAAAATTAGCTCTGCCCATATCTCTCCAGCTCATAATTCTTCCGGCAATTCTTACTATATTGCCTTTGAGCTTTTCAAGGCCTTCATTCAGCTTTTCCTCGTCCCCGTTTGCTTCTTCTGTGATACGCTTTTCATCAATCTCATACTGTGCCTTTAAATCAGCATTTTTAGCTGTAACATCATACTTGGTTATTTCGTATGGATTTTCATTTTTGCTCTTTAATTCATCAAGCTTTTCAATTCTTATTTTCTTTAATATGTTAATATCCTGTTCCTGTGTTTCCTCAGCAGCAACATTCTTTTGATTTTCGCTCATAAAGTCCTGACTTCAAATGAAGTCCAATCCTCCCTAATATTATTTTGAGATTTCCAAAACCTCGAATTTCAATTCTCCTGCCGGAGCTTCAACTGTAAAAATATCTCCGACCTTTTTCTTTAAAGCTGCCTTTCCGATTGGTGATTCATCAGAAAGTTTACCTGCTTTAATATCTGCATGGTTAGTACCAACAATTGTAAATTTCTCTATTTTATCAGAGCCGACTTTTCTGATTGTTATAACTGAACTCATACCGATTTCATCAACAGAAATCTTATCATCATCTACGACCTCAGCATTTTCAAGAGTTTTCTGAAGTTCAAGAATCTGTGCTTCAAGAATGCCCTGTTCATTTTTTGCTTCATCATACTCAGCATTTTCAGAGAGGTCACCGAATGAACGGGCTTCTTTAAGCTTCTGAGCAACCTCGGCACGTTTTTCGGTTACAAGATAAGCAAGTTCCTTTTCAAGTTTTTCGTAGCCTTCTCTGGACATTTGTTTTTTTGCCATAATTACAGCTCCTTAAAATCTGATTTTCAAAACCTGTAACAACAAAATCATTGATACAAGTTCGCAATATTACATTTAATTATAGTATATTTAACCTCAAATGTCAATATACACATCTAATTTTCATTCCACTTTTTTATAACTTCAATTGCTTTATTAAGCTGTAAATCTGTATTGCTGTTCTCATCATCAGACTCAACAATATAGTCAGGAGTTATTCCAATCTTATCATAACATTCCGATTTTACTGTTTTATATTCAGCAACAGTCAGCACAACCGCACTTCCGTCATCAAGCTTTGAAGTAACCTGCATAACACCTTTGCCATAAGTCTGCTCGCCGACAAGCTTTGCTTTTTCAAAGTCTTTAAGTGATGCTGCAAAAAGCTCGGCTGCACTTGCAGTATTTCCGTTTACAAGTACAACCATTGGAAGATCAAGCTCCGATTCATCAGAATAAACTATTGTTTCCTCATGTTCATCACTATAAACTGCATTTGCAATAACGCCTTCAGGCAGCAAAGGGTCGATGCACTCCTCCAGTGCAGAAACAAGTCCGCCTCCGTTATCTCTTACATCAAATATGAATGCTTTCGCACCATTTGCAATAAGCTCCTCAAGTTCTGATATAAACTGGTCAGGTGTATTCTTTTTGAAACCGCTGACCTTGATATAACCAACATAATTATCGAGCATTTCACCGTTTACGGTTATAACCTCTATGGCAGTTCTTGTAAATGTCTTTTTAATATCGGTACCACCCCTGCGTACTGTTATAGTAACTTCTGTACCTTCATTTCCTCTCATCTCGTTTACAGCTTCATCAAAGCCATCTTTCAAGACGTCAATATCATTAATCGCTACAATGATGTCATTGACCTTTATATCTGAATCACTCAGCGGAGAATTTTCAAGAATTTCTGTAATAAGCATATACCCGCTTTCATCTTCAGCAACTGTTATGCCAAGTCCGACTCTTTCGCCTGAATCTTCAGTCAATTCCTCCTGATATTCCTCGGCAGTAAGATACCTCGAATATTTATCCTCAAGACCGTTTACATAACCCTTTAATATGCCGCTGTTCAGCTTTTTTTCATCAATATCCCCAAAATACTGCTCACGAACATAATTATCCAGCACTTCCAGATTTTCGTACTTTTCTGCTTTTTCATTTACGTCAACTATTTTCTCATTAAAACTTTGCAATGAAAAAAAGGATGTCAATATAAATGTTACTGCTGACGCTATTGCTATCAGACTAATTGCCAATCCAAGCGTTATTTTTTTGTTCATTACACATCACTTTCAAATACAATATTTTTTCTAATGCAACACCGCACAAAATTTGTGCGGTGTTGCATTAATTATAGATAATTTCTAGGATTTACTGCTGAACCATTTTCCCAAATCTCAAAATGCAGATGAAAACCTGTTGAAAAACCTGTACAGCCTACAGCTCCTATAGCCTGTCCTGCTGAAACATAATCTCCTACAGAAACGTATACTGCCTGCATATGTCCGTATAATGTTGAATATGTACCGTCATGTGAAATAATAACGTAATTTCCGTAACCATTTCCGCAGC
This sequence comes from Ruminococcus sp. UBA6407, assembly GCA_002438605.1. Taxonomy (GTDB): domain Bacteria; phylum Bacillota; class Clostridia; order Oscillospirales; family Ruminococcaceae; genus Ruminococcus; species Ruminococcus primiciens. The sequence continues at coordinate 20,294 of DJPR01000035.1, forward strand.
AATTACTGTCCTTAGGATAATTATGTGTACACGATGTACTAACTGCAATTACCGTACCTGCTTTAGATGCACATGCTGATGCTCCTGCAATTGAACCGCCTGCAATGTCAAGTCCTTTATGAAGCGAACCCCATCTGTAGCCATATTCACTGGATACATAATATTGTCCGGGTACAGGCCATGAAAATCCTGTTGCAGAAGGCTGAGTAACCGTTTCTGTATTCGTGTTGCTGCCTGTATTATTACCAACATTAGTATTTGTATTGGTATCAGAACCAACATTATTATTTGTATTATTTTGTGCAGTCTGTTGCTGACGAGCAGCTTCCTCTGCCGCAGCTTTTGCAGCGGCTGCTTTTTTGGCTTTCCTTTTTTCTTCTTCCTGTTCCTGATTACGTCTTATAATTTCCTCAATTTCAGCATCTGCCTTAGCCATAGCGTCCTTATGTTCCTTAATTTCATTTTCAGTCATTTCAGACTCACGATTAAGACGTTCAACCTCATCCTGAGATTTTCTCATTGCCACATTGTACTGGTCGAGGTAAGAATTAAATTCTTCCTTTTTCTCAACTTGTTCTTCCTGTTTCATTTCAAGTGTGAGCTTTTCTGTTTCCAAAGCTGATTTTGAAGTTTCTAACTGCTCAATGTCATTTTTAAGCGTTTCAATAAGGTCGCTGTCATGCTCTGCAATTCTCTTAACCATTTCAACTCTTGACAGCATATCATAAAAATCTGTTGACCCTAAAACTGCTGTAGCAAGGCTGTCGTTGCCTGTAACATACATTGCCCTTAATCTTTCTTTGAAAAGCTCTGTATTATCCGCAACATTGACCTCCTGAACCGCAATATCGTTATTCAGTGAATTAATATTATCTTCAGCAATAGTTATATCATTGTTGATTCTGGTGAGTTCTTCTTCAACTATCTGAATATTATTTTCCATTAAAGTAATCTGCTCATTTAATGTTTCCTGATAAGCTGATTCCTGTGCTTTACTGTTTTCAAGACTGTCAAGTGCTGATTCAAGGTCACTGATTGCTTGCTGATTCTTTTTCTTCTGTTCCTGAAGCTCAGCAACAGTTTGTGCATCAATTTCAGGACTCTCGTAAAAATTTAATGAAAATGACATGATTGATGTCATAGCTGCAAGACATACCATAAAAGTCAAAAGTTTTTTTAATCTAAATAACTTCTTCATAATTACTCGTGATTGCCGAAAATGGCACTCCTTTCACATTTTTGAACAAATCCCAAGATAAAACAGCGTTTCAGAACCATAAAACGATTCTTAAACATTAATGTGTTTTCTTGTGAATACTACGCTTCCCAATGCACCTATAAATGCACCTGACAATACATATGCAATTATTACATATATTCTTATTGAACTGAACGGAATGATGCTTCCAAGTCCAATAACTGTCATAACCCCGACCTTTTCTGTGATAATGGTATAAACCGAATTATATGAAAGCCATGTTATAATGAACGCTCCCACTCCGGAGAAGAAACCTGTTATCATACCCTCAACGAAAAATGGAGTACGAATAAATGCATCATTTGCACCAACATATTTCATAATCTGTATTTCTTCACGTCTTGAAAAAATACTTGCCTTCGTTGTATTTGAAATCATTATCATAGAAACTACTGTAAGCACCATTATTACAGCACTTGCAATAATCGTTATAATTCTTCTCAATTCCTTGAGAACATTTACAAATTCCTGTGATACACTTACATAATAAATATCATTCATGCCCCTGATAGTGTCTGTAATTTCTACAGCCTTGTCAATATCATTGACCTTAACTCTGAAACCGTCTAAAAGCGGATTATCTCCGCCCAATGATTCAAAGATTTTATTATAATCAGGCATTGATTCTATCATTCTGTCAAGTGCATCTTCCTTTGATTCAAACTGTACTGATGAAACACCGTCAATATCTGAAAGCTGCTGCTCTATTTCGTTAAGACGTTCCTCGTTTACATTATCATTCACAAAAACAGCAATTTCATTTTTATCGCTGATGCCGCCAATCATCGAATCAATGTTTATGTAAAAGAGTACAGAAGCACCGACAAGCATGAGAGAAATCAAAAGAACACAAAATGTTGCAAATGCCATCATTTTATTTTTCCATACATTCTCCACGCCCTGATCGACAAGATATTTAACACCGCTAAGCTTCATTCACTCCTCCTATCACTTCATCGAAAACAATTTCACCATCGGTTATATTGATTATTCGACCGCCGAAATGACGTACAAGGTCATGTTCATGGGTAACCATAAGAATGGTGGTACCGCAGTCATTTATTCCCTTGAGAAGTTCTACAATTTCATATGAAAGCTCAGGATCAATATTACCGGTCGGCTCATCAGCAATAATAAGCTTCGGGTCATTTACCAATGCTCTTGCAATAGCGACTCTCTGCTTTTCGCCGCCTGAAAGCTCGTCCGGATATGAGCTTGATTTTGCCTGAAGTCCGACAAGACTTATAACATATGGAACTCTTTTTCGAATATAGCTTTTCGGAGCGTCAATAACTCTGAGAACGAAAGCAATATTCTCATATACCGTCATTGACGGTATAAGTCTGAAATCCTGAAAAACAAAACCTAAAGTACGTCTGAATTCAGGAATTTTTCTTCTTTTAAGCTTATTAAGATTATAGCCGTTTACCGTTACGACTCCGCTGGTAGCGTTAATCTCTTTAAGGAGAAGCTTAATCATGGTACTTTTACCTGCACCTGATGAACCAACAACAAATGCAAAATCTCCGTCATTGATTTTAAGGCTTACATTATTTAACGCATCAACACCGCTTGAATAAGTTACTGATACGTTCTTAAGCTCTACCACAGTTTACACCTTCCTTTGTGAATTTACCGCCTTAAAGCATGTCCGCTAAACTATAAAAGCTAAAGTCACACTGCACAAAATATAATTAAAAATGTACAGTATTGCTACAAAAACGAACATACCAAAATTTCAGTCTGAACGTCAACCCCACAATAATCAATTGCATCAAACACTAATTCTATCAGAATTTAACAGGATTAGCCGAAAGATACTTCTTAACCATGAGTGCTATTTTGAATATTATAGCATGGTCAAACTCTCTGAGGTCAAGACCTGTAAGTTTTTTAATTTTTTCAAGTCTGTAAACAAGAGTATTTCTGTGTACAAAAAGCTTTCTTGAAGTTTCTGATACGTTAAGGTTATTTTCAAAGAATCTCTGAATAGTGAAAAGTGTTTCGTGGTCGAGAGATTCAATGCTTCCCATTTTAAATACTTCATGAAGGAATGTTTCACAAAGTGTTGTAGGCAAATGGTATATAAGACGAGCTATGCCAAGATTATCATAGCTTACGATAACCTTATCAGTATCAAATACCTTGCCGACTTCAAGTGCCATCTGAGCTTCCTTGAATGAACGGGCAAGCTCCTTGACTCCGAATACAGGTGTACCTATTCCGACATTTACTCTTGTATAGAATTCACCGCTGAGTGTATCAGCAATTGAACGTGCAAGCTTTTCAAGGTCTTTGGAATCAACAGCACTTTTAAGCTCCTTAACAAGAACAATATCTGTTTCAGTAATATTGAAAACAAAGTCCTTATTCTTGTCCGGGAAAAGATTTTGAATAACATCATAAGCTGAAATGTCATTAGCAGAAACAATTCTTATAAGCAAAACAACTCGGCTGATTTCTGCATTAAAATGAAGTTCTCTTGCCTTGATCACAATATCTCCCGGCAGCACATTATCGAGAACTACATTTTTTATAAAATTATTTCTGTCATACTTTTCATCATAATACTGCTTAATATTTGCCAGCGTAATTGCCATAATGCTTGCATATTTTGCTGCTGCCTCATCAGTACCCTCAACAAAAACAGCGTAATCAGGCTTTACTCTTGAACCGAACGGCTTGTATGTATAGCCGTCACGAATAAAAATGTCATGAGAATCATTCAAATCGAGTGAAACAAACTCATTTGTCGTACCTACTTTAGTTAAGTCACTGCATGCAATAATTGTAGCAGTTTCGTCAACAACACCTATAGTTGAATCAATTGTATCACGCATCTGGTGAACTAATCCCTGAAATAATCTGTTGGACATAATAACATCCCTTCTTTTAAAATTGTTTTATTTTACACTTTAATGTCACATGCATATCAATATATTACAAATTGTAACACACATTTGTGAATATTGTGTGAACAATTTGTTAAACATACAAAATTGTCTTACTCAAATGATAATTTTTAACTGAAAATCTGTATATTTCTGACAAGAAGTATATTTTTCTGTAACTTTTCTGTAACCTCTGGTTACATTTTTTCAGGACAATCTATTTTCAGAATTGTAAGTGCATTTTTCAATGTCTGCTTAACTGCACAGCAAAGAGCATATCTTGCAGCTCTCAGCTCATCTGTTTCCGCATTTTTCACACTACAGCCATCGTAAAATCTATGGAAAAGTGTTGCAAGCTCAATAGAATACTTAGTAATTTTTGCAGGGTCATAATTTTTTGCTGCCTGATTAATCTCATTAGGCAATGACGCAATATGACGTATCAATTCTATTTCACGCTCCGAATCAAGCAGTTCAAGGTCAGGCTGACCTTCCGGAATAAGTCCCTCTGCCTTCAGATTGGCAATAAGGCTGCAAAGTCGTGCATGTGCATATTGAACGTAATATACAGGATTTTGAGATGACTTTTCAACTGCAAGGTCAAGGTCAAATTCAAACTGAGAATTTGCTTCACGCATATTAAAAAAGAAACGAGCAGCATCAATCGGAATTTCATCAAGCAATGTAACAAGAGTTATTGCCTTTCCGCTTCTCTTTGAAAGCTTTGCAACCTCACCGTTTCTGAGCAGTCTTACCATTTGCATGAGAACAACATCAAGCTTATCAGCATCAACGCCGAGAGCTGTAAGAGCTGCTTTAAGTCGTGGAACATAGCCATGATGATCTGCACCAAGCACATTAATGGCTTTATCAAACTTTCTGGTTACTAATTTATCATAGTGGTAAGCAATATCAGGTACAACATAGGTAGGAATTCCATTTGCTCTTACCAGAACAAAGTCCTTATCGACTCCGAAATCAGTTGCCTTAAACCAGACAGCTCCCTCCTGCTCGTATGTGTGACCTGTTTCTTTAAGCTTTTCAACAATTCTCATTGTTTCACCGCTTTTATGGAGTGTGCTTTCTCTATACCAAGTATCATATACAATACGATACTTTTTCAGGTCACGTTCAAGTCCTGCAATATTTTTTGGGAGAGCATAATCAACAAGAGCTTTCTTACGCTTCTCCTCGCTTACTTTTTCAAGTATATTTCCGTTTTCATCAAAGTAATTTTTTGCATGTTCAATTATATCAACACCACGATAAGTATCATCAGGCATTGGAAATTCAGCACTGTTGCCGTCCTCGCCGTAAATAGTCTGACAAGCTGTTTCATTGTCGGCAGCAGCTTTACAGATTTTCTGTCCTGCTTCACTGCAAATCTGAAGGTAGCGAAGTGAAAGTGACTTACCGAATTTTTCAATCTGGTTTCCTGCATCATTTATATAAAACTCACGCTCTGCATGGTAACCTGCCCACTGCAATACACTTGCAAGACAGTCTCCAATAGCTCCGCCTCTTGCATTTCCCACATGCATAGGACCTGTAGGATTAGCAGAGACAAACTCAACAAGTACACGCTTTCCTTTGCCGTAATCAGTTTTGCCGTAGTCATCACCCTCATCAAGTACTTCCTTAACTACATTTGCAAACCAACTTTTGCTCAGGAAAAAATTTATAAATCCGGGACCTGCTATTTCCCATTTGTAAAATAAAGTTCCATCAAGATTAATTTCACCACAGATAAGCTCTGCAATTTTTCTCGGAGGAAGTCTGAATGCTTTTGCACATACCATTGCAGTATTTGCCGCAAAATCTCCATGAGATTTATCCGCAGGAATTTCAATATTAAATGCGGGGAGTTCTGTTGCAGGAACCAACTCCTTTGATACCAGACTGCCCAAAGCACTCATAATAATTTCTTTGAGCTGTTCTGACGCATTTTTAATAAGATCAGACATTTTATTATTCCTTTCATTTAAACTTATTCTATCAGAACACAGAACATAGGCATAACAAATTTCATTAGTTATAATTCTGTATTTTTAAAATTATTTCATTATCCGAAACAAAGACAGAATTCATATCCAAAGCATATTTAAGATAAAGCTTTCCATCTGTATCAAGACTGTTATCTATTGCCTTTGTGTAAACTCCGATTTGCAGTGCTCCAAACGGAGTTTCGTATTGACAGAAATGCTTTTTTCCCATTTCAAGATTGATAACTGAATTAGCCGTTCCCTTTCTGATAATTGAAGCCATTTTACTTTCCTCTGCTTCAATTGTTGTAACAGACCCATCAAAGCCTGTTGCTTCTGTATCCTCGTATGATATTATGTTTTTATTTCCTTTTTTTTCATAAAAAGCTTTTGTTATAAGCTCTGTTTCACTTTTTTCATCTTCCACCCATTGTATGCTGGTCAATGAAATCGTTATATTATCCTTCAATTCAAACTCCCTCATCAACGCTGCTGTGGACTTCTCCTTTAATTTCTGAACGAAGGAAATGACGTGCATTTTCCTCAAAAAGCTCTACGCTGTCGCTCACATAGAATTTATTGCAGCCCTTTTCTGTACGGTCAGTAAGCAAATCCTTTTCCATAAGACAAATTTCAGCATATTTTGCTGCTTCCTTGCCTGAAGAAATAAGGGTCACGGAATCACCCATGTAATCTGCAATAATATCTTCAATAAGAGGATAGTGAGTACAGCCTAAAATCAAGGTATCAACACCCTCTGCCTTAATAGGAGCAAGGTATTCCTCAGCAACAAGCCTTGTAACTTTATTATTTCTGTCAGTATATCCGTTTTCCACTAAATGAACGAACAGAGGACATGGATTTCCGATAACCGATGTTCCCGGTCTTATTGTCTTGATTGCTTTTGCAAAGCTTCCGCTTCTTATTGTTGCAGAAGTACCGATAACGCCGATTTTACCGTTTTTAGTCATACTGCATGCTGCCTGTGCCGCAGGGAGAAGAACTCCTGTAAAAGGCATATCATCAACCAAAGATGAAGTTCCGATGACTGAACTGACTGTTCCGCAAGCGGCAATTATCATTTTTATTTTATGCTTCCTGAGAAAAGCAATATCTTCATTTGCATATTTCAGTACCGTTTCACGGCTTCTGCTGCCATATGGAATTCTTGCTGTATCTCCGAAATAAATTATATTTTCATTCGGCATAAGCTTATTAAGTTCATTTACGGCAGTAAGTCCGCCGACACCGGAATCAAACACACCGATTGCATCATTGTTCATAAAAAGCTCCGTTACTGCAATACAGAAGTATGTAAAGCACTGCTCCATTTACGGCTGAAGCTGCCGAATTTACATGAAATATCAAACGCTGTGTAAATATTAATATGTCCTATCAGCGTTTTCAATTGCCTGTTCAATAAGTTTATCCACGAGGTAAGATTGTGACATTCCCAAATGCTGCATAAGTTTAGGATACATACTTATAGAAGTAAAGCCGGGCATAGTATTTATCTCATTAAGATAAAACTCTCCGTTTTCTGTAAGGAAAAAGTCAACTCTTGAAAGTCCCTTGCAGCCCAAGCATTTATACGCTTTAAGTGCAATCTCCCTTATTTCAAGCATTTTTTCATTTTCAAGTTCAGCAGGAATACAAAGCTGTGAATCCTCCAACACATACTTTGCATCATAATCATAGAAATCATTGCATGCCTTGATTTCTCCTGCAAATGAAGCAAATGGACTGTCATATCCGAAAACGGCAACCTCAAGTTCCCTGCCCTTTATAAATTCTTCAATTATAACCTTATTATCATGAGAAAAAGCTGTTTTTACTGCTGCATCAAGTTCTTCAAAGTCATTTGCCTTATTTATACCGATTGATGAACCGCAGTTTGCCGGCTTAATAAACATTGGAAATCTGAGGTCCTCAGCAATTTTTTCGTACTGTTCTTCAAGATGATTTATATCTCTTTGAGTTATCATTCTCCACTTTGCAGTTTTGATATTATTGTAATCAAGAATCATATGTGTATGAGCCTTATCCATACATGAAGCAGACGCAAGCAGTCCACAGCCGACATAAGGAAGCTTTGCCATATCAAGAAGTCCCTGCAAAGAACCGTCCTCCCCATTTTTTCCATGAAGAACAGGGAAAACAACGTCAATTTTTCTTACGGTAGCATCACCGTTTTCAATTGTAATAATTCCTTTATGAATAGGGTCAGGTGAAATAATAGCAGAAGCACAGTCAGGATTGCGTTCCCATTCTCCTGATTTTATATCTTTTGTATCTCCCGGATAATAAAGCCACCTGCCCTTTTTAGTAATACCGATGCAGGTTACCTCATATTTGTCTTTTGGAATACTCTCAATTACATTTGCAGCCGAAACAAGTGAAATATCATGTTCATTTGATGCACCGCCAAACAAAACAGCCACCTTGATTTTTGCCATAGTGAATTACTCCTTTAATTATCAACACAGCAAATAACACAAAAACTCCGAAAATCAAACTGCCGTATCAATAAAAACATATTTATCATTTTTTAGTATCAATATATTTTATCACATTTCACAAAAAACTGCAAGTATTTTTTGCATTAATAAAAAGAAATGTGTAAATTTCAAAAAGCACAATAAAGCCTTAACAGTTTTCAACAATATTTTTTGTGTATTTTAACACTGTATTAATTTGCTTATATTAATTATTATATATTTTGTGAAAATATTAGAACTTAATTCTGGAAATAAAAAAGCAGATAACCTTAAGATTATCTGCAAATTAATTAATCTATTACAAAATGTACCGGCATGCCGTTTTTCATTTTCGTTTCTGTTTCACCCTGAATAAGCGGCAGGAAATATTCAAGTGCCTCATCTGTTACATTATTATGCTCCGAATTTATCCATTCAATCGGGAAATATTGTTCCTTATTTGCAGTATCAAATACAGAAATATCACCTATATGCATCTTATAAGGTGAATTGCTGTCACGATTATAACACATCATTCTGCCTGTCTTTCCATCCAGTGCAGCTTCAACAGCAGCTTCTCCTATTTCTTCGGATTCACACAGGTCAGTTAATGACGCAATATGGGAACTGCATCTCTGCATAACGTTAAGCTCAATAGAACGAACCTTGCAGTTAAGCTCCTTAGATACTATATTTTCCAGACATTTTCCGATTCCTGAAAGATACTGATGTCCAAAAGCATCACTTTTCTGTGACTGAAACTCCTCCGCAGCAAAGCTTCCGTCCTCAGTGCGAACACCCTCTGATACTGCAACGATAACAGCATCATGTTCACTCTGGATACGCTTTACATCTTCCAGAAATTTCTCTGTACTGAAATGAACCTCAGGCAAATAAATAAGATGCGGAGCAATCTCTCCGTTTGCTCTCAGGCAGCAGCTCGAAGCAGTAAGCCACCCTGCATGTCTGCCCATAATCTCTACGATAGTTACCGATTTTACGCTGTAAACCCTACTGTCACGAATAATTTCCTGCATTGTTGCCGCAACATACTTAGCAGCAGAACCAAATCCGGGACTATGGTCTGTACCGCACAAATCATTATCAATTGTTTTTGGAATGCCTATAACTTTAATATCAATATTATTTTCAGAGAAGTAAGCTGAAAGCTTCATAACCGTATCCATTGAGTCATTTCCGCCAATATAAAAGAACATTCCTATATCATACTTTTTTAAGCACTCAACGATTTTCTTATAATCACTTTCATCCTTTTCGCGCTCAGCTAGCTTATATCGACATGAACCCAAAGCTGTTGACGGAGTATTTATTAAAAGCTTAATATCTTCTTCACTTTTAATATAATCAGATAAATCAACAAGATTTTGCCTGATAATTCCGTTTATCCCATTAATCGAACCATAAATTTTGTCAATTTTATCAGATTTACAGCCTCTCTTAAAAACTCCTGCAAGTGAAGCATTAATAGCGCAGGTTGGTCCGCCGGATTGTGCAACTACAATATTCATTCATCTTTTCAGCATTTATCAAGGTAATACCGTATAATATTTGTATGATATTACCTTTAAACAATAAATGCTATTCCTCTCATAATTTTATTGGCAGCACCGCAATTTTCGGTCAGCATTTTATAAAAAACTTTTTCACTGCCATTATATCCCAAGTACCAATTATACCACAATATAAGCTTTTTTTCAATTGTTCAGACATACAAAAAAAGTCAGCAAAAAATGAACAATTGCAAAATGTTGACCAATCTTATACCATTTCACTAAATAATATTAAAATGTTTTAATGCAAATTCTATTCCGTCATCTTCAATATCCTTTGTAATAAAAGATACATAGTTATGAATAGCCTTTCCTCCGCCCATAGCTATACTGTTCGGTACAGCTTCAAGCATTGGCAGGTCATTTGTACTGTCACCGATTGCATAGGCGTTTTTCAGCTCAATTCCAAGACGTTTCAATATTACATCAATTGCAGTTGCTTTTGAATATCCTAACGGTACATTTTCAAAAAGTCCATTTCCACGGTCAATTACAGAAAAATACTTAGACGCTTTTTCCTTAAATAATTCTGCATTTGTTGTTTCATCACACCAAACAACAAATTTATCAAAATGAAAATCAGGTTCATTTATAGAAAGTGTAACATCAAATCCAAGCTTTAAAAAGCCGTTTCTGAACATTTCAAGCTGTTCATTGCTTTGAAGCTCAGAGTCAAAGAAAACATTATCACGTCTTTCATACAGCGGAATAGCTTTGCATTCCCTTACCAATTCTACGATTTCATGACAAATATCAGACGACATAGTATGATACAATATTTCTTCGCCATTGCACTCAATATATGTTCCGCATCCGCAAAGAAAGCCGTCAAATCCAAGATTTTTTATTCTGTCCTGAACGTTAAATATAGTACGTCCTGTATTTATAAATGTGTAATTCCCGTTTTCACGAGCTTTTTTTATTGCTCTGACTGTACTTTCAGGTATTAACGCTCGCTCATCCTCTGTTACAATAGTTCCGTCAATATCAAAAAAAATAACTTTTTTCATTTTACTTCTCCTTTTATACAGCACCCCATAAAATTTACGTGGTGCTGCCATAATTTCTGGAGTGATATAGAAAACAATCTTCCTGATTTTTATATTTTGCGTATAAAACAAATTTATTCGTTCAAAATATAATCGGAGGTGTTAATGTGAACAAAAATATTTTTTCAAATTCCAAATCAGGCAAATCATCTAAAGGGTTCTATACAGCACTCGGTATAAGTGCGTTAATGATTGGATCAGCATGTTATTTCTCATATTCTCAAGGAGATAAGCGAAAGGAAACAAAGCCTCAGACTTCAGTATCAGAAGCTGCTGTTGACCGCAATCAAACAAATATACCTAAACAAACAACTATAATTTTTACTACAACGTCCATTTCAACTACTACATTTCAAACCACATCAACCGTAACCGAAACCACAATGGCTGCAACATTACCTGCTGCCAATATTGTAGTTGAAGAAATCCCTGCTGAAGAAACTGCCGCACATTCAGCAGCATATCAGGCTCCTCTCGCCGACATTTCAAACATCATCAATCTTTTCAGCGGCACTGAGCTTGTAAAAAATACAACCACAGGTTCATGGCAAACTCATAACGGCGTTGATATTGCCGCAAATATTGGTGATGATGTATTTTCAATAGGCAGCGGAGAAGTTATCGGAATAAATGATGATCCATTATGGGGAACTGTTGTTATTGTTGACCACAGAAACGGTTATGTAAGCAAATACTGCGGGCTTGCAAAGGAACTTCCTGTTCAGGAGGGAAATTCAGTAAAAGCAGGAGATATAATCGGCTCTGTAAGTGATACGGCTGATATTGAAAGCGGACTTGATCCGCATCTTCACATTGAGGTTATCCAAAACGGTGATTTCATCGATCCTTTAGAACTCTTTAATTAAGGGCAGCATAGTTTCTAAGGCAGCACTGCACAATGTCTTTAGACGTGGTCTGTATTGTATTGCCTAAAACATAAATAAGGGGTTGACCTTTTCGATCAACCCCTGTTAACATACATATAATTATGCCTTGTTTACGCTTCCGAAAAGTTCCATCTTTTCCTTAACAGTAGCCTTGATAGCCTCAAAACCTGGAGCAAGAAGCTTTCTTGGGTCAAAGCCCTTACCCTGAAGATCCTTGCCTTCTTCAATGTACTTTCTTGTAGCTGCCTGGAATGAAAGCTGACACTCTGTATTAACATTGATCTTTGCAACTCCAAGTGAAATAGCCTTCTTAATCATGTCCTCAGGAATACCTGTACCGCCGTGAAGAACTAATGGCATATCGCCAACTTCTTTCTTAACTGCTTCAAGAGTTTCAAATGAAAGACCTGCCCAGTTTTCAGGATATTTACCATGAATATTACCAATACCTGCTGCAAGCATTGTAACACCAAGGTCTGCAATCTGCTTGCATTCCTTAGGATCTGCACATTCGCCTGCACCGATAACGCCGTCTTCCTCACCGCCGATTGAACCAACTTCAGCTTCAAGAGAAATGCCGAGAACATCACAAGCATTTACAAGAGCTGTTGTCTTAGCAATGTTTTCTTCGATTGGATAATGTGAACCGTCAAACATTACTGATGAGAAACCTGCATTGATGCAAGCCTTAGCTCCTTCAAATGAACCATGGTCGAGGTGGAGAGCAACAGGAACAGTAATTCCGAGTTCTTCAATCATACCCTTAACCATTCCGACAACTGTCTTATAACCGCACATATACTTGCCTGCACCCTCTGATACACCGAGAATTACAGGTGAATTGCATTCCTGAGCTGTAAGGAGAATAGCCTTTGTCCATTCAAGGTTGTTGATATTGAACTGACCAACTGCATACTTTCCTTCTCTTGCCTTTGTAAGCATTTCTTTAGCTGAAACTAACATAATTATTATTTCCTCCTGAATTTTCATTTCAAAGGTGCAAATACACCCAACAAACTTATTATACTACATTAAATAAAAAAAAGCAATATGTTAATTAAAATTTTTCATGACCTGCAAATAAAGGCAGTGCCATTTTCATTCAACACTGCCTTAGTTTATCAGTAACCCAAAGTATTCCCAACGATAATAACCTTGATTCTTCCCTTATGACGCTGAAATGCAGATACAAGATAATTGCAGCAAATTCTGTCATCACTTGAACAGCCGTCACACATTTCACTCGCTGCTTTATCTTTAATTGAAACGCATTCTCCTGTATTAAAGCAGTATGTTGCATTTCCAAGACGCTGACAGTTAGGCGGTGCCGCATCTCTTTTTACCCTTAAAATTGCTTCATCAAGATCCTTTACAATTTTATTATATCCTGCTACAACAATAACTGTTTTGGGTCCATATGCAATCGCCGCAATTCTGTTGCTGTTGCCGTCAACATTATAAAGCACACCGCTTTCTGTTATAGCATTTGCACTTGTAAGGTAAACATCAGCAGAAAAAGATGCCCTGTAAACCTGTTCCAGTTTATCCTCGTCAACAGCAGAACGGTCAATGTATTTATAATCACCTGAATTAAGAAGTGAGGTTATACCGCATTGCTTAAGAGTCATTGAACCGCCATGAGTTACAACATCTCCATTTTTAAGCAGATTTTTTACAATTCCCTTTACATCTTCCTTTGTAGGAGCATAATAAAAATCCATATTATTCTTTTTCAGGTTTTCAGCAGTTCTGTTAATGCGTTTCAAAATAATACTTTCGATATTTTTATCCATAATAACTCTCCTTTATATATTTATAATCTATAATCGTTATCGAATTATAAAAAAACGGGATACTGAAATTGTATCCCGCAAACTATGTAATATTATTTTTATTACGTCAAGTACAACGGGCAGCTTCTTAGATTTTTATGGAAAACCAATTAAGACAAGGCAACAAGCCGCCGACAAACCCGACGAACAATAAGTTTAAGGCAACACCGCATAAAGATTGTGTGTCAGAAACGCAGATATATTTTTAGTCAGATTGCATAGAATTTTTAAAGGCATACTGTCATATGGTGAGAAAATTATGTGTAATATGACGGAAAATTTGCAAGTTTATGACGTACAAAGTCTTTTGACGTGCTTTGTGTGGTAGTGCCTTAAGAAAATATTATGCAAAACCTTTCGATTATTACTTTTCAGAACTTGTACAAATATGTGCTACAGCCTATTGGTACGAGTTCTCATATATTTATGTTTTTCAGTAATAAAATTATATTTCATTTGGCTCAAGAACTGCATAATTTCCTTCTGCACGCTTATAAACTACATTAATGCAGCCTGTAGCGGCATTTGAGAACATGAAGAAATTATGTCCGAGCATATTCATCTGAAGGATAGCTTCATCAACATCCATAGGACGCATTTCAAACTTCTTATGCTTTATAACCTCATAATCAGACTGTTCAGGCACAGCTTCAGCAAAAGCTTCCTTAAACGCTGTATCTTTCAGACGTTTTTCAATTTTTGTCTTATTCTTTCTGATTTGTCTGATAATCTTGTCGATTGAAGCATCAAGAGCGTCCTCTTTATCAATTGCAGACTGTTCTGCTCTGTATATCATATTGTTAAATTTAACTGTAAGCTCAACCACGATCTGATTTTTAAATTCAGAAAGTGTAATTTTAGCGTCCGCATCATCTCCGAAAAACTTATCGAGCTTTGCTGAAAGCCTCTGCTCTGCATACTCTGTAAAATTTTGTGGTGTAACCATTTTTTTGGATGTAATTTTAACATTCATATTAGTTCCTCCTTTAGGACTTTCGGTTCTATGAACCCAAAGCCATAAATATTATGATTAAAGTATACCATATTTCATATCTTTTTACAAGTGTTTTATTGATTTTTATATATTATTCCCAATATTTACCCAATGTATTGTTGAATTTCAACAAATTACAAACAAAGCGAATCAAGCAGAACTTTGGTTATTGTTTCAGTTTTCACATTTCCGCCGTTTTTATCCTCAATCATAACACAAAATGCTATCGGGTTTCGCTTATCATTCACAAAGCCTGTAAGGAGCGAATTTTCCTCATCACCGTTCTTGACCTGTGCAGTACCGCTTTTTACTCCTATTTCGTATCCCGGTATGCTGTTTATATAATTCTTTCCGTTTTCAAGCATAACCTCCTTTGCCGCACTTGCAGTTGCAGGTGCAAACAAAAGGTCGCTGTAAGACGTTTTGGCTTTTTCTTTCACCTTTCCATTTACATCAGTGACATGATCAATCATGTAAGGGTTAGTAGTTTTTCCGCTTTCATTAACAACAGCACTCTGCCAGATCATCATTTGTACAGGACTTATAAGAGTTTCACCCTGTCCAATACATCCCCACTGTGTATTGAAATCATAGGAATCAGTAAGCGTTGTTGACGCCTTTTCGCATTTGATACCGTTAATGTCAATATATTTCTCTTCATCACTATTTACAGCATATCCCAATGATCTGAACACCTTTTCAATGCTCCCAAGAGGCATATCAGGATCTTCTATAAGCTGTGCAAAGAACGGATTACAGCTGTTTGCAAATGCCTGAACAATATTTTGTTCTCCATGCCCATAGAGATTGTGACATTTTATCTCCTGCCCGCTTTTATTCAGATAAACACCGCTGCAGCTGAAATGCTTATCAAAAAGTTTGTCCTTGCCCATTATTTCAAGTCCTGCAATAAGTGTAGCAACCTTTTGTGTTGACCCCGGAACTGTTCCATACATATTTTTGCACATTAACGTACCGCTTTCAAATTCAGCTATGTTATCATATCCCTGAGTAATGTCAAATGACGGACGGCTCACACAAATCAGTATTTCACCCGTCATATAGTTATACGCAACCGCACAGCCTTTTCTGTCGCCGAAAGAATCATAAACTGCCCTGTTTGCCTTGTGATTTAATGTGGAATATATAGCCGCTTTGCCTCCGCTTTTTACAAGTCCCGATGCAAAGCTGTAGTTGTTTAACTTTTCGATATTTCTTGCTACAAGCGTATTGGACATCTGACCCATATTATCACCGATAATATTTCCGACATCGGTAAAGTGTCCTGCTTCATATTTTGAGAAATCCTCCGAGCCGTCAAAAAGCACGTCACCGTTTTTATCATAAACCATTCCTATTGACTTATTGCTGCTGTTAGACATATAAAATGACGCTTCTGTTTGTATTTTATATACAAGCATTCCCATTCCGATAATGAAAAAAAGCAGGATAAACGTTATAATACGCTGACCTCTTTTTATACTTTTCATTTTCTTCCTCCATTTGCCGTTGATTTCTTCTTTGCTTTAGGCCGCTTAAATACAGGCGACTGACCTGCTATAATCATGCCTATCATAAATCCGCTTGTAACCATAGAGCTTCCGCCCTGCGAGATAAAAGGGATTGTAACTCCTGTAAACGGTATCATATTGCATGAACCAAAAATATTCAATGCCATTTGTACAATAAATGCTGCACACACACCTGTAGTCATTGTTACATGAAAATATGAACGGGGAGGATTGATAAGCGGCAGCATCAGCATAATAATTATTACAATTATCATCATTAATGCAAACAACAATCCCCATTCTTCACAAATAGACGAAAAAACTATGTCCGTTTCAGAAGCGGCAACTTCATATAATGAACCATGACCTGCTCCCTTTCCGAACCAACCGCCCTCAGCTATTGCAATCAACGCTCTGCACTGCTGATAGCCGTTTCCTGTTTTGTCACTCCATATATCAACATTAAGTCTGTCCTGAACATAAGCAGGTGCAAATTTAAGTGCGGCTATAACTGCACAAGCAGCGGCAGCACCTATTCCGATTATCAGCTTTTTGGAAAGCTTTGCTTTTGGATAGCAAAGTCTGAAAACCATTCCGCATCCGTAAATCGCAATAAAAGTCGGCAAGCTTCCCAAATCCCTGCACCACCACTGCAATCCGACTATTAAAATTATAAGTCCGAGAAGTGCCGCATTTGTCTTGACTATGTTAAAACCAAGTATCCTTGTTTTATTCTGCTGTTCCATTACAGAAGTCGAACAGGCAAGAATAAATGCAGGTTTAAGAAATTCAGACGGCTGAATTGTAATTACTCCCAAATCAATCCACATACTTCGGCTTCCCGTAAGAGTAAGTATACATAATATAATTATAATGTTTGCCGCAAATATGTATTTTTTCTTTGTCTGTATCCACTTATGATTTCTGCAAAGCAAATATCCTGCACGGCAGGCTATTATTGCCGCTATACAGGTTATAAGATGCTTTGCTGCCAATCCGACTCCGCCGAAACAGGATTGGAAAATCAAGCTCATGTTAAGTACAAGCAAAAGCATAAAATCTATTGAATACGTCATTTGTTTATAGAAAAGCATTACTATAAAATATACCAGATCAAGTCCTATTACAATTTCCGCAAGCTTTAATACAACTGATGTATCCTCATAATTTCCATTAAAGAAAACCACTGCAAGCATTGCAAAATGTGCCAGAAGAACGAACAATGATGAACTGATATAGGAAAGTCCGTTTTTATACATTCTGATTTCTCCTTTTTCTGAAGATAAGCTTGTAATTTCCAAACTTTATTAAATCATTCTCATACAAACGTGACTGTTTTACCCTTCTTCCGTTTATATAAAGACCTGACTTAGAGCCTAAATCAGTTATGACCCATATTCCGTTTGATACAGTCAATACTGCATGATACCTTGATACTGACATATCCATAAGTCTTATATCAGCCGAAGCATGTCTGCCAATAATTATTTCGTCACATTCAAGCGAATATGATGCACCTTTTTCAGCAAGCTCCATATCTCCGCTTATTTTATACCAGCGTTTCCGCCCTGTTTTTTTCTCTTTATATGCACATAAAATCAACACTAAAGCACATAAATCAAGCAGTCCTCCTGCAACTGCACATAATGCAAGATTGTATGCGTCCATTTCTGCCTCCTAATAATTATGATTACACCGTAAAAAATTTCAGACAACACCGCACAAAGCATGTCAAAAGACTTTGCAGGTCATAAACTTGCAGATTTTCCGTCATATTACACATAA
>DJPR01000035.1:38587-78488 GCA_002438605.1 Ruminococcus sp. UBA6407
TCTATGCAATCTGACGAAAAATATATCTGCGTTTCTGCCGCACAAGCTTTATGCGGTATTGTCTTTACTCATTTTAAAGCATTAATCAAATCAGTCACGCCTGTCTGATAATCATGCTTTTCTGCTGATGATTCAGCTGATTTGATTACATCATTTGAAATTGATACGTTTTTATCGGAAATAATCGTAAAAGTATTTGATAATACGTCAAGTACGATCATAACCTTGTCAGATTTCTCATCTGCGGAATAATGTCTGTCAAAATACTGTCTGCCCAACTCTTCATTTGAGATATCAGTGCCGTTGCTTGTTGCAAGAACCGATATGTTCGAACCGCCGCAAAGTTCCTCAAGCTGTGTAAGCTGTTCTGCTGTAAAAACATTGCTGTTGTCAAAAATATACATGGGACAGCTTTCCGCAAGTTTCAGAAGTTCAGAAACAGCGGCTCCATAATTATTTTCTTCAACAATTTTCTTAGTAGCTGTAAAAAGAGCGTCGTTCTGATTTGATTCATTTATGTAATTCAGACAACTGCCTTTTTTATAAATTATATCATTATTTGTATCATTGTTTATCAATATTAACAATCCGCTGCCTTTTCCTTCATAAATCTGAGTATAAGCTTGTTCGGCATATTCTTCGGCAGAAAGCCCGTCCAAAGTATTTGTGGTAACAACCGCAGCATTAATCAGATATTCTTTATATATCCAGCCTGCATAGTCATTGCAGCTTTTAAATTCATCATCGGATAATACTTTTGCATAATCATAAATATACGTTCCCTCAGCTGTCTGAATATTCCTCACCTTTGGTTCGGTCGGTTCTGTAACAGTCTCTGTATCTTCTGCATTTGCTGATGATTCAGAGCTTTTTTTAGATTGAGAAGATGTACTGTTGACCTTGCTGTTACAGCCAACAGTAAATCCGCTTAAAATGGCAGCAGTTAAAAAAAGTGAAAAAAATTTCTTCAAAAAAATCATTCCTAACTATTGTATTCTAATTAATATTCTATTATAATTTAATAAAAAAATCAAGTAGTAATTCAGGAGATATGAAAATGAAATATGAAGTTAACCAAAATGACATTTACCTTTGGCAGAATGACTTTGACTTGGACGAAACCCTTGACTGCGGACAGGCATTCCGCTGGAAACGAATCAAATCAGAATATGACGTTACATATATTGGAACTTTTTTAAATACAAATCTGAAAATCTCAAAATCCGGAGATAAATTTATATTTCATAACACAACAGAAAATGATTTTCTTAATATATGGGTTGACTATTTTGACCTTAACACTGATTACAGTAAACTTAAAGATACATTTTCAGCAGACGAAACTTTGAAAAAAGCTTGTGAGTTTGCGGGCGGAATAAGACTTCTTAAACAGGACAGCTGGGAGTCGCTTTGTTCATTTATTATTTCACAGAATAATAATATTCCCAGAATAAAGGGAATAATTGAACGTCTGTGTGAACATTACGAAGCTTTTCCAACTCCACATCAGCTGGCGGCAGAAACTGTGGAAAGTCTTGAATACCTGCGAAGCGGATTCCGAGCAAAATATCTGATTGATGCGGCAGAAAAAGTGTCATCAGGACTTGTAAATCTGGAAGACGTTAAAAAAATGGATATTCAGCAGGCAAGAAACACCTTGATGACCATTAAAGGCGTTGGACCAAAGGTTGCAGAGTGTGTGCTGCTTTTCGGAATGTACAGAACAGAGGCATTTCCGATTGATGTATGGATAAAAAGAGTAATGGCAAAATTCTATCCGGAAGGTCTGCCTGAATTTGCAGTTTCAAAAGGAGGAATTGCACAGCAGTATCTTTTCCATTATATAAGGTTAAACAACGAAATACTGTAGATAAAAAAATCAATTGATAAAATAACCAATAATATGATTAAAAAATTGTTTATTTTTTATGCTGAAAAAACTAATTACTTACAGTAATAAAAATTATCCGACGTTAACAATTTTTTCACAAACAAGCTTTTAACAGTTTCAAAAGTGACTTTTCCACCAATTCAACAAGATTTTCAACAGCAAATCAATAATCTTTCAACTTCTTCAACAGAGTTTTCAACATATATTTAAACAATAAATTTTCTACCTTTTGTATATGAGCTTGAAAACCTGCCTATAATTTAGTTGAATTCATTTTAAAATTTGGCAATGGCAGCACCGCATAATTATTGTTATGTAGAAGTGTTAGTGGAGGAAATATGATTAAAGGAGTAAATAAGAGGATTATTGAAATTAACAATCCGCAAAGCATTTATTTTGAAAAGGCTATATTTTATCTCAAACCGAACGTCAGTCAGCTTCCGGACAGCATTGCACAATCAGAAGTACAGAGATATATAAGCCTTATCGGATTGGAAACTGATTATGAAAACAAAAGAAAAGCTTTTTTAAGAAAAACCTTTGTATATTCTTCAATAGCAGCAATATTGGCAGGGATTCTAATTGCAGTTATTGTTTCTTTAAGATAATTTATCGTAAATAATATTGACAAAGTAATAAAAATAATGTAAAATTATTCCTATTAAGGCAACGCTGTGCGGTGTTGCCCTAATAATTCTATGTAAAGAGAAGATATTATTATGAGTCAAAATGAAAACGACCTATTTAAAAGCAAATTTTCAAAGCGAATTATAAATACACCAAGTTCCGCAGCAAAGCAGACTTTTTTTTACATGCAGGAAACAGGCTATCTTAAAGCAATTGATGCAGCAAGGTCACAAAGACAAAATCTTGATTCTTATTTAATTGCCGCTGTAGTTGAGGGAAATGGCAGTCTTACTATAAATGATAAAACATATAATATTTCAAAGGGTGAATGTTTTTTCATAGACTGTCGCACACCTCATTTTTACAAAAGTGACGAAAAAGATCCATGGGAAATTGTATGGATTCATTTTAACGGTGGAATGTCACAGCAGTATTATGAGCTTTTTCTATCCCAGTACAAAAATGTTTTCAAATCAATTATGTTTGACAGAATCGTATCTGTTATAACTGAAATAATAAATATAAATGAATATAATGATGTAAATACGGAAGTTATAACGTCCAAATTAATTATGGAACTGCTTACCTATGTGCTTACTGTAAATAAGGAAACAAACGACTGCGATTCAGCCCTTAATAAAAAGCTTTCAGCGGTTTACGATTACATAAACAGAAATTTTAATTCTGATATTTCTCTTGATGAATTGTCATCACAGTTTTACATAAGTAAGTTTTATCTTACACGAGAGTTTAAAAAATTATATGGTAAGACTATTTTTCAGCAGATAATTACTGCAAGAATAAATTATGGTAAGGAGCTTTTGAGATTTACTGATAAAACTGTTGAGGAAATAGCACATTTATGCGGTTTTAATGACCAGAGCTACTTTGCAAGACAATTTAAAAAAATTGAAAACTTAACGTGTTTCTCATATAGAAAAATGTGGAGAGATTAAGGGCAACACCACACAAAGATGCTTGTTGATTTTTATAAGTTCTGTCTATTTTTTATTTAATAGTTGATTTTTTTAATTGTGTATGATATAATTTCAAGCATAGGGATATTTCTTTTAAGGCAATACCGCACAAAGAAATACAGATTCTTTTCGTATAAGTGTATATATTTTTTGATGGCACTCTTTTTGTGGCAAGAATTTTATAAAAACAAATTAATCTGCATATTAATGAACTCTTGAGAATTGGAGGAATTTGAATTGACTTATCAGGAAGCGTATGAAAAGCTTGAAAAATACAATCAGACACATCTGCTGAAATATTATGATGAATTAACAGATGAAGGGAAAAAATCTTTGCTTTCTCAGATCGAACTGCTTGATTTATCTGTAATTGGTCATACTAATGATTGTGCAGATGAAAAAGGAAAAATTGAGCCTCTCGGTGCATTGACCATTGACGAAATAAACAACCGAAAAAACGAGTTTGAACAGGTAGGAATTGACGCTATAAAAAAAGGAAAAATCGGTGCAATTCTTCTTGCAGGAGGTCAGGGTACACGCTTGGGGTTCGACAAGCCAAAGGGTATGTATAATATAGGAGTCAACAAGGAACTTTATATATTTGAATGTCTTATAAACAATTTGAAAAAAGTTGTTGATAAAGCTGAAGCATGGATTCCTCTTTTTATAATGACAAGTGAAAAAAACTATGATGACACAAGAGAATTTTTAAAAGAAAAAAATTATTTCGGATATAAAAAAGAATATATAACATTTTTTATTCAGGATATGGCTCCGTCTACTGACTTTTCAGGACGCATACTAATGGAAAATCATGATAAAATATCAATGTCACCTAACGGAAACGGCGGTTGGTTTACCTCATTTGCAAGGGCTGGATTGCTTAGCAAGATAAAAGATGCAGGAATAGAATGGCTGAATGTTTTTGCTGTAGACAACGTTCTTCAGAAAATGGCTGACCCTGTATTTATCGGAGCAACAATAGCATGCGGCTGTGAATCCGGAAGCAAGGTTGTAAGTAAGGCAGCTCCTGATGAAAAGGTTGGAGTTCTTTGTCTTGAGGACGGTAAACCGTCTATCGTTGAATACTATGAAATGACAGACGAAATGATACAAAGGCGAGAAAATGACGGCCGTCTTTCATACAATTACGGAGTAATATTAAATTATCTCTTTAAGGTTAAAAATCTGGAACAGATTATTGATGAAGAAATGCCGCTTCATATTGCGAAAAAGAAAATACCTTACATGAATGAAAGCGGTAATTTTATACAGCCAAGCAAAGAAAACGGATATAAATACGAAACATTGGTTCTTGATATGGTAAAAAGACAGGATAGCTGTCTTGCTTTTGAAGTTGAAAGAAAAAATGAATTTGCTCCTGTAAAAAATGCTGAGGGAATTGATTCGGTTGAATCAGCAAGAAAACTTCTTACTGAAAACGGAATAACAATATAATTTAAGACGCTCTCTTGCAGAGCGTTTTATCTTGTTTATGCGGCATATTATAGTATAGCAATGCAATAAACTTTGTACATTCTTACCTTTACTTTTGGAGGAATTATGAGAAAACTTTTCAGATTTTTAAAAAATTATAAAAAAGAACTTATCTTAGGACCTTTTTTTAAACTGCTTGAAGCTATATTCGAGCTTATTGTGCCAATAGTTATGGCTAAAATCATTGATAACGGAATTGGAAACAATGATAGTGATTATATTCTGAAAATGAGTATAGTTATTGTAATTTTAGGAATATGCGGACTTGGATTTGCATTAACCTGCCAATATCTTGCAGCTAAATGTGCATTCGGATTTGGTACAGAACTCAGAACAGCTTTGTATAAGCATATAAACAGCCTGTCATACAGCGGTATTGACAAAATAGGTGTAGCGTCACTTATAAACCGACTCAGCAATGATACAAATACAGTTCAGGGCGGAGTGAATATGTTTATCAGGCTTGCGATAAGAGCACCTTTTCTTATCATAGGAGCCGCTGTAATGGCAATGACCATAGACCTGAAATTATCTGTAATTTTTCTTATAGTAACTCCTATAGTATCATTTATAATATATATTATAATGTCCAGAACCATACCGCTGTACAAAAAAACTCAGCAAAAGCTTGATAAAGCCGCAACAATAACAAGAGAGGATCTTGAAGGAACTCGTGTTATAAGAGCATTTTCACGTCAGCAGGAGGAAATTGACGAGTTTAACAAAGCCTGCAATGAGCTTACTGATAATATGATGATTGCAGGAAAAATATCTGCAATACTTAATCCTGTCAACTTTATGATAATGAATCTGGCAATAGTTGCAGTTATTTGGTTCGGCGGACTCAGAATAAACTCAGGAAGTCTTACTCAGGGTGAGCTTACAGCATTTGTCAACTATATAACACAGATTTCCTTGACGCTTGTTGTGTTTGCAAATCTGCTTGTAATATTTACTAAGGCAATTGCCTCAGCAAACAGAATAAACGAGGTATTTGACTGTAGGCCTGATATTTGTTCAGGTAAAATTGATAACATAAATAAAAATGATTATAAAAATTCTATAGAATTTAAAAATGTTTCATTTACCTATAATGGTGCAGGAGATAAATCTCTTGAAAATATATCGTTTGAGATAAAAAAGGGAGAGATGCTTGGAATTATCGGAGGTACAGGAAGCGGTAAGTCAACACTGGTCAATCTTATCCCCCGATTTTATGACGCAACTCAGGGAGAAATTGTAATTTGCGGAGAAAATGTAAAAAATTATGATACGGATACACTTAGAAAATCCATAGGCGTTGTACCGCAAAAAGCTGTTTTATTTACAGGCACTGTAAGAGAAAATATGAAGTGGGCAAAGGCAGATGCTGATGACGAAGAAATAATAACTGCACTTAAAACAGCACAGGCATGGGAATTTGTTGAAAAATTGCCTCAAAAGCTGGATACTCCTATTTCTCAGGGCGGAAAAAACTTGTCAGGCGGACAAAAACAGCGTCTTTCAATTGCAAGAGCTTTTGTCGGAAAACCTGAAATTATAATCCTTGATGACAGCACAAGTGCATTGGATTACTCAACTGACCTTGCCTTTCGTCATGCAATACGTGAACAAATGAAAGATACAACAATTGTTATGGTATCTCAAAGAGCTACATCACTTAAAGATGCAGACAAAATCATCGTAATGGACGACGGCAAAATTGTAGGAATGGGAAAACATAGTGAACTGCTTGAGAATTGTCATGTTTACAGTGAGATTTATAATTCCCAGCTTTCAAATAAGGAGGAAAATGAAGATGCTTAAAACGCTTAAACGTGTAATGAAGTATACAAAGCCATATAAGCTGTTTTTTGTGCTGACTGTAATTTTTGCAGTTATAAGTGTTGCATTTTCTCTTTCCGTTCCGATTTTTATCGGAGAGGCTGTCGATTGTGCAATAGGAAAGGACAATGTAAACTTCAACAGACTTATAAAAGTAGCTCTTATGCTTGGTTCGGCAGTTCTTATAAGCACTTTATTTCAGTGGCTTATGAGCTTGTGTACAAATAAATTGTCATTTAATACAATAAGAGATATGAGATGTGATATTTTTGCAAAGCTTCAAAGAGTTCCGCTAAAATATATTGACGGTACACAAAAAGGACAGCTTACAAGCAGAGTTATTAATGACATTGAAATTATATCCGACGGACTTTTACAAGGCTTTACTCAGCTTTTCAGCGGAATTGTCACAATAATCGGAACAATAATTTTTATGCTTACCATAAATGTTAAGATAACAATAATCGTAATACTTCTTACGCCACTTTCATTTTTTGTTGCGTCCGGTATCACAAAGCTATCTCGTGACACATTTATAAAGCAGTCTAAATTAAGAGGTGAAATGGTAGGACTCACCGAAGAACTTATAGGAAATCAAAAGGTTGTCAAGGCTTTTGTGTATGAGGACAGAGCAGAAGAACGCTTTTCAAAAATCAATAAAGAATTTGGTATAATAGGAGCTAAGGCAACATTTTATTCCTCAATGACAAACCCTTCAACACGATTTGTTAACGGACTTATATATGCCGCAATCGGATTTATGGGTGCTATGGGAGCAATCGGTTCATTTAAATTTATCGGTGTAATGTCTGTCGGCAAGCTTTCAAGCTTTTTAGCATATTCAAATCAGTATACAAAGCCGTTCAATGAGATTTCAGGAGTAGTTGCAGAGCTTCAGAATGCAGTTGCTTCAGCTCAGAGAGTATTTGCGGTACTTGACGAAACAGAAGTTTCCGATGATTCCGACAAAGAAGAACTCAAAAACTGCAATGGCTGTTTAAGCTTTGAAAATGTTAACTTTTCTTATGTACCTGAAGTAAAGCTTATCCAAAATTTCAATCTAAGTGTTAGGCAAGGACAAAAAATTGCAATTGTTGGCCCTACAGGCTGCGGAAAGTCTACCATTATCAATCTGCTGCTCAGGTTTTATGATATTGACAGCGGAAAAATCACATTATCAGACAAAAATGTAAACAATATTACAAGAAACAGTCTGAGAAGTTCATTCGGAATGGTTTTGCAGGAAACATGGATATTTACGGGAACAGTTGCTGAAAATATCGCATATGGAAAGGAAAATGCTTCTCAGGAGGAAATAGAAGCAGCCGCAAAAGCAGTTTATGCTCACAGCTTTATAAAAAGACTTCCCGAAGGATATGATACAATTATAAGTGAGGACAGCGGACTTTCGCAAGGTCAGAAACAGCTTATCTGTATTGCAAGAATAATGCTTATGAATCCTCCTATGCTTATACTTGATGAGGCAACAAGCAGTATTGACCTTAGAACAGAACAAAAAATACAATTATCGTTTGAAAAGCTGATGAAAGGCAAAACAAGCTTTATAATAGCTCACAGACTTTCAACAATCAAGAATGCAGACGTTATTCTTGTAATGAAAAATGGCAATATTATTGAGCAGGGAAATCATGACCGGTTAATAGATATGAACGGATTTTATGCAAACCTCTATAAAAGTCAGTTTAGTTCTTAATAAAGGCAACACCGCATAATCACTGATGCTAAGGCAATATCGCACAAAGCTTTTGCGGTGTTGCCTTATTTTTTTAATGCTGCCTATATATTTTGTTTCTATATATTTTGTTTTTTGCATTTTACTTGCTTTTTATACTGAAAAATGATATAATAAGAAATAGTTATCTTTATGATATTATAATCTTGGAGGTATTATGCCATGTTATCAGATATTGAAATTGCTCAGAATGCAAAAATGAAAAAAATTAGTGAAATTGCCGATGAACTCGGAATTTCTGCTGATGAGCTTGAACCCTATGGTCACTACAAGGCTAAACTTTCTGAAACTCTTTACTCAAAGCTCGCTTTTAAAAATGACGGAAAGCTTATACTTGTTACTGCAATTAATCCAACTCCTGCAGGAGAAGGTAAAACTACTGTAAGTGTAGGATTGGCAGAAGCTATGGCTAAAATCGGCAAAAAGGCTATGCTTGCTCTTCGTGAACCATCTCTTGGCCCTGTTTTCGGAATCAAAGGCGGTGCAGCAGGCGGCGGTTATGCTCAGGTTGTACCTATGGAGGATATAAACCTCCACTTCACAGGCGATATGCACGCAATTACTTCTGCAAATAATCTGCTCTGTGCTATGATTGACAACCACATGCAGCAGGGAAATGAACTTCAAATAGACCAAAGAAGAATAATGTTCAAACGCTGCCTTGATATGAATGACCGTGCATTGAGAAACATTATTATCGGTCTTGGCGGCAAAGTCAACGGTATTCCTCGTGAGGACGGTTTCCAGATTACCGTTGCTTCCGAAATAATGGCTATTCTTTGCCTTGCAACAGACCTGTCAGACCTTAAAGAACGTATAGGAAATATTCTTGTTGCATACAACCTAAAGGGAGAACCTGTTTTTGCAAGAGATTTAGATGCATGCGGTGCTATGACTGCTCTCTTAAAAGATGCATTAAAGCCTAATCTTGTGCAGACTCTTGAAAATACCCCTGCTTTTATTCATGGCGGTCCGTTTGCGAACATTGCTCATGGCTGTAACTCAATAAGAGCTACAAAGCTTGCATTAAAGCTCGGCGATTACTGTATTACAGAGGCAGGCTTCGGCTCAGACCTTGGTGCAGAAAAGTTCTTTGATATCAAATGCAGATACGGCGGACTTACTCCGTCATGCGTTGTTCTGGTTGCTACTATACGAGCTTTAAAATATAATGGCGGTGTCTTTAAAACTGACCTTGAAAAAGAAAATATGTGGGCATTGGAAAAGGGTATTGTTAATCTCCAGACACACATTGAAAATATGCATAAATATCACATTCCTGTTGTTGTGGCAATCAACAAATTCCATACCGATACAGAACAGGAAATCGAATTTGTTACTAACTTCTGTTCACAGCTTGGCGTTGAAGTTTCAATGTGTGAAGTATTTGCAAAAGGCGGCGAGGGCGGCGTTGACCTTGCTCAAAAAGTTTGTGAAACTATTGAACTCTGTGCTGAAAATGAAAATTCATTCAAACCGCTTTATGACACAGATTTGCCGATAAAAGCTAAAATTGAAACAATTGCAAAGGAAATTTACCGTGCTGACGGTGTTACATACACAACCCAGGCTGAAAAAGCTATCAAAGAAATCGAAGGAATTGGTTTCCGAGATTTGCCTGTATGTATTGCAAAAACTCAATACTCATTATCTGATAACCCCGCACTTCTCGGCAAACCTAAAAACTTCAAAATTACTGTTCGTGACGCTAAGCTGTCTTCCGGTGCAGGATTTATAGTTGTATACACCGGCGACATAATGACTATGCCGGGACTTCCCAAAGCTCCGTCTGCACTGAAAATAGACTGTGATAACAACGGTAATATAACAGGTCTGTTCTAATGGAGAGTGTTATGAAAATTACTACCCATTCACCTGAAGAAACCATTGATGCCGCAAAGAAGCTTGGCTCAATGCTTCATGCAGGTGATATAATCGCTTATAAAGGCGGACTGGGTGCAGGAAAAACAACATTTACAAGAGGTCTTGCAATAGGTCTTGGTCTTGGAGATAATGTCTTTTCACCTACTTTTTCTCTTGTAAATGAATATAAAGGAAAAAATATTTCTCTTTATCATTTCGATATGTACCGCATAAGCGGTGAGGATGATTTGGAATCAACAGGATTTTATGATTATCCGTTTGAAGATAATATAGTTGCTGTCGAATGGTCTGAAAATATTGCTGATTTTCTGCCTGAAAACACCATTTATATAACAATCAGCAGGATTGATGATGATACCAGAGAAATCATAATTGAAAACGGAGGAAAATATGCTGCTGCTTGGAATTGATACTTCTGGAAAAACTGCTTCCGCAGCTTTATATGACTCGAATAAAGAGATGTTTCTTGCTCAGACATCTGTTTACACAAAAATGACACACTCACAGGTTATTTTACCTCTTTGCAATGATATACTTGAAAAAGCAAATGTTGAATACAATGACATTGATGAAATTGCAGTTGCTGTCGGACCTGGTTCATATACAGGACTCAGAATAGGTGTTTCAGCTGTAAAAGCTCTTGCTTTCGGGCTTAACTGCAAATGCTGCGGAGTTTCAACTCTTGAGGCTATGGCTTACAGCAATATAGGCTACAGAGGTAATATCTGTTCCATAATGTCAGCAAGAAATGATTTGGTCTATACAGCTTTATACAAAAGCAATGGATATTCAATCGAAAAGATTAACGATGAACAAATTATTTCAGAAACTGAGCTTGCCGAAATCATTGCGTTTAATTCAGCTGAAACGCTGCTGTGCGGTGACGGCTGTGCAGCTTTCTTTGAGAAATATCAGTCAGATATGCTTCACCTTGCTCCGCCGCATTTAAGACTGCAAACCGCAGCAGGAATCTGCCTTGCTGCAACCTGCAAAGATGCTGTAAATCCACATGAAATTGAGGCTTCCTATCTTCAAAAGGTAAAAGCCGAAAAGGACTTGGAAAACAAGCTGAAAAATGCATAATTCAGCACCATATAAAGATTAATACGGTGTTGCCTTAAATATTTTTGTGTAAATTGTTGCACTTTTGGCGTTTATGTGTTATAATATTATATATTTATTAAAAGGAGTTTTTTAAATGATAGCTATTGGTTGTGACCATGCAGGCTTTGAAATGAAAAAAGCACTCATTGATGCTCTTTCAATTATCGGCTTTGAGTTTTATGACTTAGGCTGTGACGGCTCACCATGTGATTATCCTGTAATTGCGGAAGCTGTATGCAATGAAGTTCTAAACGGAAAATGTGAAAAGGGTATCTTGATCTGCGGTACAGGAATCGGAATGTCCATTGCTGCCAATAAGATAAAAGGTATTCGTGCTGCGTTATGCTCTGACAGCTTTTCAACCAAGTTTACAAGACTGCATAATGATGCAAACATAATGTGCATGGGAGCAAGAACTTTAGGCTGTGGTCTTGCTGCAGAGCTTGCTCAGATTTTTCTGACAACAGAATTTGAAGGCGGACGTCATCAAAGAAGATTGGACCTTATTACAGAAATTGAAAATAAATAGGAGGTATTTACTATGGCATTAAACATTATTGATCACCCATTGGTTCAGCATAAAATCTCTCTTATGAGAGATAAAAACACCGGCGTTAAGGAATTCAGAGAGCTTGTTTCTGAAACTGCAATGCTGATTTGCTACGAGGCAACAAGAGATTTGCCGCTTAAAGAAATTGAACTCGAAACTCCACTTGCAGTTGCAAAAACTAAGATAATTTCAGGCAGAAAGCTGGCTTTTGTACCAATTCTTCGTGCAGGTCTCGGTATGCTCGATGCTGTTACAACTCTTGTACCTGCTGCTAAAATCGGTCATCTTGGAATGTTTCGTGACCCCGTTACTCATAAGCCTGTAAAGTATTATGCAAAAATGCCTGATGATATTGCTGAACGTGATGTTATTATGGTTGACCCAATGCTTGCTACAGGCCGTACTGCTGTTGCTGCAATTCAGGAACTTAAAAATCTTGGTGTAAAGAACATTAAATTTATGTGCATTATTTGCTGTCCTGAGGGTGTGGACGCTGTTCAGAAAGCTCATCCTGACGTTGAAATTTATGCAGGTGCTATGGATGAAAAGCTTAATGATGACAAATATATTGTACCCGGCGTTGGTGATGCAGGGGACAGAATTTTCGGCACAAAATAATAAAACGGCAAAAATAGAAGGATAAAAGGGACTGTTGCAGCAGTCCCTTTTTTATAAGGTTCTGTCAAAAATAAAAGCATTAAAAACTTGCAATGCTTTTATAAAAATGATATAATTATAGCAATACAATAAAAATGTAAAAACAAGAGTTGCATTGCATAAAGATTGTGCGGCAGAAAATAACAGGCTTATGACATGTTTCATGTAGTGTTACTCAAGAACAAATTAATGGGAGAATATAATGAATATTAATTTATATACAAATCAAATAAACAGAATAGCATCTGAGGTTAAAAAGGCAGTTGTCGGAAAAGACCATATAATTATAAAAACGCTTCTTGCAATACTTTGCAAAGGACACATTTTGATAGAGGATATTCCGGGAGTGGGAAAAACAACATTAGCACTGGCATTTTCCAGAGCATTGTCTCTTGAGCATAACAGAATGCAGTTTACACCTGATGTTCTGCCTACCGATGTTACAGGCTTTTCACTTTTCAATAAAGCAACAGGAAAATTTGAATTTAAAGAAGGCGTTGCTTTCTGTAATCTTTTTTTGGCAGACGAAATTAACAGAACATCCAGTAAAACTCAATCTGCATTGTTGGAGCTTATGGAGGAAAAAAGAATTACAGTAGACGGTGTAACCTATAAACTTCCTGAACCGTATACTGTAATCGCAACGCAAAATCCAATTGGTTCAGCAGGAACTCATATGCTTCCTGATTCACAGCTTGACAGATTTATGATAAGGCTAAGCATGGGCTATCCAAGTATTAAAGGAGAAATTGAGATTTTAAAGTCTAAATACTGCACAGAGCCGCTTGAAAGTGTTAAACCGATAGCGAATAAGGATATAATTCTGGAGCTTCAGGACGCAGTTTCAAACGTATATATAAGTGACGCAATATATGAATATATAGTTTCACTGTCAAATGCAACAAGAAACAATCCGCTGATAAAACTTGGAATAAGTCCAAGAGGTACACTTGCTCTGACGCAGATTTCTCAGGGAATAGCACTTGCAATGGGCAGGGATTATGTAATTCCTGATGATGTAATTTTTATTTGTCCTGATGTCTTCAGGCATAGACTTATTTTAAGTCCAAAAGCAAGATTGAGCGATAAAACTGAAGAAGCAATTATTGATGATATTCTTAATACTGTTGCTGCACCAAAAATTGAGGCGAACGGCAGGTAGTATATGTGGATAGTTAAATTCTTTTTTTTAGTATTAATTGTAATCTGTTTCTTTTTTTACATTTTATATCTGGGCAACTTTTCGTTTGTATTGTTGGCAGTAATGTGCTTTTTGCCTATTTACATGTTTGTATCACTTTTGATAACCAAAAAAAGCGTGAATATTTTTTTAACAGTGCCAAATAAAATGGCAGCCAAAAATCAACCTTTTAATATAAACCTGAACATACAAAATAAGTGTATTTTTTCAGTTGCAAAGGCTGAAGCTGTAATTGAATATATGAATGCCTTTAACGGACAAAAAAACACAATGGAGATACACTTTCCAATTCAGTCAAGAAATGTACAAAGGCTTACATTTCAATTAAAATCCAAATTTTGCGGAGTAATAAATATTAATATAACAAAGGTTACTATTTATGATCCTTTAAGAATATTTAAATTTAAAGTTTGCAAAAATTCAGGAGATTCTATAACAATTCTTCCGCTAAGCCACGAGATAAACGGATATATAAATCAATCTGAAACAGAGAATGAGGATAGTATCTTTTTTTCGCAGCATAAATCAGGAGATGATCCGTCCGAGGTTTTTGACCTTAGAGAATACATCGGCGGAGACAGGATAAATCGTATTCACTGGAAACTCAGCAGCAAAAAGGATGAGTATATCGTTAAGGAGCTTAGCTTGCCTATTGATGTTTCGTCCATACTTTTTTTAGAGCTTAAATTCCATGAACAGTCTGAATACACACTTCCGTTTTTTGATACTCTGCTTGAAAGCTTAGTTTCAATATCTCAATTTCTTCTGCAAAATGAGAAACCGCATACTATTATAAAGTACAATAAGCAAACAGGTGATTTTGAGAGAATAAAAATAAATGATTATGATGAACTTATGAATATTGCTTACAGATATATAATTGATTATGATGAGGGAGATTCAGAAAGTTCGTCACTTGAGAATTTCCTAAAAACCAACGATATATCCGATTGTTCATCATTTACTTATATAACCTCTGAATTGAGCAGTGAAAATGAAATTCTGCTGAGCGAATGCGTTGCATCTGATAATATTAATGTAATAAAAGTTACCAAATATGCAGGTGAAACAGAAAGTGTGAATAAAGGAAATGGTCTTGTGAATGTAACAGCAGTTCCTGTTGGAAAAATAACAGCTTCAATAAATGAAATTGAACTGTAGAAATATAGCAGACAATACGGCAGTCGTGCTGTATAATGTGTGAGGAGCAAAATGAAAAAAACAAAGAAAAATGATTTCAGCGGCATAGTAATAAATGACAGTATAATGCTTGCAGTTGAAAAAAAGAAAATAAATCTGAGAAAAACCTTGTCTTGTATTATTGCAGTTCTGGGTTTTTCATCGCTAATTTTTTCCTTTTTTTCAATGTTTTCGATTAAATGTGAGAGCAGTCATATTATTATAGCATCTGTAATATTTTCAGTAATAAATACTGTAATTTCATTGAAAAAAGGCAGAGCCTTATGGTTTATACCTGTACTTGCAGTGATATTTGGAATTGTATTGTATAGGGATTATGTAAATATTATCGCAGGCTTTAAATTTGTGTATAATGAACTGTATAAGGTTTCAAACAGTGTAGAGATTGCTTATTTTAAAGGTCTTTCAAATTATAATGAGATAAAGTGTACCACAGAGTTTATCATTATGTGTATATGGTTTATTTCGTTTGTAATATATTTCTTTACTATCTTTAAACCAAATCCCATACCTGTTGTTGCTGTAAGCTTTCCGATTTTGGAAATCGGCTTGTATCATGGAATTGATGTATCAGTATTCTGGGCAGGAATGCTGGTTGCATATTGGACAGCACTTCTTGCAATAAGCTGTTGTGATATGGGAGAATATGACCGCGGCGGCAGCGGCTTTATGCGAAAGGAAAACTTGTTTTTCCCTAAAAGGAACATGAAGTTCAAGGTTACGGAACGATGTGCAGTAAATATTATATGTTCAATTATGATTGTGGTTATTTCTCTTATGGCTTTTATTAACTTTACGGATTATAAGCGTTCGGATTCATTAAATCAAAAGAGAAGTGACTTAAAAAAAGCGATAAATTCATTTTCCGTAGATGACCTTTCAGAAAGCATATCTTCAATTACTGAATCTGTAGGTTTTAAGCTTGATTATGAAGATAACAGATTGGGAAGAAAAAACAGCATTTATTATAAAAATTCCACAGAGCTTACAGTTACGATAAATCAAAAGTATAATGGAGCAATTTATCTTAAAGGATATGTTGCTTCTGTGTATGATGACAACGAATGGCTTGAGCTTAAGGATAGCGTTTATGATAAATATGACTCACTTTTTACATCATTTGACGAGTATAATATATATCCGCAGGAATTTTCATATCTGCTTAATTCAGCAGTATCGGGCAATCAAAAGGTTTCATTGACGATAGAGCCGAAAAGAAAAAGAAGAAAAAGCTTTTTGCCGTATTCATTGTCAGAGCACGGAGATATTGAATTTTATCTTGATACGGTTTCTCGTTCAAAAAAGAAAAATAAGTATGACTGCAAAATGAGTTCAGTTGGTTTTGATACAATTATGTCTGATTTCCTTATTCCTAAAAATTACAGCATAAGTATAAGTGACTTAAAAAATGATGATGATTTGTCACTCATTAAAGACTTTTGTAATCAAAACGACAATTTGCTCAGCAATAATTTTTCAGTTTCATCAATTTTTTCTCCTGATATATTGGAATCTGATAACAAGGCAATTCTTTCTGTATTAATGGAAAATAAATACAGAGATTTTGTATATGATAATTATTTGTCATATCCGGATAACAGTTCCTTTGATGAAATTCATTCTTTGTTTGCTGACATTCTGGATAATTGCAATATAGAAAGCGTGAATGACAGGTGGGCAACACTTGACAAAATAAGAGAACGAATACATGCCAATACACGCTATACCTTATCACCGGGAAAAACACCGTCCAATCGTGACTTTGTAAATTATTTTCTTTTGGAAAACGGTGAGGGCTATTGTGTTCATTATGCAACAGCAGGAATCATGCTTGCACGAATGGCAGGTATTCCTGCAAGATATGCTACTGGATATATTATTGTTGGTGATGATTTTAATGATGACAGTAAAAATAAGGACGGTTCATATACAATTAAAGTAAAAGACAACCGTTCTCATGCATGGGCAGAAGTTTATATTGACGGTTATGGCTGGGTTCCTTTTGAATTTACGGCAGGCTATTCGCCTGATTCCATTCAGGAGGCAACGCAGACAGAAGCACCAAAAACTGAAACACAACAGTCACAAACTACAATGTCAAACGCTGAAACGGTAAGCAGAATTACTTCCATATCAAAAGTTTTAAGGTCATCAGTAATAAAAAACACTACTAAATCAATAACAGAAACAAATACCACTACTATTTCAGCAGGAACCGGTGGAGAAAATATAAAAAATAAACATGAAATTCCTGATTTTATAAAAGGAATAATAATTGCAGCGTCTGTCCTTTTGATTTTATTGCTGACCGTAATTTTAAGAAGAATGCTGATTATTAAAATCAGATCAAAGAAGTTCAAAGATAAGAACTGTTCTTATGCTGTAATAGAAATCTACAAGTATACTGAGAAATTATTGAATATTCTCGGATTATTTTATGACGGCAAAGGATACAATGAATTTACAGCAAAGGTTGAGTCAAAGCTGTCTGAACATTATTTCAAAGCAGGTGATTTTTCAGACTTTATGACAATTGCCTTAAAATGCAAATTTGGAAGCGGTATTTATGAAAAGAGTGAAACTGAGTCTGCAAGAAAGTTTGCTAATCATTTAGCATTTGAGATTTATAAAA
The DNA here is from genome assembly GCA_002438605.1 of Ruminococcus sp. UBA6407. Lineage (GTDB taxonomy): Bacteria > Bacillota > Clostridia > Oscillospirales > Ruminococcaceae > Ruminococcus > Ruminococcus primiciens. The sequence continues at coordinate 56,385 of DJPR01000035.1, forward strand.
AATCAGGTGGTTTAAAGAAAATATACTTAAAATATATTTTAGTGATTTTATAAGGAGAAGATAATGAAAAAAATATTTAATATCAGATATACTTCGCTGTATCTGCTTATTGTTTCAGGATTGATACTTGCTTTTTTCCCTGATATAATTTCGTACATTTTTTATATTCTTGGAAGCTCAGTAATTGTATATTATATAATTAAATTTATTATGAGCTGTGTTAATGAGAAAAATTATAAGCTGCATGAACTTATATTTGGAATAATAATTGGTTCGCTGATTATTATTCTGCCGAATTTCCTTTCGTTAGGTATACCCATTGTTGCAGGAGCATTTATACTTGTAAATGGAATTGAAAGACTTATTAAAGCATTTGAAATCAGAAAAGGCGGATATAAGTGGTGTATTCCTGCTGTAGCAGGTGTGATATTTTCAGTTTTCGGAATTTATATTCTTGCAAATCCAAAAGAAATATCATTAACAATTTGCAGATTGATTGGTGTAGCAATTCTTATTATAGGCATATATAAGCTTGCTGCATCATTGCTCTCAAACAAAAGTAACAATAATTCAGATGTAATTGATATTGATGATTACAAGGTGGACTAAAGCATATAAAAAAGGAGAGCCGATAGCTCTCCTTTTTGTACTTTTATCAAATCAATACTTTCAAAAGTTTATAATCTTGTCTTAAAATCATCATAGCCAAATTCTTTTAAAACCTCATATTCTCCGTCACTTTTTAATGCATAAATTGTAGGAAGAGGCATACCGTTAAATGTGTTGTTCTTTACCATTGAATATATTGCCATATCCTCAAAAACAAGCATATCCCCGACTTTAAGCGGAGATTCAAAAGAATACTCCCCTATCATATCTCCTGCAAGACAAGTCTGTGAGCCTAAACGATATGTAAAAGGCTTCTCACCAGAAAGTCCTGAATTTCTGAGAGGCGGTCTGTACGGCATTTCAAGAACATCAGGCATATGGCAGGCTGCTGATGTATCAAGAATGGCTATCGGCATATCATTTTCAGTAATATCAAGAACCTTTGTATACAAATATCCTGCATTTAAGGCTATTGCTTCTCCCGGTTCAAGATAAACCTCCAGACCATACTTATCCTGCATTCTCTTAATACAGCGTTCCAAAGTTATAATATCATAATCATCACGAGTTATATGATGTCCTCCGCCGAAATTAATCCACTCCATTTGATTTAAATAGCTGCCGAATTTCTCCTCAACCGCATTTAAAGTTTTCTCCAGATCATCTGAATTCTGTTCACATAATGTATGAAAATGAAGTCCGCTTACACCATTAAGATTATCTGCCTGAAAATTTTTGAGAGTTATTCCAAGTCTTGATTTTTTTGAACACGGGTCATAAATCTCATGTCCCTCCTGTGTTGAAAACTCAGGATTTATGCGAAGCCCTATTTTTTTTCCTGCATTAAGCACTTTATCACGATATAAGTCAAGCTGACTGAATGAATTAAAAATTATATGTCCGCAGTATGATATTATTTCATCTATTTCGTCACTTCTGTATGCAGCAGAAAATACATGATTTTCTTTTCCCATACATTCATATCCCAATCTTGCTTCATAAAGTCCGCTGCAAGCTGTTCCGCTTATATAATCACTTATCATTGGATAAAAATGATAGCATGAAAAGGCTTTTTGAGCTAAAAGTATTTTACAGCCTGTCCTCTGCTCAACTCCTTTAAGGATTTCAAGATTATGCCTTAGTTTATTTTCATCTATAATGTAGCATGGTGTTTTTATGTTTTCCAGCAAAAATTTCACTCCTTAAATATTTGGGCGGCTTTTGCCGCCCAATTCAATTATTAATCGTAAATCAGCTTTTTCTTTCCATTCTTATTTCTTGGAATTTCACGAACTCTTACCAAATTGTTCAAATTGATAATACTCTCCGTTTTATCTTCATGGATTACTCTAATCCAACCGTCACCTATTTCCACTATTGTACACTGCAAATGACATTGATTATCACATAAATAAACTGCACATTCCTGATCCAGATATTTTTGCAAAGCATCTTCGATTTTCATTAACTTTTCTCCTTACTAGTCAACCAAAACAGGATTGAAATTCTCCTGCCATGGAAGTCCCCATTTATTGAGAGCATCCATAAAAGGATCAGGATCAAATTCTTCAATATTATATACACCTGCTTTTGCCCACTGCCCTGTCATTATCATCATTGCACCAATCATTGCAGGAACTCCTGTTGTATATGATATAGCCTGTGAACCAACCTCTTTGTAACATTCCTGATGATCGCAAATATTATAAAGGTAATATGTTTTATCCTTGCCGTCCTTTTTACCTCTGAAAATACAGCCTATATTTGTCTTTCCTACTGTTCTCGGGCCAAGTGAAGCAGGGTCAGGAAGAACAGCTTTCAAGAACTGAAGCGGTACAATTTCCCTGCCTTCATACATAATCGGCTCAATTGAAGTCATGCCAACGTCCTCAAGACATTTTAAATGTGTAAGATAGCTCTGACCAAATGTCATGAAGAAACGTATTCTTTTTATGCCTTTAATATTAAGTGCAAGTGATTCCAGTTCTTCATGATGCAGCAAATACATATCCTTTTCGCCAACGCCGTCAAAATTATAGACTCTTTTAATCTCCATTGGCTCTGTTTCAATCCATTTGCCGTCCTCAATATAACTGCCCTTTGCAGAAACCTCACGAATATTAATTTCAGGATTAAAGTTTGTTGCAAACGGATATCCGTGGTCGCCTCCGTTGCAGTCAAGAATATCTATATAATTGATTTCATCAAACTCATGTTTCATTGCATATGCTGAAAAAACACCTGTAACACCGGGGTCAAAGCCGCTTCCGAGAAGTGCTGTTATACCTGCCTTTTCAAACTTTTCTCTGTATGCCCACTGCCATTTATACTCAAACTTTGCTGTATCAAGCGGTTCATAATTTGCTGTATCAACATAATGAGTCTTTGTTGCAAGACAGGCGTCCATAATTGTCAAATCCTGATAAGGCAATGCTAAGTTGAGTACAACGTCAGGTTTATATGACTCAATAAGAGCAATCAATTCATCAACATTATCTGCGTTAACCTGTGCAGTTTCTATTACTGTTTTAGTGGTAGGCTGTAATTTCTCCTTTAATGCATCACATTTAGACTTTGTGCGGCTTGCAATCATTATTCCCTCAAAAACTTCACTGTTCTGACAGCATTTGTGAATAGCTACAGAGGCAACTCCTCCGCAGCCGATTATCATACACTTTCCCATAATTTTTACTCCTTTATTATATACTTCATTTCCGTATATTCGGAAAATACTTCTTTAAATCCTATGCTTTTATATAAATTATACCCGTCCTTTGACGCTTTAAGTTCAACGAAATCAAGCTTAAACCTTTCGGCATCTGATAACAGCATCTTCATAAGCTTTTTGGCAATGCCCTGTTTTCTGTAGTCAGGTTTAGTATAAACATTAAGCACAAATCCTGTTCTGCCTGTCTGAAAAACAACATTTGCAGGTTTTTCAGACAAAATTAAAAATGCAGATGAAACAACCTTATCATCATCTTTTGCAATATATGCAAAAAAGTCTTTACTTAAATGCTGTTCATAATAGTCCGGCAAAGACGACTTTATTTTATTCAAGACATCATCTTCAATTTTTCCGTAATCCTCAATAAGATAATCAAGCCTTATTTTTACAAGCTCCGTAATATTATTTTTATCTGCCCTTAAAAAATGCATATAAAAGCTCCTTTCATCTGATGAAGGAATTGCGCAATCACCGCACAAAGCATATCAATAGAGCTTTTGTACGGCAATACCTTATGTCATTGCAAGCAGCATTTCACGAATAATCTTGCATGCAGCGGCAGTAGATACTCCGCTCTGGTCATACTGCGGACTAAGTTCATTTACGTCACAGCCTGCAATATCAAGCTGACTGCAAACAAAAGTCAACGCCTCTCTCAATTCCCCGAAGCTTACTCCCTCAGCTTCAGGAGTTCCTGTTCCGGGAAATACAGAGGGGTCAAGAACGTCAAGGTCAACAGTAAGATAAACCTTTTTCCCTCTGAGCTGGTTTACAATATCTTCAAGTCCGTTAAAATTAAACTTATTCATAAATGTATGCTCAGATGCAAATTCAAATTCCTCTCTGTCACCGCTTCTTATTCCAAACTGGAAAATATGACCGTCACCCACGATATCATGGCATCTTCTCAGCACACACGCATGAGAAAGCTTTTGTCCGAGATAATCGTCACGCAAATCAGCATGAGCGTCAAAATGAATTATATACAAATCATCAATTTTTTCGGTTACTGCCATAACCGCACCAAGTGTTACAAGATGCTCTCCGCCAATCATAAACGGTATTTTGCCGTCAGTTAAAATTCGGTCTGTTCGCATGGCAATATCCGCAATAACTCTGTTTGTACTGCCGAATGCAAGCTCCAGATCACCGCTGTCAAAATAGGAATAATCAAGCATATCTTTATCCTGATATGGACTGTATGTTTCAATGCCAAAGCTCTCATTCCTTATTGCTGACGGGCCAAATCTCGTTCCGGGACGAAAACTTGTTGTCCCGTCAAAGCCTGCACCAAAAAGAACTATATCTGCATCTTCATACTCAGCGTCACAAGCAATAAAATTATGAATATTTTTACTCAACATCTCTTAAAAGCTCCTCTACATAATTTGGCAGTGCAAATGCTCCTACATGAAGTCTTGGATTATAATAACGTGTTTTCAAGCCAAGCATACTCCATTTTGTACCATTGAAATCATTTACGGGATGATATTTCTTTGAAGCAAATCCGAAAAGCCAATGTCCTGATGGATATGTCGGAATATGTGCCTGATAAACCTTACTTATCGGAAAGCTCTCTACTATTCTCTTATGTGAGCGCTGCATTGCTGCTGCATCTTCATCATAAAACGGACTTTCATGCTGATTAACCATTATTCCGTCTGCTTTCAGTGCCTTATAACAGCTGCCGTAAAACTCCTTTGTAAAAAGTCCTTCACCAGGTCCGAACGGGTCTGTTGAGTCTACAATGATAATATCATACTTATCTTCACAGCTTCTTATGAATTTTACGCCATCCTCAAAGTAAAAATTTATTCTTGGATCATCAAAACAGCATGACGTTGTTGGAAGATATTTTTTGCTTACCTCTACCACAAGTTCATCAATTTCCACCAAATCAATGCTTTCAATTGACGGATAACGTGTAAGCTCTCTTATTACTCCGCCGTCACCTGCACCGATTAAAAGTATTTTCTTAGGATTCGGATGAACCGCTACAGGTATATGAGTAATCATTTCATGGTAAATGAACTCATCCTTTTCCGTAAGCATCATATATCCGTCAAGAGTAAGAAAGCGTCCGAACTCTTTTGAATCAAAAACATCAATTCTTTGGAACTCACTGTTTGCACTGTAAAGCTGTCTGTCAACCTTTATTGAAAATTTAACATTTGGCGTATGACGTTCACTGAACCACAATTCCATTTTTATCCTCCTTTTATATCAGAACATTCAGTCTTTCAATATTTAAATCCTCTGTACCTGTCATGGAACAGCCTTTTTCCTTTGCATATTTAATATATTTTATTATATCCTCTGTAATCAGTTCACCCGGTGCAAGAATCGGTATTCCCGGAGGATAGCACATTACAAATTCACTGCATATACGTCCTGCCGACTGTTCCAGAAGAAGTGACTCCTTATCTGCATAAAATGCTTTTCTCGGTGTTTGTGCAACAATAGGATTTATATATTCCTGACTTAACATTCCTGATGCTGAACGTCCGAACCTGCGGCGTATTTCAAATAATGCACTTATTAAACGCTCAATATCACGCTTTCTGTCCCCAACAGACAAATATGCAAGTATATTTCCTATATCACCGAATTCAATCTGAATGTCATATTCATCACGAAGCAAATCGTAAACCTCAATTCCTGCAAGTCCGATTGACAGGGTGTGAACAGAAAGTTTTGAAGCGTCAAAATCAAAAATACTGTCACCGTTTATCAGTTCCTTGGAGAATGCATAATATCCGCCTATTGAGTTTATTTCAGAACGTGCATACTCTGCCATTTCAAGCGTCTGTGCAAAGATTTCCTTTCCATGTAAAGCAAGTCTTTTTCTTGAAATATCCAGACTTGTAAGAAGAAGGTATGAAGCACTTGTAGTTTGAGTAAGGTTGATAATCTGACGCATATAATCAGAATTTATTTTCTTTCCCATAAGCAGAAATGAACTTTGAGTAAGACTTCCTCCTGATTTATGCATACTTACAGATGCAAGGTCAGCACCTGCTGCCATTGCGGTAATCGGGAAATTATCTCCGAAATAAAAATGTGTACCATGCGCCTCGTCAACGAGGACAAGCATCCCCTTTGAATGAGCAAGCTCTGTAATACGTTTTAAGTCTGAACAAATACCGTAATATGTCGGATTATTTATAAGAACAGCCTTAGCGTCGGGATTTTCCTCAATTGCCTGTTCGACCTGTTTAACTGACATGCCCAATGCAATTCCAAGCTGATTATTCACTTCCGGATTAACATAAACAGGTACTGCATCACATAATATAAGTGCATTTATAGCACTTCTATGCACATTTCTCGGCATAATTATCTTATCTCCGCCTTTGCAGGCATACATAATCATGCTTTGTACGGCAGATGTAGTACCGCCTACCATAAAGAAAGCGTTTTCAGCACCAAAGGCCTCCGCCGCTATTTCCTCAGCCTCTTTTATTACAGATACAGGATGACACAAATTATCAAGCGGTTTCATAGAATTAACATCTATGCTCATGCATGCTTCACCGAAAAACTCGGTCAATTCTGCATTTCCTCTGCCCCTTTTATGTCCCGGAACATCAAAAGGCACTACTCTCATTTTTTTAAATTTTTCCAATGCCTCATAAATAGGGGCTTTATTTTGGTCTAACAGCATCAGTATACATTCCTTCCACTGAAAATTTCAATCATTTCACGTCTTAAAGCCGTACTTATTTCAAGACGGCGATATGGCGGAAGTTCATCAACATCTGTATTGAACAGATAATTCTGAAGATACAGTTCTTTAATAAGCATTTTGGTGTGAAAAATATTAGCATCATATACATTTATATCTACCGCATCGTAATCTCTCAGGGTTTTGCTGTCAATATAATTCTGAATTGAAGTAATCTCATGGTCGATAAAAAGTTTTTCACCATGAATGTTTCTTGTAAAGCCACGCACACGATAATCCATAGTAATAATATCTGAATCAAAGCTGCTTATAAGATAATCAAGTGCAGTAAGAGGAGTAATTTTACCACAGGTTGCCACATCTATATCTACCCTGAAAGTAGCGATACTTGTATCAGGATGAAATTCCGGATATGTATGAACGGTAACGTGACTTTTATCAAGATGAGCTACGATTTCATTTCCGTTAGCAGGAATCATCGTATCATCAGCAATAAGAAATGTTGCAGACGCACCCTGAGGGTCATAATCCTGTTTGGATACACTCAAAACCTGTGCACCAATCATTTCTGTAACATGTGACATTATATCAGTTATTCTTTCAGAATTATACTGTTCGTCAACATAGGCAATATAATCCTGCTGTTCCTTCTGAGTTTTGGCATAACAGACATCATATATATTAAAGCTGAGTGACTTTGTAAGATTATTAAAGCCGTAAAGCTTAAGCTTATTTTCCATTTAAACAGCACCTCATTTTATGCAAAATTAAAAGCACATAACAGTAACATCAACTGTTATGTGCTGTGAATTACTTTAATCTGCACAGATATATTCCAAATGCAATAAAGCTTCATTTCTTGGCTTCAGAGTCTATATAGCAAGAATACTTTTACTACTCTTATTGACCATTCACAAGTTGATGTGCGAGAACGCATAAATACTTTCTAACAAACTTATAAAATGTAATTTCAAATCAATAAGGCAACAGAAGTTGCCAGCTGAAAATAAGAACTTGTTTACACAAAATATGTAGAACCTTTGAGCAAAGATTTATCAAAATCTGCACATATACACTTGTGACGGCAGGCTCTCTTAATCAGCAGTCGGCATTTGACCCAGCTGTCCGTATGGCTATAACTCCAGAAAGGAGTGGTCAATATCTTGCTATTGATCTGCAAAAAATATTTTCACTTATGGAAATATTTTATCTGCGGAACAACGTACTGAAAACCGAAGCTTTCGCTGCAATACAAGTGTATTTTATCACATTTTATCAAACCTGTCAATACTTGAATTGACATAAACGTTTATTTTCAGGCATCTGTTTTGCGATTATTATAAAAAAACATAATTATAGCAGAAGCAATAATTATAACATAGCCTATAACACTCATCAGCACCGGCACCTGACCGAACATTATAAATCCAAGCATCATTGAAAAAATCAGCTGAGAATAATCATATACCGAAATTTCTTTTGCAGGAGCATAGAAATATGCATTTGTAATTGAAAATTGACCTCCGGCAGCTGCAACGCCTGCTCCTATAAGAATAATGAACTGTTTTAAAGTCATGGGTTCATAATTAAAAATCAGATAAGGCACTGTTGAAAGGCAGGAAAATCCTGAAAAGAAAAGAACTATCATAGACTTGTTTTCTCCGTTTTGTCCAAGCTTCCTTACAAATGTATACGCTCCGCCTGCTGCTATTCCGCCTATCAAGCCAATGAGTGAAGCAGGATTGCTGAAAAGCTGAGCAGTCGGCCTTACTATGAAAAGACTGCCTATAAATGCGGCTGTTACTATACTTCCCTGTACAAAACTAACTCTTTCCTTTAAAAATATAAGCGAAAATATAATGGCAAAAAACGGTGACATCTTATTGAGCATTGAGGCATCGGAAAGCACCAGATGGTCAACAGCATAAAAATTGCAGAACATTCCTACAGTTCCCATTACTGCACGTCCTAAAAGGTCCGGAAGATATTTTTTTCTTATTTTAATTGGTTCATTATTTTTAAGCATTATTCCCAGTGCAAAGAAAAATGCAACAAAATTTCTGAAAAAACATTTTTGTACAAACGGAAGTTCTCCTGAAAGTCTTACAAATGCACTCATAAAAGCAAAACATAATGCCGATAATATTATATAAAATATACCTTTATATTTAGTTTTCATTTTTTATCTCCTCATATAATCACTCTGATATAAAGTATACTACTATTTTAATATTAATTCAAGCATTAAACGTCCCTCTTTTTTCACTAAGTTTTCTGCTGTTTAATACAAATACTTTTGTACAGTATTATCATTGACTTTTCTTGCAAAAATTGTTATAATCATTAAACGGTTGTACAGTTAAACGATTAACTGTTGTCCGCATTAATATTACTTTATGGTAAAAAGGGAGGTGCTGATTTGAATTATAATTATAGGGATATTATTGGAAATCTGGAACGTTTCCACTTGCTGAGAAAGCTTTTTATTCAGCGTTCAATGATAAATAGTGAGCTTCATTTCGGACAATTCGCTGTTATGAATTACATCTACGACCATGACGGCTGTACTCAGGCTGACTTGGCTGAAAATCTTAAGGTTACTCCTGCTTCTATTGCAACATCTACCAAAAGACTTCAAAAGGCTGAAATGATAACGAAAAGAATAGATGAGGATAATCTGAGATGCAAGCATCTTTCGGTAACGGATAAAGGAAAAGCTGAGATTGTTCAAAGCCGCCGGCTCTTTGACGATTATGATTCCAGACTCTTTAGTGACTTTACCGATGAAGAACTCTCTGTTTTTAATCAATGCCTTATAAGACTTATTATTAAAATGTCTGAAGCAGAAGGAATTGAATCTGAAAATTATAATGATGTTCCTATCAGTATGCTTATTCATAAGGTTATAGAAAACTCAGCAAAAAAACAGATTGACATTAATGAAGAAAATTAGAAAGGAGCTGTTTTTATGTACAAAAAGGTTCTCTCCTGCGTTGGAAATTACAAAAAATACGCTATTCTGACTCCTGTTACAATTATAGGAGAGGTTGTTATGGAGGTTTTGATTCCTACCGTAATGGCACTGATTATTGATAATGGTATAAGACAGGGCGATATCGGCTATGTCGTTAAAATGGGACTTGTAATGATGCTTATGGCTGCTGTTTCACTTTGCTTCGGTGCAATTTCGGGACGATTTGCAGCTGTTGCAGGTATGGGATTTTCAAAAAATTTAAGGAGCAGACTCTTCCGCAAGGTTCAGAGTTTCTCTTTTGCCAATATAGATAAATTTTCTACTGCATCACTTGTTACACGTCTTACAACAGACGTTACAAATACCCAGAATGCTTTTATGATGGTTATCAGAATGGCATTCCGAGCTCCGATAATGCTTATTTTTGCTATAATAATGACAGTAAAAATAAATGCTAAGCTCTCACTTGTATTTGTCTGCATTGTTCCTGTTCTTGCTATTGCAATTATTTTCATCCTTTCAAAAGCTCACCCGAGATTTCTCAGTATGCTTAATAAATATGACGGAATGAACTCCAGAATACAGGAAAATCTTATCGGAATTCGTGTTGTAAAAGCATTTGTACGTGAACCGTTTGAAAAGAAAAACTTTGAAAAAACTGCCGATGATGTAAGAAAGGCTCAGTTTTTTGCTGAAAAGCTTATAATTCTTGTTATGCCTATCATGCAGATCTGTATTTACTCATGTATAGTTGCAATTCTGTGGTTCGGCGGAAATATGGCAATTTCAGGGGAAATGAAGATAGGACAGATAGCAAGCTTTATTACTTATGTAATGCAGATTTTGATATCACTCATGATGCTTTCCATGATTTTCATGATGATTATTATTTCAAGAGCTTCTATAGAACGAATTGCAGAAGTTCTCAGCGAAGAACCTGAAATCAAGGACGTTGAAGGCACATCTGCAAAGGCTGAAGATGGTTCTATCGTATTTGAAAATGTTAATTTCAGCTACTTCAAAGATAAAAACAATCTTGCACTTGAAAATATAAATCTCAGCATCAAATCAGGTGAAACAATAGGAATTATCGGCGGAACAGGCTCTTCAAAGACCTCCTTGGTACAGCTCATTCCTCGTCTGTATGATACTTTAACAGGAAATGTTATCGTAGGCGGACATAATGTAAAGGATTATAATCTTGAAACACTCAGAAATGAGGTTGCAATGGTTCTGCAAAAGAATATACTGTTCTCAGGTACTATAAAGGAAAATCTCCTCTGGGGCGATGAAAAAGCAACAGATGACGAAATTCGTGACGCCTGCAAATCAGCATGTGCTGATGACTTTATTATGAATTTTCCAAACGGATATGAAACTGATCTGGGACAGGGCGGTGTTAATGTTTCAGGCGGTCAGAAACAGAGAATTTGTATTGCAAGAGCATTAATCAAAAAGCCTAAAATAATTATCCTTGATGACAGCACAAGTGCTGTTGATACTGCAACTGACAGCAGCATCAGAAAGGCTTTCAGAGAAAAGCTGTCAGAAACTACAACAATCATCATTGCTCAGCGTATTTCTTCCGTTAAGGATGCTGACAGAATAGTTGTTATGGACGATGGAAAAATCAATGCTGTAGGTACTCACGATGAACTTCTTGCAAATAACGAAATATACCGTGAAGTATATGTATCTCAGCAGAAAGGAGCTGAAGAATAATGCCTCCGAAACATGGTAATATGACAATGGGAAAGCCTAAGAATACAAAGGCTACCCTGAAAAGAATTTTCAGCTATATGTATGGCTTTAAAGTGCATCTGATTGTAATAGTACTTGCAATTATTTTCAGTTCCGGTGCCGGAGTTGCAGGAAATTATCTGCTTAGTCCTATTATTGATAACTATATTACTCCATATATAGGTCATAAAAACCCAAAGCTTTCAGGATTTATATCCCTGCTTTGTGTTATGGCAGGAATTTACCTTTTAGGTGCAGTCTGTACATTCCTTTATCAGCGTCTTATGCTGAAGGTTTCCACAACAACGCTTTACAGAATCAGAACAGATTTATTTAATAAAATGGAATCTCTGCCAATACGCTATTTTGATAAGCATACTCATGGTGACCTTATGAGTCTTTACACAAATGATACTGACGCTCTGCGTGAAATGCTCAGTACCAGCGTAGTACAGTTTATCAACTCCGCAATTACTGTTACAGGTGTTTTTACTGCTATGCTTATTTACAGCTGGCGGCTCACCATTATTGTGGTTGTTATGCTTGCTTTAATGATTTTTGTTGTAGGCTTTATCGGTCAGAAAAGCGGTAAGGGCTTTAAGGAACAGCAGCAGGCTCTCGGTTCTGTAAACGGATATATCGAAGAAATGATTGAAGGTCAGAAGGTTATAAAGGTTTTCTGTCACGAGGACGAAGCATGCTCAGACTTTGATGCTCTTAATGAAAAGCTTTGCATTGCTTCAACAAAAGCAAATACATTTGCAAATATCCTTATGCCTATTATGAATAACCTTTCCTATCTGCACTATGCCGCAACTGCAATTGCAGGCGGTATCATGGCTGTAAAGGGTACAGGCGGAATGACTATCGGTAAGGTTGTATCCTATTTGCAGTTTACACGTTCCTTCTCACAGCCTATAACTCAGATTTCACAGCAGCTTAACGCAGTTCTTGCGGCTCTTGCAGGTGCTGAAAGAATTTTCAATGTTATTGACGAAACACCTGAAGAAGATAACGGCTATGTTACACTTGTAAATGCAAATATCAGCTCCGACGGCAAAATTACCGAGAGTGATAAAAGAACAGGTTACTGGGCTTGGAAACATCCTCATAAAGCTGACGGTACAGTTACCTATACCAAGGTAGAGGGCAAAGTTGAATTTGATGATGTTGTATTCGGATATGAACCAAATAAAACGGTATTAAACGGTATAAGCCTTGTTGCAGATCCGGGACATAAAATTGCATTTGTAGGTTCTACAGGTGCAGGAAAAACTACAATAACCAATCTAATCAACCGTTTTTATGATGTTCCGGACGGTAAAATAAGATATGACGGAATAAACATCAACAAAATCAAGAAAGATGACCTGCGTCGTTCTCTATCAATGGTTCTTCAGGATACACATTTGTTTACGGGAACTGTTATGGATAATATCAGATACGGTAAGCTTGACGCTTCTGATGAAGAAGTTTATGCTGCTGCAAAGCTGGCAAATGCAGATTCATTTATAAATCACCTTTCTGACGGATATAATACCATGCTTACAGCAGACGGTTCAAATCTAAGTCAGGGACAGCGTCAGCTGCTTGCAATTGCAAGAGCAGCAATTGCAAATCCTCCTGTTCTTATTCTTGATGAGGCTACAAGCTCAATTGATACAAGAACCGAGGCACTTATAGAAAAGGGTATGGACAGTCTTATGGAGGGCAGAACCGTTTTTGTAATTGCACACAGACTTTCTACCGTTCGCAATTCACATGCTATTATGGTTCTTGAACATGGTAAAATCATTGAAAGAGGCAGCCATGATGACCTCATTAAGCAAAAAGGAAAATACTATCAATTATATACAGGTATGTTTGAATTAAGCTAATAACTAAAGTAAAAACTGTCCGCATGGTTATCCATGCGGACAGTTTTTTGAGCAAAGGCAACACCGCAAAGAGATTGCAATGTGCTGCTTTAAAAAATGTTCATATTTTTATTTTAAATCACGCTTTTCAGTAACAAAGCATCCGACTGTTACAAATACAACTGCAAATACTACCGCAGTTACTACTGCTCTTATAATATCTGATGATTCAGCATTTAATGATACTCCTACAATATTGCCTGTTACAGTATAATTACCTAAATAGAATGAATCTGATATATCAGCAATTTTTTGAAGTGCCATTGTAGCAAGCCCATAAATCAGTGTACCGATACCTGAACTGAGTGCTATACCGATTACCATAGGAATTGCTGTGCTTCTTGTTATGTAAGTAAACATTAAGACTAAAAGTGAAAATGATACATGAAGCAGTGTCTGTGTACCGAAATATCCGAAAAACTCACCTGCATCTCCAAATGTTGTACCGTCAAACAGCAAATAAGTAGCTCCTGCTGATACAAGTGCTCCTACTATCATTAAAATAATTGTATATACAGCAACAACAATTGCATTTGATATTACAAGGCGGCGTCTTTTATAAATATAACCAACAAGGTTTTTGATATAGCCGTTTTTCATCTCACCATTTACAAATATTACAGTAAATATCGCAACAAGAAGAAGAATATTAAGTCCGCTTATATTCTGCATAACCATTTCGCTGGCTGTCCAATGGCTCTTAAACAGCTGTATGCCGCCTGCTTCTTCCTGCATTTCTGAAATTTCTGTTTCACTTCCTGTAGCAGTTACCAGAGTGTCCATAAGCTTATACATTGCAGGGTTAAGTAATGATAAAACAATTGCTATGATTAATATAACATATGTACATTTACTTTTTTTAAGTCTGAAAAATTCCATATTCAATAGTTTAAGCATTTTTTTTGCCTCCTGTAAGATTAATAAAGTAGTCCTCAAGTGCTTCACTTTTTGTTCCGATAGACTGCACTCTTATTTTTTTATCTGCAAGTGCAAATATTAATTCAGGAGTTGAATCCAATTTTTCATAAATTTCAATGGTATCTGTATCTATAATCTTATAATTGGTGTATCCCATTTTCTTTATTACTGTAACTGCTTCGTCAGGGTTTTCAAGCTTAATTGAAATACGCTCCTGACATTTTGCAAAGAGCTGTTCACGATCCATTTCCTCAACAAGAACACCATTATCAATAATTCCGAAATGAGTTGCAATTTTTGCAAGTTCTTCAAGAATATGGCTTGAAATAATAATTGTTATGCCTCTCTCTTTATTAAGTTTAAGCAGTGTTTCACGAACTTCCATAATACCCTGCGGATCAAGTCCGTTAATAGGCTCATCAAGCAAAAGTATTTCAGGATCACCAACAAGTGCCATTCCTATTCCCAGACGCTGTTTCATTCCAAGCGAAAAACAGCCTGCATTTTTCTTTCCTGCTTTAGTCAATCCTATCAGTTCGATAATCGGTTCGATATAATTGGGTTTATTTATGCCTGCTGCCTTGCATTTGAGCCTTATATTGTCATAAGCACTCATATTCGGATAAATTCCGGGAGCTTCTATAAGAGTACCTACCCTATTCATAACCTCAGATAGTTCTTTGCCCTTTTTTCCTAATAAAGTAATTTCCCCTGATGTCGGTGCAGCCATACCGCATATCATTTTCAGGAAGGTGGTTTTTCCGGCACCGTTTCTGCCGATAAATCCGTAAATTGCACCTTTTTCAAGATGTAAATTCACCTCATTAACAGCTTTATACGAACCATATCGCTTTGTTAATTGCTTTGTTTCAATTAAATAATTCAATTGCTTCAATCCTTTCTGTTTCCGATTAAGACCTTATCTAAGGCAGTACTGCACAATCCTTGTACAGTGCTGCCTTAAAACAGCTTCCTATTGCTTTTATTATATCATATATTTATTATCTTGTCATCAAATTAATAAAATTTCTACAAAATCCTATAAACAAATTATTACATTATAAATCCAAAAAATTGTTATTTATATACAAAACAATAAATATCAACGCATATTTAAAACACCGCACAAAACATGTAAAAAGACTTTGTGCAGTATTGCTCTAAAAATATAAAATCATGATTACTTAAACAATTTATGCCAATAATAAAGACAACGTGCAGTAAAGCAGCGTTATCTTAAACAGCTTGATAATATATCATGCAGTAAGGAGTTGTAATGGCATATAATAAGGTAGTTATCTCCGGAATAAATACAGCAAATTTAGCTGTATTGAAAGAACATGAAAAAATTGAACTTCTCAAGGAATATCAGGCAACAGGCAGTAAAGCTGCTAAGGACAAATTAATTAACGGAAATCTTCGCCTTGTACTGAGCGTTATACAAAAATTTGCCGGCAGGGGTGAGGATATTGATGACCTCTTTCAAATTGGTGTTGTTGGACTTATTAAAGCAATAAATAACTTTGATTTGTCAAAGGAAGTGCGTTTTTCAACATATTGCGTACCCATGATAAGCGGTGAACTGAGGCGTTATCTTCGTGACTTCGGACAAGTCAAGGTCAGCCGTTCGCTGAGGGATCTGGCATATAAAGCAATTCAAGCGAAGGAACGTCTTATGACAGAACGTCAGACTGAACCGACAATTGATGAGATAGCAGCAGAAATAGGTGCAAAACGTGCTGACGTTGTAATTGCCCTTGAAAGCATAAGCGAACCTGTTTCACTTTATGAACCTGTTTATTCCGATTCAGGTGATACTCTTTATATAATGGATCAGATTGGCGATAAAAATGATGTTGAAAGCTGGCTTGACGTTCTTTCCATACGTGACTCAATCAAAGAACTTGGAGAACGTGAGCGAAATATCCTGTATCTGCGTTTTTTACAGGGAAAAACTCAGGTCGAGGTTGCAAATGAAATCGGAATATCTCAGGCTCAGGTATCAAGACTTGAAAAAGGTGCAATAAACCGCATAAAAGGAATTGTATAAACAACGTTGTCTATAGGCAATATCGCATAATATTTATACGATATTGCCTTATTTTGTTGTTTTTTGAAAATTACTATTGACTTTTTTATTATAATGTACTAAAATAATTCTATTAAGGCAATAACATCTGATTCAATCCATTGATGCAAATTTAAGTGAGGTTTTTTAAATGGATAAAATTAAGGATTTTTTTGGCAGTCTGTCAAAATCAACAAAAATAACTCTTATTTCATGCGGAAGCTTTTTATTGCTTACTTTCATCATTCTTCTGTTTTTCGTTTTATTTCCGATAACACCTTCAGAACGTGTAATTTTAGGTCTTGGCAGAGAGGGTATTGTCGCTGCATCTCCTGACAACAAGGATGAAGCTGCTGCAATCGGTACTGTTACAACTGCTCCTGAAATGGACTATAATGCACATATGGTCGGAACTACTGCTGTTCCGCTTGACAAATATGATCCCAACAGTCACGTTACATTCACAAAACCCTCCATTACTACTAATGTAAATTATATTTATTCAGGCGTTGCAATCAGAACAGGTACTCCCGGTTATGAGGATTATACACAGGTTACAACCATTTCTCCTGAACCGCCCGACGAACCTGCTACAGAAACACCTTCTGAGCCTGTTCAGACTAATGTTCCGGAACAAACTCCAACAGAACCTGTTGCCACATCTCCTGTAGAACCTGCTACAGAGGCTCCGTCACAAGCACCTGCTGTAACTGAACCTCCTGCTCCGAGTACCGATGCCCCGGCAGATCCTCCTGTTGTTGAGCCGCCTGCCGATCAAAATGAAAACACATAAAATATCAGTATTGACATATAAATATTTTTCTGTTATAATGACATTGATGAATTTTATTGGGAATTTCCTGATAATTCTTATATATTAATATCTTCAGGGCAGGGTGTAATTCCCTACCGGTGGTAAAGCCCACGAGCCTTTTGGTATGATTCGGTGAAATTCCGAAGCCGACAGTAAAGTCTGGATGAAAGAAGATGTATTATTTAAACTTTTATGCTGCCCTGTTTTTCATGGCAGCTTTTTTATTTTGGAGGTGTTTTAAATAATTACCGATAAGGATAATGAATACATGAGAATGGCTCTTGAACTTGCATTAAAAGGTGCGGGATATGTCAGCCCAAATCCTATGGTCGGAGCTGTTATTGTAAAAGATAACAGGATTATCGGTCAGGGATATCACAAAAAATACGGTCAGCCTCATGCTGAACGCAACGCTCTTGCAAACTGTACTGAATCGCCGCAAGGTGCAGATATGTACGTTACGCTTGAACCATGCTGTCACTACGGAAAAAATCCTCCATGCACAGATGCTGTAATTGAAGCCAAAATAAAAAGAGTTTTTGTTGGTTCATTTGATCCCAATCCGCTTGTATCAGGAAAAGGAATTAATATTCTGAGAAGTCATGGCATTGAAGTAATTGAAGATGTACTTCGCAATGAATGTGATGAAGTAAATGAAATTTTCTTTCATTATATTACAACCAAAACTCCATTTGTTACAATGAAATATGCAATGACTATGGACGGAAAAACTGCCTGCTATACAGGCAAATCAAAGTGGATTACAGGTGAAGCAGCAAGACTCAATGTTCAGCAAGACCGACATAAATATAAAGCAATTATGGTGGGAACAGGTACTGTTATCGCCGATGACCCTCTGCTTACATGTAGAATTGAAAATGGAGTAAATCCAATAAGAATAATATGCGACACAAATCTGAGAATACCGATAGACAGTCAAATCGTACAAACAGCAAATGAGGTTCCAACAATTATAGCACACTGCTCTGATGATAAGGAAAAGCAGTCAATGCTTGAAGAAAAAGGCTGTAAGCTGATATTGTGCCAAAATAAAAACGGTCATGTAGATTTAAATTTCCTGATGGACGCTCTTGGTAAGCAAAATATTGACAGTATCATTCTTGAGGGGGGCAGTGAACTGAATTGGTCTGCTCTTGAATCAGGCATAATTCAAAAAGTTCAGGCATATATTGCTCCAAAACTGTTCGGAGGAAAAAACGCAAAAACTGCTGTTGGAGGACTCGGCTTTGACTGTCCTTCAAAATCCATTATTCTTGAAAAATCAACAGTTAAGCAAATCGGCAATGACTTTCTGATTGAAAGCAGGGTGAAAAAATGTTCACAGGACTAGTTGAAGAAATCGGGACTGTAAAAGCAGTTCAAAGAGGTTCAGACTCATTTATAAAAATCAAAGCCGAGCTTATTTTTTCGGATATTCACTTAGGTGACAGTATTGCTGTAAACGGTGTTTGCCTTACCGTTACATCTGTTGATAGCCTTACTTTCACTGCTGACGTTATGAATGAAACTTTAAACCGTTCATCTCTGGGAAAACTTAAAAACGGTGATAAAGTAAACCTTGAACGTGCCATGTCTGCAAACGGACGTTTCGGAGGTCATATTGTTTCAGGGCATATTGACGGTACAGGCACTATATCAGAAATAAGAAATGACGGCATTGCGGTTTGGTATAAAATATGTGCTGATGACAGCATTATGCGTTATATTGTGGAAAAAGGCTCTGTTGCCATAGACGGCATAAGCCTGACTGTTGCTGATGTTGAGAATGACAATTTCAGCGTTTCAATAATTCCTCATACAGCAGAGCAGACTATACTTTCTCTTAAAAAGGTCGGGGATATAGTCAATCTGGAAAATGACATTATCGGAAAATATGTTGAAAAGCTTTTACAGCCTCAGCAAAAAAATGAAAATAAAAACAATATTACTATGAGATTTCTTGCAAAGCATGGTTTTTAAAGCTTAGGAGGAGTTTGAATGTTTGAATACAATACTGTCGAGGAGGCACTTGAGGAACTCAGAAACGGAAAAATCATTCTGGTAACAGACGATGAAAATCGTGAAAATGAGGGAGACATGATTTGTGCAGCAGAATTTGCTACAACTGAAAATGTCAATTTTATGGCCATGAATGCAAAGGGTCTTATTTGTATGCCTATGAGCCGTCAAATCTGCCAAAAATTACATCTTCCTCAAATGGTGGACTTTGATGAAAATACTGATAATCACTGTACTGCTTTCACTGTTTCAATTGACCATGTTGATACAACAACAGGCATTTCGGCAGAAGAAAGAGGTCTTACAGCACGAAAAGTTGCAGATGACAATTCAAAGCCTGATGATTTCAGACGTCCCGGACATATGTTTCCGCTTACTGCAAGAAAAAACGGTGTTCTGGAACGTGAGGGACATACAGAAGCTACCGTTGACCTTATGCGTCTTGCAGGTTTAAAGGAATGTGGACTTTGCTGTGAAATTATGCGTGATGACGGCACTATGATGAGAACATCCGAACTAAAGGAAAAAGCAAAAGAATGGGGATTGAAATTCATAACCATTCAGGCTCTAAAGGAATACAGAAAATGCCACGATAAGCTTGTTGAACAGGTTGCTAATACAAAATTACCTACAAAATACGGTAATTTCAGAGCATATGGCTATGTCAATAAGCTTAACGGAGAACATCATGTTGCTCTTGTTAAAGGAGATATAGGTGACGGTGAAAATATACTTTGTCGTGTTCATTCAGAATGTCTGACAGGTGACGCTTTCGGTTCGCTTAAATGTGACTGCGGTCAGCAGTTTGCATCCGCAATGACTCAAATTGAAAAGGAAGGACGTGGAATTCTTCTTTATATGCGTCAGGAAGGACGTGGGATAGGTCTTATCAACAAACTTCGTGCATACGAGCTTCAGGACAAGGGCATGGATACGCTTGAAGCTAATCTTGCACTTGGATTCCCCGGTGACCTGCGTGAATATTATATCGGTGCTCAGATTTTAAGAGATCTCGGAGCTAAAACACTCCGTCTGCTTACAAATAATCCCGATAAAGTCTATGGACTTTCAGGTTTTGGAATTGAAATTAAGGAGCGTGTTCCAATTCAGATGGACGCTACTGCATATGACCTGTTTTATCTTAAAACAAAACAAAATAAAATGGGACATATTTTAGATTATTAATTTTTAAGGAGATTTTTATTATGAAAACTTATGAAGGAAAAATGGTCGCAAAGGACATAAGGATAGGTATTGTTGTTGCTCGTTTTAATGAGTTTATTACTTCAAAACTGCTCAGCGGTGCTGTTGATGCTTTAACACGTCATGATGTAAGCGAAAATTCTATTGACGTTGCATGGGTTCCGGGTGCATTTGAAATTCCGCTTATTGCTTCAAAAATGGCTAAAAGCGGCAAATATGACGCTGTTATTTGCCTTGGTGCAGTTATCAGAGGAAGTACATCTCATTATGACTATGTTTGCAGCGAGGTTTCAAAGGGAATTGCAAATGTATCTCTGAACAGTGATATTCCTGTAATGTTTGGTGTTGTTACAACAGAAAATATTGAACAGGCAATTGAACGTGCAGGAACTAAGGCAGGCAACAAGGGTTATGACTGTGCATTGGGTGCAATTGAAATGGTAAATCTCATAAGGGAAATTGAGGATTAAAAGTGGCAAACCTTATTTTTGATTACGACGGCACCTTGCATAATACAATGAAAATATATAAGCCGTCATTTTTAAAGGCGTATGATTATCTTGTATCCGTTGGCAAGGCAGCTCCAAGGATATTTGCTGATAATGAAATTTCCTGCTGGCTTGGTTACAGCGGTGCTGAAATGTGGAAGCTTTTTCAGCCTGACCTTGAACCTGAAATAAGAGAAAAATGCAGAAATATTATCGGCAGTGAAATGATAAGACGTTTGGATAATGGTGAGGGTGAGCTTTTTGAGGGTGCTGAAGATGTGCTTTCTGATTTGAAACAAAAGGGGCACACACTGATTTTTCTCAGCAACTGCCGAATCAAATATCAGGAAAATCACACCAAAGCCTTTGGACTTGACAGATTTTTCGATTACTTCTTCCCTGCTGAAAAATATGGATTTATCCCTAAATATGAGATATTCAGAAAATTCAGGAATAATTTTAATGGAGATTTTATTGTAATCGGTGACAGATTTCATGATATTGAAACTGCTGTTAAAAATAACCTGAAATCCATAGGCTGCCGATACGGATACGGCTCTGATGAAGAACTAAAAAATGCTGATATTATTATAAACAGCATAACTGAACTGCCGTCAGCAATAGAAAAGCTGACGAAATAGGATAATAAAATCAGCATAATGCCTCATAAAATCGGAAGCACTTATACCGTATTTATAACAGCATGAAAAGATTGATAAATTTTCATCAAAATATTTGTATAAGGTCTTGAAAAAAAATTTAAAATAGTGTAAAATAAGAAATGCAAGAGTAACACTGCCAAAGTCTTTTGACGTGCTTTGTGCGGTGTTGCCCAAGTTGTTTTTAAAGGCAATATAATTAATCAGTAAATTTATATGAAAGGATGTCATAAATAATGGCAGGTTTAAACAAGGTAACTGTAGACGATATTAATGTAAAGGG
>DJPR01000037.1 GCA_002438605.1 Ruminococcus sp. UBA6407
CAACCCTTTGGAAACCCATTTTTCAGATATAATATCCCATTTTTAATAAACAAAGGCGGATATGCTACTATATCCGCCTTAAAATTATTTTCTTCTTGTACCATTTTTACGGTCAGTACTTCTTTTTAAATCGCACATTCTTTCTTCGCTGTTCTGCTTGAAACGTGAAATCATATCCTCAAATGAAAGCTCACTCATAGGAGTCTGCTTTTTAGGCTCCCATACATTCTGACGAGGACGTTCCTCACGTCTTGGCTGCTTCGGCTTCTGCGGCTGAGGATTGTCAACAGCCTTTTTAATAGAAAGGCTTACCTTACCTGCGTCATTAATGCCGATAACCTTAACCTTGACCTCCTGATTTTCGGTAAGATGATCTCTTATCTCATTGACAAAAGTATTGGCAATTTCAGAAATATGTACCATACCTGTACCGCCGCCGTCTATATCAACGAAAGCACCGTATTGAGTAATGCCCTTAACTTTTCCGTTATAAATTTTTCCAATTTCCAGCTGCATAAAGTAAAAAACTCCTTTTAATCCTAATCTCTTGAGGTATCGTAAAAGCGTCGTTCGTCAGGATAAGCATAGCCTTGTTCTTCTAAAGCCACCTGTTCCATATACGATGAAACGTCACTGTTACTGAGAACACGTTCAATTTCCTCGTTATCACCCTCAAGAACGCTGATTTTATCATTGATTTTTACTAAGTCAGCTTCTTTTTCGGCACAATCGGTTTCGATAACAACAAGCAGTACAGCACAGCTTATTACAAAAGCGACTGCGGCCATTCTGGTAAGTGCGTTATTAAACAGACCTTTTCTTTTGTTCCTTTTGCTTGATTTTTTTGCCAACGCAATTCACGTTCTTTCTATGAATATTTACTTTTTTATTATACAACATTTTGCAGTGTTCAATCAAGGGGATTTTTAAATTTCTGCATCCTTTCAGCTTATTTTTGGAACTTCCCACAAATTTAGCAATGACTTTTTTATATATAAGTACATATATTAATTTAAAAGGACGTAAAATAACATTAATGACTGAATAGAAAATCTTAAAAAGCTGTCTTATGATTTTTATGACAGCACTTCCGACAGTTAAAATGTAAACGGTAAATCCCAGTATGCTGCCAAGTACAAAATAAACCCGAAATTCACCTCTTGCCGCAGCAGATGTAAATGAGATAATAAATACAGAATAAATCAGAAGAAATGCAATGTCCTCAAGAGCAACAAGTATTTTATTATGCGGCAAAGCAATTCTTAACGCTCTGAAAGCGTCATAGATAACACCGAGTGCTGCACCCAATAAACATGATGCTCCGAACAATGTGAGCTGTTCGTGGACAGTGAAATATGTTTCAGGTATAATTTTCGTCATCTGAATAATCTCCCAAGCATTGAAAGAGGCCCACGCCTATCCCTGTCGCCATAAACTATTGACCATATATCACCTGTAATGGTCATATCACCTGTTTCCACACTCATTGAGTCGATATGAAGCTCCTTTCCCTGAATGGTAAGCTCCCCAAGCTGAGTGTAAAGACAGATTTCTCTTTCGTCAAAGCTGTCTACATCGGTTATTCCTGAAATGCTTAAACTCCTGCGGTTTTCAAGTATAAGGTTCTGAGCTGTTTTGGGTGTTTTTTCCTGAATCATAATTTATATTCCTTTCTTTTGGCAGCACCGAACAAAGCAAGTCAAAAGACCTTGTATAGTTCTGCCTTTTTCGTTTCTATATTTATATTGTATTGATTATAAAAATATTACCTCTGATTTGTCGTTTTTTGTAACTTTTTTTTTAGAAAACCTCTTGAAAATGCTGCTTGGGTATGATATAATAATATAAATGTTAATATGTGAATTATGTCATTTCACATAAATATAAATTTTTGTTCGCATTTTTATTATTTTTTGGAGGCAGCTTAAAATGAAAGAAACTTTACAGATCGTAGGAGGAGTTTTGCTCCTTATTTCATGTGTTTTAATTATTATCCTTTGTCTTATGCAGGATCAGAAACAACAGCAGAATATGACCTCTGCCATTACCGGAGGAAGCAACGATTCTTTCTACGGAAAGAATGAAGGCAGAACCAAGGAAGCTATCTTGAATAAGATTACAAGATTCCTTGCAATTGTTTTCTTTGTTGTTACGCTGGCTATAAATATTGTTCCAACGTTTATCGATTAAACCCCGCCTGCCCTATGACAAACGTCATAGGGCATACTTTTTGAAAGGAGTTTTAAATTTGTCGTCCAAAGCAGATAAAAAATCAAAGGCGGCTAAAGGTGCAGCCTTATCAGCAAAGTATTCAGTGGAAAGCTATAAAAATAAAATAATGGTTTTTCTTAATCAAAATAAGAAAAAGGTTTTGTCATGCAGTGAGCTTGCTGCAAAATGTCACAGCAGAAAGGGCTGTCAGTCAAATTATAATACTGCTCTCCGTGAACTTGCTGAGGACGGTATTATTTTCATAAAAAAACAGCAAAAGGTAGTTTTATCCTCAAAAATGGGCTATTACCCTGCAAAAGTCACACGTCTGAGCAAAACATTCGGATTTGTTGTCACTGATGACGGAACGGAAGTTTTTATTCCGGGAAAGTTTCTTCTGGGTGCAATGCCTGAGGATAAGGTGCTGATTTCATATATAAAGTCACGTTCAGGCTCACCTGAAGGTGAGGTTGTTGATATTCTCAAGGAGGGCAGTAGCCGGCTTACAGGAAAAATAGAGGTTTGTGACGGTGAACCCTATTTTGTTTCAGATACAATGTCGAAAAATCATATCCGCATCTGTGAAGATGACAATGCTCCGTTCAATGACGGCGACAAGGTTGTTGCAGAGCTTGTTTACAGGGGCAGACGTCATGCAGACCATAAGGTCAGGATAGAAACCGTTCTGGGAAACAGTGAAAATGCCGCCGCCTGTGCAAAGTCAATCCTTCTTATTCATGGCATAGAGGAGGCTTTTCCTGCGGACGCCTTGAAGGATACTGCCCGTATTGCCGAGGCAGGAATACATGATTATGATTTCAATAATCGTGAGGACCTGCGTGACCTTACTGTATTTACCATTGACAGTGCCGAATCCAAAGACCTTGACGATGCAGTTTCAATAGAAAAAACAAAAAACGGCTATCGTCTGGGAGTTCACATTGCCGATGTTTCCCACTATGTAAAGGGTAACAGTGCATTGGATAAGGAGGCTCTCAGGAGAGGGACAAGCATTTATTATGCAAACAAAGTAGTCCCAATGCTGCCTAAGGAGCTTTCAAACGGTATATGCTCGCTTAATCCGAATGAAAACAGGCTTACAATGTCCGCATTTATCGACCTTAACAATGACGGTGAAATGATTTCATACGGATTTTGCAAAAGCGTGATTTGTTCAAGAGTCAAGGGAGTTTATTCTGAAATAAATCAGATACTTGACGGAACAGAGTCCGCTGATATAAAGGAGAAGTACAAGGACGTAAGAAATGAAATATTCATTATGAATGAGCTTGCGGATATTCTTATTGAAAATAAAAAACGCCGTCATGCACCACAGATTGAAACAATTGAAAGCAAGCTTGTAATTGATGAAAATGACGTTTGCGTTGACGTTATGCCGAGAACTCGTGGAAAATCGGAGTGCATTATAGAGGAATTTATGCTTAAAGCCAATGAAGCGGCAGCTCAGCTTGCAAAGGAAAAGGGGGTTCCTTTTGTATATCGTGTGCATGAAGCTCCGCCGCCCGAAAAGGCTGAAAAACTGAAGGAGATTGTTCGGAAGTTCGGAATAGAGTGTCCGCCGTTTACTGAAATAAAGCCTGTTCACATAGCTGAAATTATAGAAAATGCCAAGGGAACGGACGTTTATGAGGCTGTCAATCTCATTGCATTAAGGTCAATGGCAAAGGCTAAGTACCTTAATGAACCGCTTGGACATTTCGGACTTGTTCTTGATGATTATGCCCACTTTACCTCGCCTATAAGACGATATCCCGACCTTGCGATACACAGGATACTGACCGATATTCTTGCAGGTTATGATAAAGCATGGCTTAACAAGAGATACAGCGGATTTGCACTTAATGCCGCAGAGCGCTCATCTTCCGCAGAAATTCGTGCAGTAACCGTAGAAAGAGAGTGCGAGGACTGCTATAAGGCGGAATTTATGAAAAGCAGGGTGGGACAGTCCTTTGAGGGCAAAATTTCAAGTGTTACCGAGTTCGGCTTTTATGTTACGCTTGAAAATACTGTTGAGGGACTTGTTCACATCAGAACACTTCCGGGAAGTGAATACGACTACTCCGAGCCTGCAATGCTTACCGAAAAATTCAGCGGTGTGACATACAAGCTTGGGGATAAAGTAAATGTAATTTGTGCAGCAGTCAGCGTCAATGACGGACTTGTTGATTTTGTGCTTGATGAAAGTAATTAAACATCTGGGGGAAACGTAAAATGAAGAAAAAAATAATCTTAATAATGACTCTTGCAATCTGCTCTGCATCATTCCTTGGGTGCAGTTTAAGTGTAAACGGAAATGAAATTCTTAAGGTTGAAAGCGGCGGAGCTTCAAATGCAAATACTGAAACTGCTGAAACAGGCAGTCAATCGGCAAATCAAACGACAGCTTCCGTAAACAGTGAGGTTCAGACGAATACCACGTCACAAACAGCTGCAGTCAGTGAAACAAAGCAGACATCTGAAACAGAAGCCGCTGCCAAGACATCAACAACAGAGGCAAAAACTGAGCCTTCATCAGATGCAAATACAATAGACGGTTCATTTACATTTGGCGATAACGGAGTTGATATACTTTCACCTGATGAAGATGCAAATGATTCGCTTCTTATTGCAGCAGCCGACCGACTTTTTGATGTTGCATGCAAAATTGAATGGAAGTTTCATGTAGGCTGTCCTTATACACTTGACTATAATACGAGCATATCAGTCGGAGATTTCGGCTGGGAATATTATCTGATTACTGACAGCTCAATAAAGTCACTTTCAGATGTGGAAAATGACTATTATAAGGTTTTCAGCAGTTCATACGGCAATGACCTTTCTGAAATTTATACTGAAAAGGACGGAAAGGTTTATGCTCTTGCAGGTGAAAGAGGTGCAAGTATCTTTTATAAGGGTTCAAAGGTTACGGGTATAACATCAAGAACTGACAAGGAAATATTCTTTACGGTAGAAAATTATTATGATGTTGACGAAGACGATCCATACCTTAAACCTGTGGAAAAGGACGAGTTTTCCATGGTTATTGACGGCAAGAAAGTAAGGGTGGGAAAATTCAGGCTGCCGTATTAAGACAATATCGTTATATAGATTTTAATGGATTGTTAAAAATAAAGGTAAAAATAATCTGCATATAAAGTCGAAAATATCCTATCATCTTGAATAGAATTGATTTTAGAATAATTTATCAATATATGAACTTTTTGCGACATTGAGCAATATAGTTATAAAAAAACGCAACATTGTCAATTGAAAATATATGTGAACTGCGTTATAATACAATTGTTGGATATATTTGATAAATGTCAGATTTTATCCGGCGTTGCGTTTCAGCGTTAAGTACTGCATTTACTGCATTGCTTAAATTGCCCATAAAGCTCTTAATACAGCATTTTTCAGCGGTTAAAACTCCTCCGTTGCTTAATGTATGTTTCGACCCGAAAATCTTTTTGATTTTTTCCAAGCTCATGCAGCTGTTATTAAACATTGACGCCTATAATATGTTTAATCGCCTATGAACAGCTGTTTAGTTCTTCAACTTATTTTCCTAATGGTTAAACTTGCAAGAGCAATATGATGACGTTATCGGGTTTTAGTCATCTTTGGGGCGTTTCGGATGAATGTATAGAGGGTGCATTTGTTCGATTTTGAAAATATCGGCTTTGATTGGCTTTTTGAGAGGGAGTCAATGTGAGTCGATATTTTTTTGTATTTTATGCACCTTTTTTGTGAATAACGCATAAATTATAGCAAATAGTGCGATAATCAACATGAAAAGAGGTTTTTTACATGACAAGACTTCTGATAAAAAAATTCGTTAAAAATCCCGAAGATATTGATTCGTCTGAAACTCGTGCGTCCTATGGAGCTTTAAGCAGCGGTGTCGGTATTATATGCAACGTATTTTTATTTATGCTGAAATACATCATGGGATTGCTGACTAATTCAATATCAATCATTTCTGACGCATTTAATAATCTTTCTGACAGTGCAAGCTGCATAATAACGCTTCTGGGGTATAAAATGGCAGCAAAGCCTGCTGATAAGGCACACCCGTTCGGTCATGGACGAATGGAATACTTAACGTCACTTATTATATCTGCAATTATAGTTCTCATGGGATTTGAGCTTTTTAAAAGCTCGGCAGTAAAGCTCATACACCCTGAAGAAGTCAAATTCAGTATCGCAGCTGCAATTTCACTTTTGGTATCCATAGCAATAAAATTATGGATGTCTTTTTTTAACGGATTTCTGGGCAGGAAAATAAAGTCTGTTGTTATGATTGCGACATCTCAGGACAGCCGCAATGACGTTATAACCACAACGGCGGCTTTAATTGCACTTATAGCCTCAATTTTTACCGATTTGCCTGTTGATGCAGTTATGGGTATTTTCGTTTCTGTATTTATTCTTAAATCAGGATACGAAATTATAAAGGATACGGTTGATGAATTGATAGGAAAACCCGTTTCACATGAGCTTACGGAAAAAATAAGGAGTATTGTAACAGAGGACGAGCGAATTATGGGTATACATGACCTGATTATCCACAGCTACGGGCCGGGAAATATGATAGGGAGCTGTCATGTTGAGGTCAATGCCGCTGACAACTTTGTTGCAATTCATGAGCTTGTTGATAAAATAGAACGCAGTATTTCTCAGCAGCTTGGAGTAATGATGACAATTCATATGGACCCTGTTGATACAGATGATGTTCGTGTGGCAGAATGCAAGTCAATGATAAACGACATCATTTCAGGCATTGACAGCTGTCTGCATATTCACGATTTTCGCATAGTTTCAGGAGAGATGCATACGAATCTTATCTTTGACTTGGTAGTGCCGTTTGATTACAGGTATACTTATGAAGAAATAAAAAATATGATTGATGCAAAGCTGTTTGAAAAGAGTCATCAGTACTTTACCGTTATAACTTTTGATGCTGATTATTCTTAGATGTAATTATTTAAGGTAATACTTATACAAAGCACGTCATAAAATCTTAAAAAAACAGCTTAATAATTGACTTTTTTGTGTGTTTGTGGTATGATATATCTTGGTTTGTGATAACTTTCAGGATGTTTTCCTATGCGGATTTACCGTAAGGATATGTTTTGTTTATGGAGGTTTAATATGAAGTATTGTAAATTTTGCGGAACTCAATTAGATGATGATGCAGTCTGCACCTGTGAGGAAGCACAGAAGGAATTAAATGAAAAGCAGACGGAAGCAAGGGCTTACGAAACTGATGATGATAAAAAAGCTGATTTGGCGGCAGGGGAAATGAAATTGCCGTCTGATATGGAGGTTCCGTCCAAAAATCAAAGTGACTTCAGCTTACTTGCCTGTGACATAAGAACATTTGCGTTTATAGGCATAGGCTCTGTAATAGCAATTACTATTATTGTAATGATTATTTCTGCTATTGTTGGCGGTGGCTATAAAAAACCGCTGAATGACCTGAAAAAAGGTCTTAACAAAGGTGATTTTGATATATTTGCAGAGGCTTTTCCCGAAGATATAGCCGATGATATGGACGACAATGACGGTGATGAGGTATTTGATAACTGTATTGACGCTCTTGAAGATGAGTACGGAAAAAATCTTAAATTCAAGTATAAGGTTGACTACAAGGAGAAAATTTCTGACAGAAAGCTTGAAAAGATTGAGGATATTCAGGATATAAAGCTGAAAAAGGCTTATGAGGTTGACTTAGCAGTAAAGGTCAAGGGTAAAGAGGATAAGGACGATATTGAATTTACGGTTTTCGTGGGCAAGGTGAAGGACGAGGGCTGGAAGCTGGTATATATGGACGAAAATGATACCGATGAAATGTTTGAACTTCTTGAAAAATATGAAGAAAGCAGCTTGAGGGATAAGCTGAAAGATGATGACGTAAACGATGCTTTGGACGATTATTTCAGTGACTATGATTTTGAATAATAAAGGCAATACCGCATAAGCTTTATGTAGTGTTGTTTATAATAAAAAGCTTGAAATCCAATTCAGGATTTCAAGCTTTTTGCTTTATTTTATTACTTTAATTCGGAAAGTGACGGAATAACGTGAAGAATATGCTTTGCAATAGCAACAGCGTCCTGAGCGTTTAAACCATTGCTGCTTCCATGAACGTCTGCATTGGCAAAGCCCTGAGCTGACAATTTGTATTCATTAGGATTAATAATGTAGCACTTAATTAATACAACATCTGCAATATCAACTGTTTTATCACAGTTAGCGTCACCGGCAAGTGACGGTTTAGGAAGTGTAGTTGCAGGTGTTGTGGTAGTAGTTGCAGGAATAGTGGTAGTAGTTGTTGTGGTGGTTGCAGGAATAGTGGTAGTAGTTGTTGTGGTGGTTGCAGGAACAGTGGTAGTTGTAGTGGTTGTGGTTGCAGGGAGAGTAGTCGTTGTAGTAGTTGTGGTTGCAGGGAGAGTAGTCGTTGTAGTAGTTGTGGTTGCAGGAATAGTGGTAGTTGTAGTGGTTGTGGTTTCAGGGAGAGTAGTTGTAGTAGTGGTTGTGGTTGCAGGAACAGTAGTAGTTGTAGTGGTTGTGGTTGCAGGAATAGTGGTAGTTGTAGTGGTTGTGGTTGCAGGAATAGTTGTCGTTGTAGTGGTTGTGGTTTCAGGAATAGTAGTAGTTGTAGTGGTTGTGGTTTCAGGGAGAGTAGTAGTTGTAGTAGTGGTTGTGGTTTCAGGGAGAGTGGTAGTTGTAGTGGTTGTGGTTTCAGGGAGAGTGGTAGTTGTAGTGGTTGTAGTAGCAGGAGTTGTAGTCGTTGTGGTACTTCTGTTGACTGTTATAGAGCCGTCTGTAATGGTAAGAGGCAGACTTCCTCCGAACAGCAGATTTTCCAGACTGCTTGCCATTGTATAATCTCTGTCCCACTTTATTTGATATACTCCGTTATTGGCAGTATCCTTTACCTTGAAACCGAAGTAAATAACGGTATCGCCCTCTTTTGCCTCAAGCGGCATCATATTCGGGTCATTTGTTTCAATTGACCACCTCAAACAGCCCTCACTCTCATTTGTAACAACTAATCCGTAGCAGGAATCTGCCGGTACTTCAACAAGCTCCAGAGCAGAAGCGTCATAGCTGATACTGCCCTGCATTGCATAAACCTCTGTTCCGTCAGGGATTTGAGTTACAAAAACATCAACATACTGTACGCTATTCTTAGGGTTATAGTCGATGTTTGTCATTTCAAAGGTGAGCGTTTCACTTTCGGCTGATGTGCAGAAAGCAGGTACAGCAAGACAGCCTGAAACACCTGAAACTGCAATCAAGGCTGAAACAGCAAGGGATAAAAATTTTTGATTTTTCATAATTAACTCCGTTCTGCCGCAGATATGATTCAGATTGAAATTTTACTGCGGCGTTCCAAGCAGGCATCGGAGATATTTCTGCGGTGCTTCAGCGGTATTTTCAATCTGTATTTTTGGAAAAAGAATTCCCCGAAATCCAATATGTAATTATTGCAATAAAAAATACATATTGTATGAATTTACCATTAATTTATCTGTTTTTTTGTATATTTATTATAGCACTGACAGTAAAATTTGTCCAGTGGTATTTTTTAATTTTTTATAAATTTTTCCCTGCCCGACATAAAAGTGACTGCTGCCGAATCAGTCAATCATTTTTATAAAATCAGACTTAGGGCAGAACCGAAACGGCTCTGCCCTTATAGCAATACAACAAGCTTTTAAGTCAACACCGCACAAAGCACGTCAAAAGACTTTGTGCGGTATTGCTTTAATTAACAGCGTATTTTTCACTGTATGCTTTGAGATTGTTTTCATATTCCTTGTTATGCAGGTCTTTTAGGTTTTGCAGGTAGCTGTGCATATCAAAGCTTTCATGTGCAATTTCTATAATGCATACGGCAATATTTGAACAATGGTCTGAAACTCTTTCAAGATTTGTAAGCAGGTCTGAAAGAACAAATCCCATTTCAATTGTACATTCCTTTTTTCTAAGACGTGTAACGTGCTGTTTTTTAATAAAGGACTGGAGATTGTCAACAACCTGTTCAAGCGGTTCAACCTTATATGCTTTTTCAAGGTCATTTTCAACGAATGCACCAAGTGCAAGAGAGAGTATCTCGCTTACTGCCGACATCATGGTGGTAATTTCGGATTTAGCCTGTTCGGAGAATTCCATTTTCTTTTCTTTTATTTCTTCTGCTGATTCAAGAATGTTGACAGCATGGTCACTTATTCGCTCAAAGTCGCCGATTATATGGAGCAGCTTTGAAACCTCGCGGCTGTCATCATCTGTAAGTGTTTTTCCGCTGACTTTTACAAGATATGTGCCTAAAGCGTCCTCATATTTATCAGCAGCGTTTTCACCGTTTCTGATTTTTTTGGCACGTTCTTCACTGAAGTCGAAAAGATTTGCAAGGGAATCCTTGAGAATGTCAACAGAAATTTGTGCCATGTCGCATGTAACATTTCGGCTTCTTTCAATGGCAACGGCAGGAGTTGAAAGGAGTCTTTCGTCAAGAAGTTCTTTTTTATCCTTTTCGGAAGCGTCCTCTTTGATAATTTTATATGAAAGCTTTTCAAGCTGTTTTGTAAACGGCATAAGAAGTCCGAGAGCAAGAAGCTTGAATACTGTATGGACTATGGCAATTCCGAGAGGTGTTGCCGCTTTTTCAACAAAGCTGAACTGGAAAATGCTTTCAAGCGTATAATAAACGGTAAGCCATACAACAGCACTTATCAGGTTAAAGCTGAGGTGGATTACAGCGGCTCTTTTTGCATTTTTAGTTGCACCTACGGAAGAAATCATTGCACTTACACAAGTACCGATATTCTGTCCCATTACAATAGGAACAGCAGTAGAGTAAGTTACAGTACCCGTAAGAGTGAGAGCCTGCAAAATTCCGACAGACGCTGATGACGACTGTACAATGGCAGTAAATACAGTACCAACAATGAGTCCGAGAACAGGATTTGAAAACAGAAGAAGAATCTTGCTGAATTCCTCTGACTGTGCCAGCGGTTCAACAGCAGCCGACATTGTTTCCATACCGAACATTAAAATGGAAAAGCCTATGAGAATGAGTGCGGTATCTTTTTGCTTGCTGTTCTTTACAAACATTATGAAAATAATGCCGATAAATGCAAGCAGCGGAGTAAAGCTGCTTGGTTTAAGTATCTGAACCCAGAAGCTTTCACCCTCGATACCTGTAAGACTAAGCAGCCATGACGTAACGGATGTACCCAAGTTAGCACCCATAATAACACCGACAGCCTGATGAAGTGTCATAATTCCTGAGTTTACAAAGCCTACGACCATAACCGTTGTTGCAGATGAGGATTGAATGATACCTGTGACAACAAGACCAAGCATAAAGCCTTTAAAGGTATTTGAAGTAAGGTTTTCAAGAATGGATTTCAGTTTAGTGCCTGCTTTGCGTTCAAGGGCATCGCCCATCAGGTTCATGCCGTAGAGGAAAAAAGCAAGACCGCCTAACAGGGTAAACACGTCAAAAATACTCATTAAAAAATTCTCCTATCGTTTTCTCTCTCTTAAAATTATTTCCCAAAATTCCAATGATAATTATACATTGAATTTGTAAAACCAATGTGCGTCTTATGTAAAATTTGAGTAAAATGCAGTTTATCCTACAATATATACAAGTTTTTAAGGCTGATGTATATTTTTTAAGGCAACACCGCACAAAGATTGCATGTGCATTGTGTTTAAGGGAACGCTCTCTCTTGCAGAGCGTTCCCTCTTAAAAAACAGTCCACAGGACTGTTTTTTAATTCACCCTTTGCAGAGTGCCCTGCGGCTGTTTGTGGGACTCTGTCCCACACCCTGCAAGGGCTTTCAGCCCTTGACCTGACCAAAGGGTTAGCAAACCCTTTGGAAACCCATTTTTTATTTTTTAGTTTTCATAAACTTAAGGCAATACCGCATATTTTCTATGCGGCGTTACTTATTATTCCATTTCAGAAAGAAGCTTATCTGCACTTACCAGTTTAACACAAATTACAAAAAGCTCCATAGCCTTTTCAAGCTCCTCAACTGATGGATATGACGGAGCAATACGGATATTCTTATCATCAGGGTCTTTTCCATAAGGGAAAGTTGCTCCTGCATTTGTAAGTGTTACACCTGCCTCCTTGCAAAGCTGTACAATTTTCTTTGCACAGCCGTTCATGGCGTTGAATGATACAAAATATCCACCCTTTGGAGTAATCCATGACGCAATTTTTCCGCATGGAGTCAGTTCCTTTTCAAGAGTATCAGTTACAGCCTTAAAACGTGGTTCGAGAAGCTTTCTGTGCTTTTCCATATGTTTGAGAATATTTTCATATGTTCCAAAGTATTTTGCATGGCGTAGCTGATTGAGCTTATCAAAGCTTATCGTACTGATTGCAAGTGATTCTTTAAGACTTTCAATATTCTCTCTGCTTGAACCAAGTACAGCAACACCTGCACCTGAAAAGGTGATTTTAGATGTTGAACCGTAAATATAAACGATATTATCGTTTCCTACTGCCTTTGCTTCTTCAAGAATATTGAGTATTCTGCTTGTATCATCTGTAAGATGATGAACACAGTAAGCATTATCCCAAAAGATTCTGAAGTCCTTAGCCTTAGGCTTGAGTGATGCAAAACGCTTTACAACAGCGTCACTGTAACAGATTCCCTGTGGATTTGAATACTGAGGAACACACCATATTCCCTTGATGCTGTCATCATTTGAAACAAGTTCTTCAATCATGTCCATATCAGGGCCGTCCTGATGCATTGGAATATTAATCATTTCTATACCAAAAAATTCACATATTGCAAAATGACGGTCATATCCCGGAACAGGACAAAGGAATTTTACCTTGTCAAGCTTTCCCCAAGGTGTTTCACCGAGAATACCATGAGTGAACGCCGTCTGGATAGTCCAGAACATAATGTTAAGACTGGAGTTGCCGAAAACTATAATTTCGTCAGGATTTACGCCTATCATAGGGGCAAAAAGCTTTTTAGCTTCGGGAATGCCGTCAAGCATGCCATAGTTTCTGCAATCCATACCATTTTCTGATTTATAATTACCGTCATTGAGGATATTAAGCATATCCATGCTTAAATCAAGCTGTTCCGGTGACGGCTTGCCTCTTGACATATCAAGTTTAAGACCAAGTGCTTTAAAATCGTTGTATTTTGCTTCCGTTTCGTTTCTAAAGTTCAGAAGCTCCTCTTTGTTCATCTGAAACATATCCATTCAAGAATCTCTCCTTTGATTTCAATTACATGAAATTCATACTTTTAATAGTATACCACATAAAAAAGACCATTTCAAGAGAGAAAATTACAAAATCTATATAGCAGTAAGCGTATTTTTTTGATATATTTGCCCACAACAGACGGACAAGTGTTTTCCAATTGCTTACTGTATAACATGGTGCTGCCTTAACGCAAATACACAAATTGCAAAATATACAATAAAAGTTTTAAGTAATTGTATGACTGCACAAAAAGCGTGCTGTAAATATTTAAAAATTGTTAATTCTATTGACATTTGTTTCAGTCTAATGTATAATATTTTTATAAATATAGAGGGGATAGAAATTAAAAGGTCTTTATAGACAATAATGCAGGAGGAAGAAATGAAAGGTATTTTTTCAAGAATTTCAGCAATTGCATTAACTCTGTCCCTTTTTTCGGGAAACGGAGCTTTTTATGCTTGTGCTGATACAGTAATAAACGAGTATGGTACAATTGATTTGTCAGAGGAAACCATTGAACTGGATATGGAGGATTTTGACGCATTATATATGCCTGAAATTCCAAAAATCAATGTGTCAGATGCAGAAAACGGTTATTTTTACGGCGATTTTATTGACAAAAATAACAGGGCGGTTTATGATGCCCTTAAAGAATTTACGGACAAACCTTCCGAAGAAACTGTTACAGTCAAATTTCCGGAGGCAGTTAAGGTCAACCTTTCTGCACTTCCAAATTCAGAAAGCTATACGGAAGAAGACCAGGAAAATCTTTATAATACGCTGATGTCAAACTGCAAGGGCGGCAGAGATTGTATTTTGTTTGACTACCCCGAAGTATTTTGGCTTGACCCGAATTTAATGTCGATAAATCTGATTAACACGTCCTATTCGTATAACCGAATACAAAATTATTATACTTTAAAAATAGGCGGAATAATAATTAATCCAAAGCTTTGTGAATTTTGTGACAGCGTTGATTCTGCAAATGAAATGATGAAGCAATTAGATGAGGCTGTTGAGAACTTTGAAATTCATGGAGATAAATTATACGACCGCTTGCTTGATGTCTATACTCAAATAGCTGAACGGACATATTACGATTCAAGTAAATCATATGCTCATACGGCAATTGGTGCACTTGTTAATGAAGGCGTAGTATGCGAAGGCTATTCCAAGGCACTGAAATTAATATGCGACCGTGAGAAAATTCCATGCGTCCTTGTTTTCGGCAATTTTGACTCAACTGCAATGACTGCTCATATGTGGAACTATATTCAAATGGATGACGGAAAGTGGTATGCTGTTGATTTGACTTGGGACGATGTGGATGGTGAAAACGGCAAAGTTCTGAAAACAGAAAACTTTTTAAAAGGTTCATCAGCCTTTTATCAGAAGCATTCACCCGAAAAGGACTTTTTAGGAACCATTTTTACATATCCCGATATTAGTGAAGAAGATTATTCATTCAGTCAGCAGACAACAACATCTTCAACCGTTTCTGTAACTGAACCAACCACTACAGTGACCACTGTGCCGCCTGTGATTGACGGTGACTTTAATCTTGACGGCAGGGTTGATATTGCAGATGCAATAATATGCTCAAGAACAGTATGCGGAGATGTCAGCGGTTATAATTGTGATTTTGATAAGGACGGAATAATTGATATATTTGATTTTGTAATGTTCAGAAAATACCTTATTAATAAAATTTAACAAAACAAAAAAGGCAGCACACTTCAAGTGAAGGTGTTGCCTTAAATTATTTTTATGAAACCATAACAATATTGAAAATCATCATTCCCATAAAACCTGCTGCAGCAATAACAGTCGGTATTGAAGTTACTGCAACTGCAAAGCCTCGTCTGCTCTGCTGCGGTGTTGTTGCAGGCAGCTTATTTTTAAGTCTGAATTCAATAAACATTACCAATCCTGCAAGCGTTATAATAATATAAAGGAAATTTATAATCATATTGGCAGTTGAATATCCGTCTGTAGAAAATTCCGTTACAATCGTTGAGAAAGTATTTATAGTCATATGGCATAATATCGAGGGGATTATTGAATTGTGCTTTTGAGTTATATGAGCAAGAAAAATTCCTGCTATAAATCCAAGAGCAAATTGTGCGATATTTCCATGCCCAAGCCCAAAAAATATTGCAGTAATTATAATTCCAAACCGCTGATTTGCTTTTGAAAACAGCTTCAGAAGCATTCCTCTGTAAAACAGTTCTTCCGTTATCGGAGCAACAATGCAGGCATATACAATTGTTACAAGCTTTCCTGTCAAAAAATTACTCTCAAAAGCATCATCAACACTGTATACCGTATATCCGTACTGTTCAACTATATCTGATATTCCTAATGAAATATAACCTGCAACAGATTGGAGAAAAAGTCCGATAAAACAGTATTGAACAGCATTGACAGCTGTAAAGTCATGGGTTTTGATAAGCTCCGATGGTTTTATTTTTGCAATTGAAAGTCCCAGAAATGCAAATCCGCAGTTGCAGATTAAAAAAGTAATAAGATTTAATGCCATAGAAATTGATGTACTGCTCTCGTAAGCAGATATGATTGAATAATCTGCATCAGGATTTGAAAATTTGAGAATACCGTTTGATATTGCAATAAAAATCAGCATAATCAAGGTGGACGCAATGCTGCTCAAAATAACACACAGTCCTGCAATATTATAATACTTTCTTATTGCCTTTTTTTCTTTTCCGTTAGGGGATATTGGAATTTTACAGCCCTGTTCTGTTACCTGAGGCAGTATTTTTGAATAATCTCCGCTGTAATCCGGATATTCGGTAGGATTATCAAACGGATTGTATTTATTCAATGTATCACGCCGCTGAGCTTCTTCACGAAGCTGGGCAATTTCATGATTCATATATGAAAGCTCTGCCCGATACTGTTCGGGAGATATGTTGTCTATCATGTTTTACCTCCTATAGCATAGAATTTATAATTATGAACATCTATCTTAGAACTTGTATCAATAGGACTTGTGCAATGTTGCCTTAATCCTTTTTCGGCGGTTCAGTCCAGTTGATTCCGCCCCAACCGTCTATATTGCTGCGTTTCATAGCTCCGAACAGCCTATCCTTGAAGCCATGGTCATTTCGTTCCATGTCCGCAATAAAATTTTTCGTTTTCTCCCTGTTAGTATGACCATCGGCAGGACATTTTGACTTTACTATTTCAAGTCCGTTTTTTAATGCCGTTTTTTTTACCGCAGCTTCCGGAGCAAGTACAAGCGGTCTTATTAAAGTTATCTGCTTTCTGGATAAAAAGCTTTTAGGAGAAAAGCAGCCTATCCTGCCCTCATTAAAGAGATTCATAACAAAGGTTTCAACTGCATCATCATAATTATGCCCCAGAGCAATTTTGTTGCATCCGTATTCAAGCGTAGCATCATGCAGAGCACCTCTCCTCATTCTTGCACATAAGCTGCATGGATTAGGTTCTTTTCTTATATCAAATACAATTTCACCTATATGAGTGGGAATTACATGATACTCAACACCGTTTTCTTCACATAATCTGCTTACTGAGCTGTAATCACCGTCTGTACCGTTAAATCTTGGATCAAGTGTTACTCCGACCAAATCATAGTTAATTCCGATAAAGCGTTTAAGCAGGATAAGTCCGTATAATAAAACAAGGCTGTCCTTTCCGCCTGAAATTCCAATGCAAATTCTGTCGCCGTTTTGTATAAGGTCATATTCCTGAATTGCTCTCCTCATATATCCAAGTATTTTCTGCATACAAACCTCCGCTTTTATGATCTGAAACAGCAATGCACAAAGACAACTCATGACTTTGCACCTTAAAACCTGCTTATTCTTCTGCCGCACAATTTTTATGCGATGCTGTTTTAATTATATCATATTTTGCAGAATTTTGCAATTACATCTTGAAAAAATATAAATACTGTTATATAATATGATTATACGTCATTGCACGTCAATCATCATGGAATGTGTCTTTACATAATCTTGAAATTATGATGAGAATAAAATGACGTTATATGCATTTTGCCATAAGGGGATTTAAGTATGAATTTTATTATTGCCAATAGTTTATGTTTGTTTAAAACAGAAATTTCACCTCAGATGAGAAATTTTTTCATAATACTGATAGCAATAGCTGTAGTTCTTTTGCTTATTGTCTTTTTCGGTTCAGGAAAAAGCAGGGTAAGACGTGGAGTTTCAATGTTTCTTGCTGAGAACGAAAATGAAAGACGCCAATATTCAAATCCGCACAACAATCACTCACAGCAGCAAAAGCAGTCAAAACAGCGTCAATTAACTCCCGGGGAGGCATATTACGAAATGGATAATGACCACCAGAAATATTCCATGAATAATCAGATTGAAATGGTCACACTTATAAGAAAAAGTGATGACCGTCTGAGAGTTATTGAAAGTACAGGTCAGACTCGTCTTATGGACGAATTTTATCAGCTTGTATTTAAAACACGAAAAGGACATACAATAAAGGTTGAATGCTCAAGACAAGCCTATGAGCAAATTCCGTTTAATCAGCAGGGGTCATTGACCTATAAGAAAAATACTCTTGTGAAATTCAAGTATCTTGAAGGGACAATTTATAATTAAAGCAATACCTTGCAATCCAAAAAGGAGCTTATATGATAGAATTTAATAACGAATGGGACGAACTTCTGAAAGATGAATTTAAAAAGCCGTATTATCTTGAATTAAGAAAAAAACTAATTTATGAATACAGAACACAGCAGATTTTCCCCGGAATGTATGATATATTTAACGCCCTTAAATACACCTCATACAGTGATATAAAGGCTGTTATTATCGGGCAGGACCCATATCATGGTGTCGGACAGGCTCATGGACTCAGCTTTTCTGTAAAAAAAGGAGTTGCACCTCCGCCATCGCTTGTCAATATCTTCAAGGAGATAAAGTCAGATTTAGGAATTGACAACATGGGCAAGCATGGTGAATTGACCGAATGGGCAAAAAATGGAGTTCTCCTGCTGAATTCAGTTCTTACAGTAAGAGCAAATCAGGCAAGAAGTCATCGCAATTTAGGCTGGGAAGAATTTACCGATAATGTAATACGTCTTATAAATCTTAGAGAAAAGCCTGTAGTATTCATGCTCTGGGGTGCAGACGCAAAGGCAAAGGAAAAACTGATTACAAATCCAAATCACCTGATATTAAAAGCAGCTCATCCGAGTCCGCTTTCAGCTTTTAACGGATTTTTCGGATGCAGGCACTTTTCAAAGGCAAATGAATTTTTAAAGTCAAAGGGAATAGAAGAAATTGATTGGTCTATTTAATGAACCACCGCACAAAAATCATCAAAAGACTTTGTGCGGCGATTTATTAATAAATGCAAATCCACTTTTGATACACTGTATCAAAAGTGGATTTTTATTGTTATATTACAGGATTAACCACAGGAGCATTATGTTCTATATAAGTCTCATTACGTTCAATTTCAACATTATTGTAACAGTCCATACCTGTTCCTGCCGGAACAAGCTTACCGATAATAACGTTTTCCTTAAGTCCGAGAAGATTATCGCTCTTGCCCTTGATTGCGGCATCGGTAAGTGCCTTGGTTGTTTCCTGGAATGAAGCAGCTGAAAGGAAGCTGTCTGAATTTGAAGCGGCCTTTGTAATACCCTGAAGAACAGGTACTGTTTCAACAAATGCAAGGTCATATTCGCCTGCGTCCATTCTTGCCTTGATGCTTTCGTTGATTTCGTCAACTTCTTTCTTGTCAACGAGAGTTCCCGGAAGCAAATAACTGCTGCCTGTTTCAGCAACCTTTATCTTACGGAGCATCTGACGAACAATAACTTCAATGTGCTTATCGTTGATATCAACACCCTGTAAACGATATACTTTCTGTACTTCATGGATAATATAGTCCTGGACAGCCTGTGTCCCAAGAATTGAAAGAATATCAGTAGGATAAATATTACCCTCTGTAAGACGAGTACCCTTTTCGATGTATTCGCCCTCCTGAACTCTGATTTTCAGGTTGTAAGGAATCATATAGCTTTCAGATTCACCTGTTGCGTCATTTGTTATTATAATATTTCTTGTAGTCTTGATTTCCTCAATGTGAACCACACCTGAAATTCGTGTCAGCATAGCAGCATTCTTTGGACGTCTGCCCTCAAAAAGCTCCTCAACACGAGGAAGACCCTGTGTAATATCTTCTGCTGACGCAATACCGCCTGTATGGAAAGTTCTCATTGTAAGCTGTGTACCAGGTTCACCGATTGACTGAGCAGCAATAATACCAACAGCCTCACCGACAGATACCATGTTGCCGTTTGCAAGGTTAGCACCGTAACATTTTGCACATACACCCTGCTTTGCTTTACAGTGAAGAACTGAACGGATCTTGACTCTTTCAACACCTGCATCAACAATTTTCTTAGCATCAGCCTCTGTCATGAGCTTATTTTTGGAAACAATAATTTCTCCTGTTTCCTTATCTCTGAGGTCATTAACAAGGAATCTGCCTACCAGACGCTCTGAAAGCGGTTCAATCATTTCGTTGCCGTTCTTGATTTCGTATACTTCAATACCGTCATCTGCACAGCAGTCATCTTCACGAATAATAACGTCCTGAGAAACGTCAACAAGACGACG
Organism: Ruminococcus sp. UBA6407; assembly: GCA_002438605.1. Lineage (GTDB taxonomy): Bacteria > Bacillota > Clostridia > Oscillospirales > Ruminococcaceae > Ruminococcus > Ruminococcus primiciens. The sequence continues at coordinate 20,123 of DJPR01000037.1, forward strand.
TGTAAGGTAACCTGAGTCAGCAGTACGGAGAGCCGTATCGGCAAGACCCTTTCTCGCACCTCTTGAAGAAATGAAGTATTCCAGAATGTTAAGTCCTTCACGATAATTAGCTCTGATCGGGATTTCAATTGTAGTACCTGATGTATTTGCGATAAGTCCACGCATACCTGCAAGCTGACGAATCTGGCTGATACTACCACGGGCACCTGAGTCAGCCATCATGAAGATAGGATTGTATTTATCAAGGTTAGCTTTCAGTGCAGTTGTAACATCATCAGTAGCCTTATTCCAGATAGAAATAACTCTCTTTGACTTTTCCTCGCCTGAAATATAACCATACTCATATTCCTGTGTGATTTCAGCAATATCCTCATCTGCTTTTGCAAGAATATCTTTTTTCTGCGGAGGAATTTCTGCATCGCATACAGCAACTGTAATTGCAGCCTTTGTTGAGAATTTAAAGCCTAATGCCTTGATTTTGTCAAGAACCTCTGATGTTGTTGTTGTTCCATGAATACGGATACAGCGTTCAATAATATCAGAAAGCTGCTTTTTGCCTACAAGGAATGAAACCTCAAGGTCAAACTGACAATCTGAATTTGTTCTGTCAACATAGCCGATGTCCTGCGGAATATTCTCATTGAAAATAAGACGTCCGACTGTACAGTTAATAATCTTTGAAACTGTCTTGTCGCCAAGAACCTTTGTAATTCTTACCTTAATTGCAGCATGAAGTGAAACAACGTGTTCATTGTAAGCCATAAGTGCTTCATTTACATCTCTGAACACCTTGCCCTCACCCGGTTCTCCTTCTTTTTGCATTGTAAGATAATATGAACCAAGAACCATATCCTGTGACGGTACTGCAACAGGCTTACCGTCAGAAGGCTTCAACAGGTTATTTGCAGCAAGCATAAGGAATCTTGCTTCTGCCTGAGCTTCAGCTGAAAGCGGAAGGTGAACAGCCATCTGGTCGCCGTCAAAGTCCGCATTGAACGCAGAACATACAAGCGGATGAAGCTTGATTGCACGTCCTTCAACAAGTACAGGTTCAAAAGCCTGAATACCAAGACGGTGAAGTGTGGGGGCACGGTTGAGCATAACAGGATGATCCTTAATTACGTCCTCAAGAGCGTCCCAAACCTTATCAGATGCCTTATCAATAACTTTTCTTGCACTCTTTATATTGGCAATTGCCTTTTTGTCAACAAGTCTTTTAAGAACAAACGGCTTGAAAAGCTCAATAGCCATTTCCTTTGGAAGACCGCACTGATACATTTTAAGCTCAGGGCCGACAACGATAACAGAACGTCCTGAATAGTCAACACGCTTACCGAGAAGGTTCTGACGGAAACGTCCCTGCTTACCTTTAAGCATATCTGAAAGTGACTTCAATGCTCTGTTATTAGGGCCTGTAACAGGTCTGCCATGTCTGCCGTTGTCAATAAGTGCGTCAACAGCTTCCTGAAGCATTCTTTTTTCGTTTCTTATGATAATATCAGGAGCTTCAAGCTCAATCATTCTTTTAAGGCGGTTATTTCTGTTGATAACACGACGATAGAGGTCGTTAAGGTCAGATGTAGCATAACGTCCGCCGTCAAGCATTACCATAGGACGAATATCAGGCGGAATTACAGGAACAACTGTAAGAATCATCCATTCCGGCTTATTTCCTGAAAGTCTGAATGCCTCGATAATCTGAAGTCTTTTAAGAATCTTAACCTTTTTCTGACCTGCAGGAAGTCCTGCAAGTTCAGCTTTAAGGTCATCAGAAACAAGCTCTATATTATTCTTCCAGTCAACATCAACCTCTGAACAATAAGGACAATCCTTACAGTTGAAGTTTCTGTCACAGTTTTTGCAGTTTTCACGCTGGAACTTGTCAAGTGAAAGCTTGCCAAGCTCAACAAGGCGATTTTTATGAGCGTCATATCTTTCAGGGTCATATTCATGAAGAAGCTTTCTTATAGCCTCCGCACCCATTTCAGCCTTAAAGTCGTCACCGTACTTTTCAAGATAAGCAAGGTAGTCCTTTTCGCTGAGGAGCTGTTTTTTTGCAAGGTCTGTATTTCCAGGGTCAGTAACAATATACTTTGTGAAATAAAGAATTTCCTCAAGACGCTTTTGTGATATTTCAAGCACCTGACCGATTCTTGACGGTGTACCCTTGAAGTACCAGATGTGAGAAACAGGAGCAGCAAGCTCGATATGTCCCATTCTTTCACGTCTTACCTTAGCTCTTGTGACCTCAACACCGCAGCGGTCACAGATTTTGCCCTTAAAGCGTATTTTCTTAAATTTACCGCAATGACATTCCCAGTCTTTTGATGGTCCGAAAATTCTTTCGCAGAACAAGCCGTCACGCTCAGGCTTTTGAGTTCTGTAGTTGATTGTTTCAGGTCTTTCAACAGCACCGTAAGACCATTTTCTTATTTGTTCAGGAGATGCCAAACCTATTTTAATAGATTCAAATGTATTAAATTCCAAACTATTACCTCCTCTTAGAAGTCAGTTGATTTATACTAAGCAAATTGCATATGTGCATTGCACATTTCTGATGAAACATGATAATTCATCAGTATATAAATATCTGTAATTATTCCTCGTCTTCGTCAATGTCAAATGAGAAGAGGTCATCTCCGTCATCATCGCCGAAATCATCAAGAACGTCATCAGCTTCATCAAGTGAAAATTCATCATCTTTATCGAGTGTTTCAGCTTCGCCGTCCTGATCTTCAAACATAAAGCCTTCATTTCCGATTGAATCGCCTGAATAATCTGTACTGTCAGCTGTATTTTCATCAGCATAGGAAGTATCATGCGGAATAGGGTCATTATCCTCATCAAAGTTTTGTCTGAGGTCAATTTCCTCCTGATTGATGTCAAGCACCTTAACATCAAGAGCAAGTGACTGCAATTCCTTAATAAGAACCTTGAATGACTCAGGAACGCCCGGCTTAGGAACATTCTGTCCCTTAACAATTGCTTCATAGGTATTAACACGTCCGATAGTATCGTCAGACTTAACTGTAAGAATTTCCTGAAGTGTATATGCTGCACCGTAAGCTTCCAATGCCCAAACTTCCATTTCTCCGAATCTCTGTCCGCCGAACTGAGCCTTACCGCCAAGCGGCTGCTGAGTAACAAGTGAATACGGGCCGACAGAACGTGCATGTATTTTATCGTCAACAAGGTGGTGGAGCTTGAGGTAGTACATATAACCTACTGTTACTCTGTTATCAAACTTTTCACCTGTACGTCCGTCATAAAGGGTGAACTTACCGTCCTCGCTCATTTCAAGAGCCTTAGGATTTATAACCTTATCCATAGGATTGAGTTCAAACATATCATCTCTATGGTCTTTGTTTTTCTCATTTGCAGCACGGAAACAAGCTCTGATATCATCTTCGTGTGCACCGTCAAATACAGGAGTCATGATATGCCAGCCAAGTGCCTTTGCAGCCATACCGAGATGAACTTCAAGAACCTGACCGATATTCATACGTGAAGGTACGCCGAGAGGATTAAGAACGATATCAAGCGGTGTACCGTCAGGAAGGAACGGCATATCCTCCTCAGGAAGAATTCTTGAAACGACACCCTTGTTACCGTGACGTCCCGCCATTTTATCGCCGACAGTAATCTTACGCTTCTGGGCAATATAGCAGCGTACACGCATATTTACGCCTGCACCGAGTTCATCGCAGTTTTCTCTTGTAAATATCTTAACGTCAACAATTACACCTGCTGCACCATGCGGTACTTTAAGTGAATTATCTCTTACTTCTCTTGCCTTTTCGCCGAAAATAGCACGAAGGAGTCTTTCCTCAGCGGTAAGCTCTGTTTCACCCTTCGGAGTTACCTTACCTACAAGAATATCACCTGCATGAACCTCTGAACCGATACGGATAATACCGCCTTCATCAAGGTTAGCAAGAGCATCTTCACCAACGTTAGGAATATCTCTTGTAATTTCCTCTGGTCCAAGCTTTGTATCACGACATTCTGTTTCATATTCTTCAATATGAACGGAAGTAAATACGTCCTCACGAACAAGACGCTCATTAAGAAGAACAGCGTCCTCGTAGTTATAGCCTTCCCATGTCATAAATCCGATAAGAGCGTTTTTACCGAGTGAAATCTCGCCGTCTGCTGTAGCAGGACCGTCAGCAAGCACCTGACCTTTTTTGATTTCCTCGCCAACCTCAACGATAGGACGCTGATTTACGCAGGTACCCTGGTTGGAACGCTTGAATTTAGTAAGCTTATATTTACGCTCAAGACCTGTATCATCAATAAGTCTGATTTCATCGGCAGATACTGATGTTACCTTACCGTTGCAGTCGGCAACAATACAAACTCCTGAGTCAACAGCAGCCTTGTATTCCATACCTGTACCAACAAAAGGTCTTTCTGTTTTAAGGAGAGGAACAGCCTGACGCTGCATGTTTGAACCCATAAGAGCTCTGTTTGCGTCATCATTTTCAAGGAACGGAATCATTGAGGTAGCAACGGATACAACCATTTTAGGTGAAATATCCATGAAGTCAACCTTTTCTCTTTCACATTCAAGAATCTGCTCACGATAACGTGCATTAACTCTTGGTCTTGCAAACTTTCCGTCCTCTGTAAGAGGCTCATTTGCCTGTGCAACAATAAAGTTATCCTCTGTATCAGCAGTCATGTATATAACTTCGTTTGTTACAACGCCTGTAGCCTTATCCACCCTTCTGTAAGGAGCTTCGATAAAGCCGTATTCATTTATTCTTGCAAATGTAGCAAGGTATGAAATAAGTCCGATGTTAGGACCTTCAGGAGTTTCGATAGGACACATTCTTCCATAGTGGCTGTAGTGAACGTCACGAACCTCAAATCCTGCTCTGTCTCTTGAAAGACCGCCCGGTCCGAGGGCTGAAAGTCTTCTTTTATGTGTAAGCTCTGCAAGAGGGTTGTTCTGATCCATGAACTGTGAAAGAGGTGATGAACCGAAAAATTCCTTCATTGCGGAAACAATAGGTCTGATATTTACAAGTGTTGCAGGAGTAAGTGTATTGACGTCTTGTGTCTGGAGATTCATTCTTTCACGAATAACCTTTTCCATTCTTGAAAAGCCTACTCTGAACTGATTTTGAAGAAGCTCGCCGACTGAACGGATACGTCTGTTTCCGAGGTGGTCAATATCGTCAACAGTGCCTACACCCTCGCAAAGATTAAGGAAATAACTGATTGTAGCGTAGATATCATCAAGAATGATATGCTTAGGAACAAGCTCATCAGCTCTCTTTTTAACGCTTTCCTCCAGTTCGTCAGCATCAGCTGAGCTTTCAAGAATTTCTCTGAGAACCTTAAAGCTTACCTTTTCATTTATTCCGTACTGTTCAACGTCAAAATCAACATAGCCCTTAATGTCAACCATGCCGTTGCCTATGATTTTAACATTCTTTTCAACCATACGGATATCTGTTTCGCCGTTTTCCTTAACGAAGTATTCCTTTGCCTCAACAGTAACAAAAGCCTCCATTACACCTGCCTGCTCGATTTCACAAGCCTTATCATAGCTTACGATTTCACCTGCATCAGCCATAACTTCACCTGTCATAGGATTAACAATTGGCTGAGAAAGGAGATGTCCTGAAAGTCTTGAGGCAATACCGAGTTTCTTATTATATTTGTAACGGCCGAAACGGCAGAGGTCATATCTCTTTGCGTCAAAGAAGAGATTATTAAGATGCGACATAGCACTTTCTACTGTCGGAGGTTCGCCCGGACGGAGCTTTTTATAAACATCAATAAGAGCATCTGAGTTATTCTTTGTGCCGTCCTTCTGAAGAATAGTTTGTTTAAGACGTTCATCCTCGCCGAAAAGCTCATAAATCTCATCATCACTGCTTACGCCCAATGCTCTGATGAATGTTGTAAGAGGAATTTTTCTGTTTTTATCAATTCTTACATAAACTATATCGCTTGAATCCATTTCATATTCAAGCCATGCACCTCTGTTAGGAATAACGGTAGACTTAAACAGATCCTTACCTGTCTTATCCTTTTCAAAAGCGTAATAAACGCCCGGTGAACGAACGAGCTGTGAAACTACTACACGCTCTGCACCGTTAATAACGAAAGTACCGCTTTCTGTCATAAGAGGAAATTCGCCCATGTAGATTTCGCTTTCGCTTACCGCACCTGTTTCCTTGTTGCAGAGTGTGGCAGTAGCTCTCATAGCAACCTGATACGTTGCATCACGTTCTTTACATTCAGCGATTGTATACTTAGGGGTATCGTCAAATCTGTAGTCCTTGAAGTTAAGCACAAGATTTCCGTTATAATCTGTGATAGCAGTCATATCACGGAAAACCTCTTTAAGACCTTCTTCTCTGAACCACTTGTATGAATTCTTCTGCACCTCGATAAGATTAGGCATTTCCAAAGCTTCAGTGATTTTTCCGAAGCTCATTCTGACGTTCTTTCCAAGCTGCTTAGGCGTAACATTCACCATAGGCGGAATCCTCCTTTTATTTTCAGAACAGCAAGCTGTTCAAAATTCCATATCAAAAATATTAAAGGCAGCATCGCACAAAGAAATTTTTAACAAGCTCTTGACAATCATGTATACTCATGTTATAATAACAAGAAAAAAGCGATACTTGCACATTATGATACATTTTATAATTATAATATAATCCGTATTAAATGTCAATAGCCTGATTTTAAGTTTATGTAAAGTGCTGTAATTCATTGTTTGATTTACAGCACTTTTTGAATTAATCAGCAACAGTATATTGAGAACACCTCTAAAAACAACACCTTACAAAGCATGTTTAAAGACTTTGTAAGGTGTTGTCCGAATTATTTATTTCTTTAAATCACCATGAGAAAGTGATTTGAGATATGCATTGATAAATCCGTCAATATCACCGTCCATAACCGCCTGAATATTGCCGTTTTCAAAGCCTGTTCTATGGTCTTTTACAAGAGTATACGGCATAAAGACGTATGAACGGATTTGTGAACCCCATGCAATTTCACGCTGAACGCCCTTAATATCCGAAACCTTTTCCAAATGTTCACGTTCCTTTATCTCAACGAGCTTTGAACGGAGCATTTTCATGGCGTAATCTTTATTCTGGAACTGGCTCCGCTGTGTCTGGCATGATACAACGATCCCTGTAGGAATATGTGTAATACGAATGGCAGATGATGTTTTATTGACCTTCTGTCCACCTGCACCGCTTGAACGGTAAGCATCAATGTGAAGGTCCTCAGGACGAATGTCAATTTCTATTGAATCGTCAATTTCAGGCATAACCTCAAGTGCGGCAAAAGATGTATGACGGCGTCCTGAAGCGTCAAACGGAGAAATTCTTACAAGACGGTGAACGCCAACTTCTGATTTGAGATAACCATATGCATTTTCCCCCTCAACCAGAATTGACGCTGACTTCAAGCCGGCATCATCACCGTCAAGATAATCCAGTAATGTAACCTTGAAATTATGGCTTTCTGCCCATTTATTATACATTCTGTACAGCATTTCCGCCCAGTCCTGAGCTTCTGTACCGCCTGCACCCGCATGGAATGTAAGAATAGCGTTGCTTTTATCGTATTCTCCCGTAAGAAGTGTGGAAAGCTTTTTGTCTTCAAGTTTTTTCTTGAACGATGCAATTTCACGATTTATTTCATCAATTGATGACTCATCATCTTCCTCAATTGAAAGCTCAATCAGTGCAATAATATCTTCAAGGGTATTATTCAGCTTGTTATAATCATTGATTTTATTTTCAAGTCCTTTTGACTTTTGCAGTATCTTCTGAGAATTCTCCAAGTCGTCCCAAAATCCGTCTTTACTTATTTCCTCACGAAGTTCTGCAAGCTCCTCCTCTGCTTTTTTTAAATTCAATACATCGGAAAGCTCCTTCATCTCACTTCGGTAATTTACCATTTCTACTCTAAGGTCATCAAGTATAACCATAATACAATTCCTTTCACCTAATTATGTTTTTATGATGTGCATTATAAAAGGCAGCACTGCACAAAGAAATTATTTCAATTATACCACATTTTACTGATGTCTGCAACAATATAACAAGAATTTACTGCAGGTATTACCTTGACGATTATTTTATTGACATATTCGATAAAAAGATTTATAATAAGTATAAATAATATAAAGGCAACACCAAATCAATAAGCAAGTCAAAAAAACTTATTCATCAGTATAAAGGGGTTTGCACCGTATGAGTATTTTTAATTTTAATAAAAACTCCGTATCGTTAAGCGGAGATTGGCAGCTCTTTCAGAAGTTTATGGGAAATATCGGTGCGTTTACATATATAGCAAAAGAAAAAAGTGCATATATGGATTCTGTAACATGCAAGCTTTTGAATTGCAGTCATGAAAAGATAAATGAATATGAATTTTTCAATCTGCTTGATAAAATTTCAAAAAATCCTGTAGACGGCTATAAGCATGTTTATTACTATTCTTCTGAAAACCAGACAATATACATAAAAATGAATATTTTTGAAAGCAGTGATGTATGGCTCGGATTTGTGCAGGACTATACAAGACAGATATCTGAATTTCAATCAGAGAAAAACAGCATAGATTATAACAGCATTACACGGCTTCCTTCATACAGTTCGTTCACTCATAAGGTCAAGGAGCTTTTGCCCTCAATAAAAAACTGCTGTCTTGCAACAATGCATATAAACGGTATAGACAAGCTTAGCAGTTTTCTTACAGTAGAAAATACGAACAGCTGCATTACGTCTGTAGCTGAGGTGCTGAAGAGCTTTGAATCGGAAAAGATTATTCTGGGAACAAAATCAAATTACGAAATCTGTATTTTATTTATAAATCATGACAGAATGACCATAAACAGCATACTGAACAGCATGGATGAGGCAGTCCGTACCTGCGTTGCTACTGATGACTTCGGCGAAATAATTGATATCTCTGATAAAACAAATCTCAGTCTTTCGATAGGCTGCTGTGCTTTTCCTGAACAGGCATACGAGTTTAATATGCTTGTTAATTACTCTGAATTTGCTCTTTATGAGGCAACATCAAAAAAAAGAAGCGTTGTAAATTGGTTTAATCAGCAAAACTACATAAGAGAAAAGGATTCTTACAAGGACGCTCAGATTTTTGCGAAAATCATTCAGGAAAATCTGCTTACATATCATTTACAGCCTATTGTAGATGCAAAAACGGGTGAAATATTCGGCTATGAAGCATTAATGCGTACCAATTGTGCAGATATCAACATGACGCCTATTCAGCTTTTGAAAATTGCTGACGAACAAAATAATATGTATGCAATCGAAAAAGCTACATTTTATAATACAATGAAGCTTTTAAGCGATAATCAGCAGGCTTTAAGCAAGAGAAAGCTTTTTATCAATTGTATTCCCGAATATCTCATTTCAGACGAAGAATTTAACGAGTTATTCCTTACATACGGAGAACTTTTTGAAAAGGTTGTCATTGAAATTACCGAGCAGTCAAAACCAACTGAAAGCAGTATTCAGACATTGCAGAAAAGATGCAAATTCTGCCGTTCCCAGCTTGCCATTGATGATTACGGCACAGGCTATTCAAACAGTTCAAATCTGCTTACATATACCCCTGATTACATCAAAATTGACCGTTCGCTTATCTGCGATATCCATAATGACCTGAAAAAACAGCAGCTTTTTGCTTCAATTGTTGACTTTTGTCACGCAAATCAGCTTATGTCGCTGGCTGAGGGCGTAGAAACCTCTGCTGAAATGAAAACCGTAATAAGAATGGGCGTTGACCTTATTCAAGGTTACTATACTTCAAGACCCAAACCGCTGTTTCTTGATAATATTTCATCTGATGTCATTGATGAAATAATAAAAACCAACCTTGAAACACGCTCTGACGGAACAAAAAAGATTTACAGTGCAAGAAATGAAACCGAACTTGACCTTGTTAAACTTGCCTTGGATAAATACACCGATATACATGTGCATCAAAGCAAATTAACTCTTATCGGGGATATAAATAAACTCATCAAAATAGCAATTGTCATTCCCGATAACAGCAGCTGTGAGCTTACACTTAAAAATGCAAATATAACAAGCGGTACTGATAAGCCTGCAATACAGCTGGGAGAATATTCACGTCTTGAACTGAATCTTCAAAAGAAAAACAAAATCAGTGCGTCAGGAATCTATGTCCCGCAGGGTTCGCAGCTTGAGCTTAAAGGAAACGGCGATTTATTCATCGAGAGTTTCAATTCTGCGGGTATCGGAATCGGCAATGATTATGAACACTCATACGGCGATATTTGTGTAAATATGGACGGCAAACTTGAAATTTCAAGCAACAATGATGATATTATATGCATCGGCGGCGGATATAATTACGAGGACTCCGAAATAAGACTCCTTGCAGGTGAAATAAAAATAAATATGCATGCTAAAAACGGACTTGCAGTAGGCAGCTTCAATGGCAACTCAATTATAGATATTTCTGAATCTGTAAAGCTTAATATATTTGTTGCAGGCATTCATGTTGCAGGTATAGGAAGTATTGCAGGAAGTGTTGATATTAAATCCGCAGGTGAAATTCAGCTTGCATGTTCAGGTGCAAAAGCTGTCGGAATCGGAATTCTTGAAGGCGGAACAGGCTTGATAAATATTTATCAGGGAAAAGCTGATATAAAAGTCCGTTCGGCCAAGCATATTTGCATAGGCACAATCAATGGTAATACCAACATCAGCATAAGTAATGCGGCTGTTTCTGTTGACTGTGAGGGTGATGAGTCCTCCGGTATCGGTGATGCCTACGGAAACGGCAATATCAAGCTTACAGGTGCTGATATTAAGATAAAAATTTCCGCTTCACTTCCTATGGACATAGGCTCTAAAAACGGAGAACTGGTATTGTATAATTCAAAGGTTGATTCAGTCGTAAATGAGAAAAATATTACTCATAAATAATAACGTGTTCTCATAGGTATAATGTGCAGATTTTTATGCATCATTCAGCAGAGAGCAAGAAAAAAGTGTACAGTCATACTGACGTATAACAAGGATTTTTGATGCAGCTGTCGTCTGAATTTGCCAAAAAGCTGTATGTTATATCCTATGAGAACAAGTTCTATAGCAATGAAATAAAATAATGCGACATAAGATGACAAAAGCAAATCGCATAGTACAAGCCGGACGGCAAAAGCATACTGTCATATGGTGAGGAACACAACGCAGTAATATGCGGTTTGAATTGTCAGATTAGTTGCAGCATTTTGTTGTATTGCTATAATATAAAGAAGACAGCACCGCACAAAGCACATTTCAACACTTTGCACGGTACTGACTGAAAAGAGAGGTTACTTATTAAATGAAACTTGGAATGGTTGGACTTCCGAATGTCGGAAAAAGCACACTTTTTAACGCACTTACAAATGCAGGAGCAGAATCTGCAAACTATCCCTTTTGTACAATTGAAAAAAATGTAGGTATAGTTTCTGTCCCTGATGAAAGACTTGACGCTCTTGCAAAAATGTATGAGCCTGATAAGTTCACTCCTGCAACTCTTGAATTTGTTGATATCGCAGGACTCGTTAAAGGTGCTTCAAAGGGTGAGGGACTTGGAAATAAGTTTCTTGCGGATATAAGAGAGGTTGACGCTATCGTTCATGTTGTCCGCTGCTTTGAAAACATTGACGTTGTTCATGTAGACGGTGAAATTAATCCTGCCCGTGATATTGAAACAATAAATCTTGAGCTTATTTTTTCTGATATTGAGATTATAGAGCGTCAGATTGAAAGAACAAAGAAAGCTGCAAAAGGTGATAAAAAGCTGCTTGTAAACGTTGAATTTCTTGAAAGACTTAAAGAACATCTTGAAAACGGCAAGTCTGCAAGAAGCTTTGACTTTACTGATGAGGAAGCTGAAATAATCAGACAGACTCCTCTTTTATCGGCAAAACCTGTCATATATGCAGCTAACTTATGTGAAGATGACTTTAAAAATAATATTGAAAATAACAAGAACTTCCTTACAGTAAAAGCTATTGCAGACGAAGAACACTCTGCTGTTCTTCCAATATGTGCTCAGATAGAGGCTGAAATTTCAGACATGGAGCCTGAGGACAAGGAAATGTTCCTCAATGATCTGGGACTTGAGGTTTCGGGACTTAACAGAATTATAAAAGAGGGATATAAACTCCTCGGACTTATTTCATATCTTACAGCAGGAAAGCCTGAAGTTCGTGCATGGACAATAAAAAAAGGTACGAAAGCACCTCAGGCAGCAGGAAAAATCCACACAGACTTTGAAAAAGGCTTTATTCGTGCTGAGGTTATATCATTTGATGACCTTATGGCATGCGGTTCAATGGCTGCTGCAAAAGAAAAAGGTCTTGTTCGTCTTGAGGGCAAGGAATATGTAATGCAGGACGGAGATATTGTATTATTCAGATTTAATGTCTGATGCATAATAACGGGTTTCCAAAGGGTTGATAACCATTTGGAAACCCGCTTTTTAAGATTCCCATAAATGTTAAGGAAAAATAAATAATTTCTAATTTCCTTGACAACAGGTATTACTTATAATATAATATAAATTGTGTCATGGAGTGACACGTTGTCATTTTTTGAAAAGGGGTGAATAAATGCCAAGCGAACGCTTTTTTAATCTGTCAGAGAATAAGCAGATGAGAATTATCGGAGCTGCTGTTTGCGAGCTTTCAAGAGTTCCTGCAAATGAAATTTCAATAAACAAAATCATTAAGGACGCTGATATCTCACGAGGCAGCTTTTATCAGTATTTTGAAGATAAAACCGACCTTATAAGCTATATCCTTTCAGAATTTAAAAGCAGAGTAATGAAATGCTTTGTCGAGTATAAAGACAAGTATGACGGTAATATCTTTAAAATGGCAGAAGTCACATTTAACGCTGCTGCAACCTGCAATGAATGCGAAAACATCGACGTTATAAGAAACTTTTTTATCAGTCTCAGAATTTCAAACAACACGTTTACAAATATGTTTAAAGAACTCCACTTTGAAAATGATTTCTTTTGGGAGCGTTTAAGAGATTTTGCTGAAAAATCAGGTTTTATTCGTCAGGATGATGAGTTTATTGAGGATGTTGTAAACATGCTTGCTCTGATTATGGGCAGGTCACTTGCTGATCTGTATTGTGACTACGGAAATGCAGAAAAATATAAACAGAACTTCTATACACAGCTTGATATAATCAGGCGTGGTGCATCAGCAGTTCACTAGAAAAGGAGAAGATATATGTCAAAATTCAGTGTAAAAAAACCACTGACTGTCTTTATGGCAGTAATTGCGGTTATCGTTCTTGGTATAGTTTCATACACAAGAATGACTCCCGACTTAATGCCTAACATGAACATGCCTTATGTCATGATTATGACAAGTTATCCGGGAGCTACACCTGAAAAGGTTGAAACCTCCATATCAAAGCCTATGGAACAGGCTATGGCTACTCTTGACGGTATAAAGGGTGTTTACTCAACGTCAAGTGAAAACTATTCAATGGTTACTCTTGAGTTTGAGGAAGATACGAATATGGACTCAACCACCGTTGATATTTTGCAGAAAATCAATCAGATTGAGGGCTATTGGGACGATATGGTTGGTACGCCTTACATATTGAAAATAAACCCTAATATGATGCCTGTTATGGTTGCTGCCGTTGAAATTGACGGAATGACCAATACAGAGCTTTCCGAGCTTCTCGACAAGGAGCTTTTAAGCAAGCTTGAATCTGTAAACGGTGTCGCAAACATCAATGAAAGCGGTAACGTTCAGGAAAAAATAAGCGTTATGCTTTCTCAGGATAAAATTGATAAGCTTTACAGCAGAATTTACGGTGAAATTGACAAAAATTTTGCTGAACCAATGGAAGCAATCGAAAACGGATATGCTGCACTTCAGCCTGCATATGATGCATTTGAAAAGTCAATTTCTGATATTAAGTCAAATGCGGAAATGACAGAGGAAATGAAAAATGCAGCAATAAATCAGATAACTGTCTCCGCTGAATACACGCAGGTAATGGACGGCTGGAAACAGCTTCAGGACAGCGAGGCTCAGCTCAAGGACTCAATGGAACAGGCTCATTCCGCTGTTGACCTCAGTCAGCTTCTTTCAATGGACACACTTTCCGGTATCCTTACTGCTCAGGACTTCTCAATGCCTGCCGGATATGTAACTCAGGACGGTGTAAAGTGTCTTGTAAGCGTAGGTGATGAAATCAAATCTATTGAAGAAATACAGAATCTCGTTCTCGTTGATTTGGACATGGAAGGCATTGAACCCGTTAAGGTCAGTGATGTTGCAGACGTATTTATGATGGACAACAGTGCTGAAATTTATGCTAAAATAAATGGCAATGACGGTGTTGTGCTTTCATTCTCAAAGCAGTCATCTTATGCTACCGCAGATGTTGCAGACAACATTTCTGAAAAATTCGATGAGCTTTCCGATGAATATGAGGGACTTAACTTTACAGTCCTTATGAGTCAGGGCGATTACATTGATATTATCATCAACTCTATTACATCAAGTCTTTTATGGGGTGCACTTTTTGCTGTAATCATTCTCTTTGTATTCCTTAAAGATATTCGTCCTACATTTATAACACTTTGCAGTATTCCTGTCAGCGTTATTTTTGCCGTTGTACTCATGTACTTCTCAGGCATCAGCCTTAACATGATGTCACTTTCAGGACTTGCAATTGCTGTTGGTATGCTCGTTGACAACTCTGTTGTTGTTATCGAAAATATTTACAGACTCAAATCAAAGGGTGAATCTGCTGTCAAGGCGGCAGTATCAGGTGCAGTTCAGGTTGGCGGAGCTATTACATCTTCAACACTTACAACAATCTGCGTATTTCTCCCTATCGTATTCGTAGACGGTCTTTCAAGAGAATTGTTTACGGATATGGCACTTACACTCGGATATGCACTTGTTGCCAGCCTTATCATTGCTCTTACTCTTGTTCCTGCATTGGCTTCGGGACTTCTTAAAAAGGCTCAGCCTAAGGAGGACAAATTCTTCAAGAAATTCAACAGCGGATATAAAAAGGCTGTTACATGGTCACTCTCACATAAGCCTGTTGTTTTGATTTTAGCTGTTGCACTTCTTGCAGGAAGCTGTTTTGCAGCAATAAGAAAGGGCTTTGTGTTCATGCCTGACATGGATATGCCTCAGCTTACAGCTACTCTTGAAATGGAACAGGGGTCTACTCTTGAAGAAACAAAGGACGTTTCAAATCAGGCTGTCAGCAGAATTTGTGACGTTGAAGGCGTTGTAACTGTCGGTGCAATGACAGGCGGAAACAACATGATGGGAATGGGTGAAGCAAGCGATACATTGGTTTCATTCTATATAATTCTTGATGAAGATACCGACCGTGAATTTTCTGACATTGCAGACGAAATAAATGAAAAATGTTCTGACCTTGACTGCGAATTTGAAGTAACAAACGCTATGGACCTTTCAGCTTATATGGGCGGTTCAGGACTTTCAATCCAAATCTTCGGCAATAACCTTGACGACCTCCAGAATACCGCAAAGGATGTAGCTGATATTATAGGCGGCGTTGAGGGTACACTTAATGTTTCCAACGGCCTTGAAGAAAATGACCCTGCACTCAGAATTACTGTTGACAAGGAAAAGGCAATGCTTAAAGGTCTGACAGTTGCTCAGGTATTCAGTGACATTTCAGCAAACCTTACAACAGAAAAAACTGCTGTTGACATTACTGATGCAAACGGCACTTATGACGTTGTGGTTTCATCAGACAGTTCTGAGGAGCTTACACCTGATTTCATAAGAAATTATAAGCTCACTGTAACAGGCAAGGACGGCTCAGCATCAGAAGTCGCACTTTCAGACATTGCAGAAATCAATGAAACAGAAACATTAAGCAGTATTTCAAGAGAAAATCAGAAGCGTTATATTACCGTTACTTCCGAGGTTGACGATGACCATAATGTAACACTTGTTACAAAAGACGCTAAGGACGCTCTCAAGGATTATGAAGTTCCTAACGGAATTACTATTGAATTTGGCGGTGAAAACGAGTCTATTGCCGATTCCATGAGTGATATGGTTCTTATGATGCTTCTTGGAATCATTCTTGTATACATGATTATGGTTGCACAGTTCCAGTCACTTAAATCGCCATTTATCGTAATGTTTACAATTCCGCTTGCATTTACGGGCGGTCTGCTCGGACTTCTCATTGCAGGACTTGAAATAAGCGTTATTTCAATGCTTGGATTTGTAATGCTCTGCGGTATTATAGTAAACAACGGTATTGTGCTTGTTGACTACATCAATCAGCTTCGTATTGACGGCGTTGAAAAGAAAAAAGCAATTGTTGAGGCAGGAGCGACAAGAATGCGTCCAATCCTCATGACATCAATCACAACGGTTCTCGGACTTATTGTAATGGCTCTTGGACAGGACAGCGGTTCAGCAATGATGCAGCCTATTGCTATCGTTTGTATCGGCGGTCTTGTTTACGCTACTGCTCTTACACTTTTCGTTATCCCTTGTCTGTATGACATGATGAACAAAAAGGAAATGAAAAAAATTGATGAAAAAGATCTTGAAATAAGCAGCAAATAATTGTATAATAAAGATGTAAATTGTTTAAGGAGGTCGGACATCATGAGATATTGTGCAGGACAGATTAAATACCTTACAGCCATTAAAGAGCTGAAGGATAAGGGCGGCAGGATTCGCTGTGTGAATATATCAAACTTATTGGGGGTATCACGTCCGAGCGTGAGCAAAATGCTCAGATGTCTGGCTGATTCAGGTCTTGTTTATGAAGACTTCTGCAACAGTGTCGAGCTTACTGACAAGGGCAGGGCTGTTGTGGAGGAAATCTATTCGGAATACAACGAAATTTATATTTTCTTTAAACGCATTCTCCGCTTACCCGACTCTGAGGCAAAGGAACAGACATTGCTGTTTATAAATACCTTTCCGAAGTCAACGGGAGAACGTTTGAGTGAGGTCGTAAAGAAAAGTCTTAACAAGAAAAATAACAAGGAATAAAACCAAAGGCAGTATTGTGCAAAGTACGTTTGACGACTTTGTGTGATACTGCCTTAAAATTTTTGCAGACAGTGCTTGCAAAACAAAAAAATGTATGCTATAATATTTTTACAAGCATAAGCTTGAATTTATTTTTAGGAGATTGTTGTTTGAAGAAAAATAACACCTTGGAGATTGTATTGTAAACGAGAGGTTTGCAAATACACTCCCGCAATCCTCTCGTAATTGATATGTGCAATTATGAAAGGATAAAAAAATGAAAAATCTTATTATTCGTTTAGAAACTGAAAAAGACTATAAAGCAGTTGAAAATCTTACTCGTGAGGCATTCTGGAATGTCTATAAACCCGGCTGTTCAGAGCATTATGTACTTCATACCTACCGCAGCTCCCCTGATTTTGTTTCAGAGCTTGACTTTGTTATGGAAAAGGACGGAGTGCTTATCGGTCACGTTATGTTTGTTCGTGCAAATATTGATACCGATGATGGACGTGTACTGCCGATTATGACATTCGGCCCAATCAGCATACATCCTGATTATCAAAGACAAGGATATGGAAAAATACTTCTTGATTATGCACTGGAAAAAGCAGCTGAAATGGGTGCAGGAGCAATCTGCATAGAAGGCAATATTGACTTTTACAGCAAATGCGGTTTTGTTGTGGCAAGTACAAAAGGTATACACTACTATGCCGAACCAAGAGAAAATGTTGTTCCATATTTCCTGCTGTGCGAGCTGAAAAAGGGATTTCTTGACGGTGTTACGGGTACATACCATACCCCGAAGGGTTATTTTGTTGAAGATTCCGATGTAGAGGAGTTTGATAAAACCTTTCCGCCGAAGAAAAAACTGAAACTGTCGGGACAGCTTTTTGACTAAACGAAAATGCAGTACTTCATAAAAGTGAAGGCAATACCGCACAAAGCTTGTGCGACAGAAACGCAGATATATTTTTCGTCAGATT
>DJPR01000014.1 GCA_002438605.1 Ruminococcus sp. UBA6407
TCAATTAGGAACGCATCGCACTGCTTTCTTTATTAAATAAGTCCTCTTTATTCTTATCATTTTTGTCTGTCATATTTCCTCCTCAGCTCTGTAAATTCAAGGTAACACCACATAAAAATTGTACAGTGCCGCCTTAAAAATGTCATATTAGCACAAGTCCTTATAATAAAGGGAACACTCTTTTTCCGGAATGTTCCCTGATCGCAATTATATTTATTATACAATATAATATTGTCCGTCAATCTGATAAATATATATGATTGTATCAGACCCCAGTTTATTTGTCAAGGAATAATTGCCGCTGTCAGTATCATACATAACGTCCAGCTTTATTCCCTTTCTTGATGTAATCTTGCTTTTAAGATCCTCTACTCCTTCAGACTCAGCATATGAAGAAAGATAAAAGTCTGCATTATCAAAATTATAGCTTGAATCAAGATTTTCATCTGTCGGAGATACACATTCATCTGTAAGAACGTAATTGAATTTGAATTCACTTCCGATCACATCCTTTTCAAGCTGTTCATCAAGCTTTGTAATAAGGTCAAGGGAATCCTCTGCACCCTGTTTTTTACTTAAATAATCCGCATTGTTCATATAATAAAGGCTCTTAAAAAGTTCAGCGTCCTTATCATTCAATG
Source organism: Ruminococcus sp. UBA6407 (assembly GCA_002438605.1). GTDB lineage: Bacteria > Bacillota > Clostridia > Oscillospirales > Ruminococcaceae > Ruminococcus > Ruminococcus primiciens. The sequence continues at coordinate 642 of DJPR01000014.1, forward strand.
CTGTGAAATAATTTGCAAGCAAAACAGCTTCGTCCTCACAAAGAAAACGGCGGTCATATTCAACATTCATTTTCACTTTGTCATTTAATTCGGGAGTCAGCTGCACCATTGTTGCACCATAAGGCAAATCCTCTTCTGCAACACTTACATCATCTCCCAAATCGTCAGAAACCATGGCGTGCTCATGTTCGCTATCCTTTTTATCGTTACAGCCTGTGAACGCAGCAGATGATACTGCTAAAACAGCTCCAAGCAGAATACATGTAAACCTCTTCATAACAACTTCCTCCTAAGCCAAAACATAGAATTTACCGTCTTTTTCAGCAAGTATCATTTCTTTCTCACTTGCAAGCAGACTTTCTTTTCCATCACAGTCAACCATTACGAAAAATACAATATCATAAAGCTTATCACAGTTGTTTTTCATTTGGTTGGCAAAATCCCTTCCGATAATCTCCTCATGATAGGTAAGATAATCCTCAACACCATCTTCTGTAGGAAGCTCCGCCTTAATTCTGGTGATTTTGAAATCCCCGCCCATTTGTTCAGTATAGTTGCTGCACTGCTTATTAAAGGATTCAGCCAAATCATATCCTATTGTATCAGTTTCAAGCAGATAACTGCTGTAAATTTCTCTGTATTTAGGATATATAATGTTCAGATATGACTCATAGTCCTTATTTGCAAGAGCCTGAAAATACTCCTCCATAGCAGTCATAAGCTCCGCAGGAATCTCCTCCGCATTGTAATAAAGCTTGATTCCGCCGGGACTTACAACATATTCGCCAAGCTCAGCCTCATCAGAGTCCGAATCAGGAGTTATGACTCCTGAAGAATAACTTTCTTCTGATTTTTCAGATTTCAATTCCTTTTTGCTGTTATCACAGCTATTGAATATGCCTGCAATCATGCAAGCGGATAAAACAAGGGCAAAACGCTTGAACTTTCTCATATTATTCTTCTCCTCAATACTGCATTAAAGAGCAATCAGCCCTCCAAAGCAATAAATTTCCCCATTGCTGCTGCCCATTCCTCAACTGCTGAACCTCTGACAGCTTTTACAGTGACATCAGGCAAATCTTCAAGTCCCCAGTTTTCATATACCATATCGGGATTCAATAATGTAATTGTACCAATTTTTTTGCAGCCTGTAAATGCCTCATCACGAATATATTTTACAGTATCAGGAATTACAATATCCCCCGATAAACTTGTACAGCCTGCAAAAGCTCCCTTATCAATGCCTTCCAAGGATTCAGGAAAATTTATTTCAGTAAGGTTTTCGCAGTTCATAAATGCACCCTCACCAATGAGAGTTATTGTTTCGGGCAATTGAACCGTTTTAATTGTACTGCATGATTCAAAAGCAAAAAGTCCTATTCTCTGAACAGTCATATTATCAATTGTTTCAGGAATCACAATATTCTCTGATTCACCGCTGTATCCCAGAATAGTAACCGAAGAACCGTCTATTCTGTATTCAAAATCGTTCGATTTCAATAAGTTCTCATCTGTTTCTGACTCGGATTCTGAAGATTCAGCATCTGTTATAAAGCTGTATTCTGCGGCTTTCTCGACCTTTTGACATGAAAAGCATGATACAATAAGCAATGTGGTAAGAATAATAAATCCAAATCGTTTCATTTTAAAACCTCTGTTATTTATTTCTGTTCTTAGCTCTTGTAGTATTGCTTAAAATTCTTTTTCTTATTCTCAGTGACTTTGGTGTAACCTCAAGAAGCTCATCGTCAGCAAGGAATTCAAGGCAGTCCTCAAGGCTTAAAATTCTTGGCGGAACAAGACGAAGTGCGTCATCACTGCCACTTGCTCTTGTATTTGTAAGATGCTTTCTCTTGCATACGTTTACAACGAGGTCCTCGGTTTTAGGAGAAGCACCTACGATCATTCCCTCGTAAACAGGAGTTCCTGCCGGAATAAAGAGCTGTCCTCTTTCCTGAGCGTTATAAAGTCCATAGGTAACAGCCTCGCCTGTTTCAAATGAAACAAGTGAACCTGTATTACGGCGTTCTATGTCACCCTTATATCTCTGGTAACCCTCAAATACATGGCTCATTATGCCCTCGCCCTTAGTATCTGTAAGAAATTCACTCTTATAACCAAAAAGTCCTCTCGCAGGAATAAGAAATTCAATTCTCATACGGCTGCCCTGCGGATGCATTTCAACAAGCTCACCCTTACGAGTTCCCATTTTCTCCATTACAGAGCCGACACAGTCCTCAGGAACGTCAATAACAAGTCTTTCGATTGGTTCAAGCTTTTTGCCGTTTTCGTCCTCTCTGAAAAGAACTCTCGGAGTTGAAACTGCAAGCTCATATCCCTCACGACGCATATTTTCAATAAGGATTGAAAGATGCATTTCACCACGTCCTGCAACACGAAATGAGTCTGTACTTTCTGTTTCCGTTACTCGAAGTGAAACGTCACGCAAAAGCTCCTTGAAAAGACGGTCACGAAGCTGTCTTGATGTAACAAACTTACCTTCCTTACCTGCAAACGGACTGTCGTTTACAGAAAAAGTCATTTCAACGGTTGGTTCACTTATTTTAACAAAAGGGATAGGCTCTTTGCAGTCAACGGCACAAATAGTATCACCAATAGTAACATTTTCAATACCGCTTATCCATACAATATCGCCAACTGTAGCCTCCTGAACAGGAACACGATTAAGTCCCTGGATCTGAAGAAGTGAAACTATCTTTGAATTGTAAGGCTGCCTTGTTTCAGTGTAGTCACATACTGAAACCTGCTGATTAACTTTTATTGAACCTCTTTCAATTCTGCCTATGCCTATTCTGCCGACATATTCATTATAGTCAATAGAAGAAATAAGCATCTGAAGCGGTCCATTTTCGTCACCCTTAGGAGGTTCAATGTAATTGATGATTGTATCAAATAAAGGCTTGAGGTCTGTACCCGTTTCATACTGACTGAGTGAAGCTGTACCGCTTCTTCCTGAGCAGAATAGAATAGGACTTTCAAGCTGTTCATCACTGGCATCAAGTTCAAGAAGAAGTTCAAGAACCTCATCTCCTATTTCATCAAGGCGAGCGTCAGGACGGTCAATTTTATTTACAACAACAATAATTTTATGTCCCATTTCAAGAGCCTTGGAAAGAACGAAACGGGTCTGAGGCATAGGTCCTTCTGCCGCATCTACGAGCAGGATAACACCGTCAACCATTTTGAGAACACGTTCAACCTCTCCGCCGAAATCAGCATGTCCGGGAGTATCAATAATATTGATTTTTATACCGTTATAGCAAACAGACGTATTTTTTGCAAGGATTGTAATACCCCTTTCTCTTTCAATATCATTGGAGTCCATAACTCTTTCTTCAACATTCTGATTTTCACGAAATGCACCGCCCTGTTTCAGCATTTCGTCAACAAGGGTGGTTTTGCCGTGGTCAACGTGGGCAATAATTGCAATATTTCTCAAATCTTCTCTTATCATTGTAATTCCTCCAGAATTAATATACATGCATTAAGACTGTATTGCCTTAAACATGCGGATTTTTATATTAATGACGCTGAGCGTCAGGATTTTAGGAAATCTGTGTTGCAAAAAACATATATTTCTGAACAAAAAAAATACATTTTAATGCAAACAGTCATTTTTTTCGGACATAAAAAAGTCCTTGCAGTAAATGCAAGGTTATTTCCAAAAAAATAAGTATAAAAAAACCGCAACATAAAGTGCGGGAAAGGTTAATATTGAAATTGGTGGGAGAGGGTGGATTCGAACCACCGAAGCTAGAAGCAACAGATTTACAGTCTGCCCCCTTTGGCCACTCGGGAACTCTCCCATGCAATATTCAAAATAAAATCTATCAGAAGAACTCCTGATAGAATGGAGCTGGTGGACGGACTCGAACCCCCGACCTG
>DJPR01000033.1 GCA_002438605.1 Ruminococcus sp. UBA6407
ATCAAAATAAGGGTACGGTTATGGTGGAGGCGGCGAGAATTGAACTCGCGTCCGAAAATTCATTCATACAACTTTCTACGAGTGTAGTTTATCATTTAAATTCCCTGAAGAAACCGCTGACAAACAAGCTGAATCAACAGGTAGTCCGAAGTCATTTTACAGGAACGGACACTCCCATAAAACGTTCACCGCTAATCGACGCTCAATATACAGCCGCGGTACTCTGTAAATGAACGGAAGCAGACTTAGGCTGCTACCTGTAAGTTATTTCTGCTTACAGTAATATTATTTCTAGCGTTTATATTTAAACGTGGTGCAGTTTAAAGAGTTTGCCCTGCTCTACTCGCTTATCGTACTTCAAAATCCCCGTCGAAACCTTTACGCCCCCTTAAAAATTAATCCTTGACTTCACAGAACGGTCTATTTCACGCATAGCATCACGTTTTGCAGCAGTTTCACGTTTGTCATAAAGTTTTTTACCTTTGCATAGACCAACCTGTACCTTAACTCTTGAATCCTTAAAATAAAGACTAAGTGGAATAAGAGTAAGACCTTCCTGCTTTATAGTGCCAAACAACTTATTGATTTCTTTTTTATGCATTAGCAGCTTACGCACACGCAAAGGATCTTTATTAAATATATTTCCCTTTTCATATGGTGATATGTGAAGACCTCTGATAAAAAGCTCTCCATTATCAATACTGCACCAACTGTCTTTAAGATTAACACTTCCCTGACGTATAGACTTAACTTCAGTACCGACAAGCTCAATACCTGCTTCATAAGACTCCAGAACGAAGTACTCATGACGTGCCTTACGATTTTCAGCAATTGTTTTTGTTCCTTTAGTCCGCATTAATCTCAACTCCCGTCTTGTTATATCAAAGTTCATAATAATTATAACCTCTTTTTTTATCATTGTCAAGTAAATATAAATAATAATTATTGTGAAACAAAATGAAAAAGCAAAAATAATGACGCAATTCTTAATGCAACACCCCACAAAACTTGTGCGGTGTTGCATTAAAGTATGACTTTGTTTACCAGACTGCACCTTACAGTAACACGACTCTGTCCGCCTAACGTGCAGGTAAAAAGAGTTAAATCCCAATCCCCGTTTATCATTTCTTCAATATTTTTACCATCAATAGTAATCAATTCGTCAACCTGATACACATATACATCGCCAGATAAATCAATAAATCTGATAACATCATCACTTACCAACTTATTTATGTTGCCAAAATGACCCGAATAGTTATGAGCTGCAATCAATAAATTATTTTCATCAGCAGAACCTGAATATCTGCATGGAGAAATCTTTAAACCATTATATGTCCACTCCTTTTGTACAGGAAGTTCGATTTCCAGTGAAGGAATTTGAATTATACCAATATAGCTGTTTCCATCTATATTTTCCGATTTCTCATTTTTAGAAAGCAAATTCTCATATTCATTGATTTCAGGCAAAACAGTCGGATCAGTTGAAACAGGAATATACTCATCAAGCTTTGGTAATTTATATTCTGTTTTTAAAATTTCCATTACCTTTTCAGATTTAATTTCTGCTTTTCTGTCACTCTTAATATTATATCCAACCAATAATGTTGCAATTAAAATTAAAATAATACCAATTATCATTAAAAAGAGTCCGATTTTCTTTTTTTTCATGTTGCCTCCAAAGAGAAAAACTGTCATATTCATAACAAACAGAAGTATAAAAATCTGCATTGCACGAATATGACAGTTCATTATTACCCAAGTTACTTTTTATTTTCCTTATTTATATACCAACCAAAACTGAAAAGTACCAATCCTGCAAAACCAAGTACAGGAACCGGCCACCAAAGCTGACCAGTCTGCGGCAGTTTATCCTTTGAACTTACTGTAGTTGTAATGCTATTCTTTACAGTAGTATACGTTATTTGTCCGCTGCTTGTCAAGCCGCTGCCATTTGATGAAACTCTGCTTCCTGTAGCACTTGTACTGCTGCCGCCTTTCACTGTAGTAACCTGTGATGTTGTTACACTGCTTACATCAGTTGTAGTAGACTGCGGTACAGACGTTGTTACCTTTGGCGGAAAGTTCTCATCATAAGTATTTGTAATAACGAAAAGCTCTGCTGTAACATTTCCTGATTTAACCGCACTTTGAGTATAGCTGACATAACAATTATCAGGAACACTATCCTCAATAACAGTCCAACGATAAATATTAGGAAGCTCATCCCATGTAAACTCCCAGTTGTTTTCCTCATTTAAAACTACAGTATCATAAAGCTCGCCGTCCTGAAACAGCTTAACAGTTATATCAGGAGTATTTTTAGCATATTCCCAAACCTTTTTTACTGTTCTGTCAGCGGTATTGTTTTCATTACCACTGCTTACAAGTCCGATTTTAGGAATAATTGTCATATTCAAATCCCAATCACAGTCATACTTCTGACCATCTGCAATGCAGACAAGAGTAGGAACAGATAAAAACAATCCCAAGTCTTTTTTTACAGGTTCACCCAAAACCAGATAACAGCCCTCTTCCAAAGAATCAAAAGTAGCTGTTCCCTTTGAACTTGCAATTTTTGAGTACAAAGGCTGAATATTTTGAGCTACAGCATATGCTTCAAGAGAATAGGCTGCGGATTTTATTAAGGAATCATTGCTTATATCAAACTTTACAGGAAAATCCGCAAATTCACCGCATAGCTTTACTGTTCCTGAATCAATAACATCTGCAACTCTGTATACACGCCAATGCATGTCAACTACCTGAATTTTAGCAGAACTGCTGTCTACAGTAAGACTTCCTCTTTCATCAGCTTCAGCATTAATCGGCATCATAAAAAAACATATAAGGTTAAACAGCAATGCAAAAATTCCAACCTTACCGATTATTTTATTGTGTACCACTATCCTCACCTGCTTTCGCATCAAAATTATCTGCCAGTCCTTTTTTCTTTTTCTTATGTTTTTGTCTTATTGAACCGCCTATAATTGTAAGAGAAAATGTAATTATCAGCAATGGAACTGCAATTATAGATGCAACAACCATTGGCTCAATCTGAACTGCATCTGACGAAACTCTGACAACAAGCTCAGGTGCAGCAGTTGCAATTCTCTTTCCTCTAACAAGAAGTCGGTGAGTATTAACTCCGTAAGGAGTGCATGTAAGAAGGGTTACATAATCCTTTCCGCTTGTTATTTCAAGATTGTTGACTTCCTGCGGTTCAACTATTACTATTCTGTCAACTTCATAGGTCAAAACCTCATTTAAGACTGTTACCGTAAACACATCTCCGACAACAAGCTTATCCAAATCACTGAAAAGCTTTGCGGAGGGAAGACCTCTATGTGCTGAGAGTACGGCATGGGTTGAATCTCCGCCTATCGGGAGAGTTGAACCCTCTAAATGACCTATTGCAATATTCAATACCTCAGCACTTGTGCCGTGATAAATCGGCAGCTGTATCTGTATCTGCGGTATTGTAACATATCCCATAATGCCTGTTCCCGTAATATCGAGTACATCCTCATAGCCTGCAACATCTTTATAATTGCTAAGCGGAGAACCTGTTTCTTTCAATCGCCTATTATAGTCCTTTGCCGCCTCAAAGATTTCTGAATAATCCTCCTCGGAAAGATTATTCATTGCTTCATCATACTTAGCTATCGCATAACTCTGATGCTTTGTATTAATGTAATTGCTGACTGTCGGATAGAGCATTACGGAGAATCCCACGAGAAAAATCAGAATTAGAATTAATGTTGCAATCCAGCCATGTTTTTTCTTTTTCCTTGTTTTCACCTCATGGAACACTCCCTAATGCTCGCCCGCAAGCAATTCCTGCGGGCAAGCCTAGAATTTAATTAACCGTCATTTTGGTATGTCTTATTCTTAAATTAATCTTCGTTTTTGCCTAATCTCTTCTTTGTTACAAGAGCTATTCCTGAACCTACTACTAATGTTCCGCCGAGTACATAGAATATTGTTGTACCAATGCCACCTGTTGATGGAAGTGTTGAACCCTTACTGTTAGCAATGTTGATGCTTGCTATACCTGTATCTACATTTCCTGTACCAGCATTACCGTCAGCTGTAACCTTAAGTTCTGTTAATGCATCGGCCGGAGAAGAATTCCAAGTCTGATTATTTGCTGTTTCAGCCTTTATAACAACTTCAACAGCGTTTGTAAGTTTATTATAGCTACCTGGAGCTTCTGTTTCTGTAAGTGTATATACACCATCATCAAGACCAATAACCTTAAACAGACCATCTGTATCAGATACTAATGTTGTTGTACCGGAAGGATCAGTTTCAGGTTCATCAACCCAAGCTAATACTATTTGACTTGTTGAACTAATCTTAGCATATTTGCCATCACTATTCTGCAATGTAAATTTAGCACCTGCAAGTTTAGCATTAGTAGCCTTATCAACCTTAGTTACGTCAAGCTCATATGTAAATACAATTACCTTATCTTCCGGAGTTTCACCTGTATCATCAGGTTTTGTTGTGCCATCACCGGTTGCATTAGGATTATTTGAATATTCAAGCTTTACCTTATTTTCCTGACCGGGAAGTCCGATTTCAGCATTACTTTTTAATACTGCTGTATACTCAATAGTTACAATTGAATCTTTTGTAATTGACTGTATACCAGCTGTGTCTTTATCAATATCAATAGATTTAATATCATTAAATTTAACCATTAGCTCAGGGCCTCTGCTTCCATCTTCTAATGCTACTGCTGTTGAAACTTCACATACACCACTCGCGGGAGTAATTTCTTTTCCATCTATGTAAACCATAATGTTCTTAGGTACTTCAAATTGACTGCCTAATGAATCAGAAAACTGATAATAATAATGTTCATAATCATCAAGAGTATCAGGCATTGTACCATAAAGCTTAAATGGAACTGCATCGCCAATATTATAGTCAGCTACATCATTCCACTTTTTATCAGTTTCATGATCTGCAAAATCATCATTAGCTTTTTTAACGTTTTCATAAACTTTCTTTTGAACTGTAGGATATGATTTCTTTGTTACAATATTTATATCAGTATCCCCACCTGATACTTCAAGTATAAACTTTGAAACAGCATCATGTGTATTATCTGTTCCCATAACATCTTTAACTATATAATATCCAGCAGGTAAATTAACAGCTGTACCTGATAATTCTGTACCACTTGTTCCAACATATTTAGCAAGAACACTAGCTAATTTATCAGCCTCACTTGATTTGTCTCCGATTTTCTCAATTGCTTGTGCTACTGCTGCTGCATCTGTGTTAGAACCTATAACAGATCCAATAGTTGTTGGCGGAGTTGTAGTAGAGTCGGTTACAATACCTGTAAAATCAGTATCAGCTAATAATTCTGTTGATTTAAAGCCAGTAGCCCAACCTGTTACTGTCAAACCATTTGTTGAATATGTACCGTCAAAAATCTTATAAGCAGTATATGTATGGGTTGCCTGATCTGATGAACTACTAATAGTTACGTTAGTAGCCGAAGTGGTAAAAGAAGCTGTAGTAGCCATAGTCATAGGAGCCATCATGCATGCTGCTAATGCGAAAGCTGCAAATTTGTTAGTTTTTTTCATAAAATCATATCCTTTCATTTTTGAGTTATTTAGGTTTGCATTTTTGTGATTGTGTTTGCTGTTAAACTTGTTTTTCATTTTTAACATCCTTTCTGCATGAAATTTACTTAAATTCCATGGATTTTTTCTTTAAAATTTTAAGTGCTATATAAATTCCTGCCGAAGCTGTCATCATTATAATTCCTGCATTTCGGTAGTCATTAATACCTTTTCCACCCGTTGAGGGCATTTCTATGGAGCCAGACGTAACTTTAGTATTGAGTATTGTTATATTGCCGTTATTTCCTGTGATATATCCTGTATCACCCGGACTGTCACCATATTGATATGAACTTTGATATCCATTTACAAATTTTTCTTCTACCCAATAGTAATAAACATTTCCTGATTCATCATACATTGGAAGGTCTGATATTGTTTTTGTCCAACTATTATTTGAACCTAAAGTTACCTCCTGAACCAATGTCGCATCAGTATTGGAATTTGAACCTTGATTTGATGCTAGCAAGTTTAATCCTGATATTTTAAAAGCAGATTTAAACTGAGCAGTTGAATCATCAGAAACTACATATTCTATAGAAGTAAATTTTTGACTAGAATTACTTATTTCTATTTGTATCGAATCTACATCGTCAGTAAAAATAAATGTAATGCTATTGCTATTAAAAACATAATTTGTGTTACCCCAAATTTTCTTTTCAATATATGCACTAGAATCTAAAAAGTCTTTTATAGCATCACTAGGTAGTTCAATACATACACAAGTATTATCACTATTAAAAAAACCTAATTTTATTTCTTGCAATACATTTGTGCTTTTCTTTATTTTGATTTTAGCCTCAGCCCATTGGTTACCACTAAAAGTAAATTTAGCTTTTCTTATTTGGGCTAGTTCAATTACTGGTGAACTGCTATAATCAGTAATAGTGCCAGATACAACATTGCCGCTTGGTGCATTAGTTGTCGTAGTAGTAATAATTGAAGTTGTTGAGATTGATGTTGATGTAGTAGCTGATGTTGATGTAGTAGTTGATGCCGCAGTAACTGAAACTTCAATTAAACTTGACATACCATTCGCTGTAAAGCTCAAACTTGATGTATCAGTAATTTCAGGTTCATTACTCCAACATTGGAATTCGTAATGACTAATATCATCAGTAATTTTAACTGAATATGTATTATCACTACTTTTTGTAAAACCTACAAATCCTCCACTCTTATTACTATAGTAACCAAAATTAGTGTTGTCTTTATTATCAGAATTAAATTTAAAAGTAACTGTATCTCCTGATTTTATTCTTGTTAAATCCAGTTTATAAACAGCACCTACTTGATATTTTATATAACTGTTATCAGCAGGTACATTGCTTATCGTACTGCTGCCATCAGAAGAAATCGTACCATTTGTATAACTATCACTGCTATTCAACTTATATTTGAAGCTGTTTGATACTGAAGCAATATAATCACCGCCATTAGTTGGCTTGTTATTTTGCGGTAAATTATTAAATACATAAGTTTTTGTAGTTGGTGCAGTAGTTGTGGTTAATATTGTAGTTGATGTTGCTGATGCTGACATTGAAGTCGATGTTACAGTTATAAATGTCTGTTTTGGTACATCATTCTTATTGGTTGACCTGTGAATTTCCACAGTAATGTCATTATGCTGAGTATCAGGATCAGACCAATTCTTTGTTAAATTTAGTGATAGAGTTTTGATATTTATAATTGTAATCGTCTTATCTGTACTGTCAATTGCAACTCCATTACTGTCTGCACTTACTTTAACATACCCACTAGGATTACTTTTTTCAACTACCCTGTAATAATACTTTGTTGTGCCATTAGTATCATATGCCGGCAAGTTACTATAAGTATATGTCCAAGTGTTTCCGTTTTTAGTTGGTGTAGGTTGAACAGAAGCATAATCTTGCCAAGTACCTGAATCACTTAATTTCCGTTGTAAAATTAATGTAATATCAGGTCTATTAGATGAATTATTGTCTATCCATTTTTTATTAACAGCTAATTCTAATGATTTTAGCGTATTGGTAATTGTTACTGTACCACTTTCAGTCATTTTATCTGAGCTGTATGAAACATTATAACCTACAGGTATATTTTTTTCTACCACCTTATATTGATATGTAACTGAATTATCATCACTCTTTTTTGGCAAATCAATAAATGAACATTTCCATTGATTACTCTCATCAAGCGTTGCTGATTTGCCTGACACATCAGTCCAAGTATTACCATTATCACTGCTTCGCTGGAGCTGAACCGTAATACTGTTAGGTTTAGAATCAAAACCTCTCCAAATCTTTTCAACATTGATTTGAATATTAGTACTTTCAGGAGTATCTCCTGTTATCATATTAGTTAAATTAATAGTTTTCGTACTATCAGTTGAAAGACTAACTCCATTGCCACTATACTGAATTGGAATATACTCTGCTCCGTTAGGAACAACCTCTTCAAAATAGTAATAATAAGTTTGATTGGAAGCATTTACAAACGGCAATTCTTCAATTCTGTAAGACCAACCATTTGCAGCATTCAACACAATATTCTGATAACCGGCTACAGACTCTGCATCGCTTGGAGCTCCGGAAACTGCACCATTTGAACCAAAACAACTTATATCAGATGTTACAGAAGCATCACCTTTGATTTTTGACGTTGGCAATCCAAATACCGTATATCCGTCTTTAACGCTATTATCTTTAACCTTTACATAATAATATTTATTTGATATTAATTCATAACCGTCAAAATTTGTACTGTTTGTATCGGGTTTCAATGAAACACTTGCAACAGATGTACCCACATCGGAAGTTGTGTCACATTCATATAGCTCAGCAATAAAAATATCATCTTCAGATGCTACTCCATTCCAATCTATATTTAATGTGTACTTTTGTGTAATAGGAGCGAGGAATTTTACACTCACTGTAAAATCACCATACATTCCTAATTTTATATAATTGGAAGTTAAAGAAATATTATCTAAAGTAATATTAGAAGTGTTTAATTGTATATTACTTGAACCATTATTTCCGCTTTGGTCACAATTATATTGAAAATCTCCATTAGGACTACCGACTACAGTAATTTCAATTTTGCTTACCTTTTTTCTAACATTTTCTGTCATTGCTTTCACAACTTTTGAATTAGTGCTATCAGTAATATCAACTACTCCGTTATATTTCGGACAATCAACCTGACCAACAATCTCAAGTCCATCTTCTCTTGTATCACTTCCTGTTCCGCTGCTTGTTGTTTGACTTGGTGCAGTTAAGGCTCTCTTTAAATTAACCGTAATGTTATTAACAGTTGGACTTGTTGGGTTTCCGTCTTTATCAACCCACTGCTTATTTATCTCCAAGCCACCATCATTTTTTTTGTTTTTAATAGTAATGGTATTTCCATTTTTTTCATACGTTGCTTTATAGTTTTCTACTGATGTTTCTTCAACATAATAATATAAATTCTCACCTTTTTCATTTACAGGAGGAAGATTTCCTATCGTTGTACTCCAATTGTTACTTGAATTTAATTTATGTATCGCATCAGTTTCGTTCGGATACAATTCAGCATCACCAGGCTTTTCAGATGCATTAAACGTGGATTGATATAACTTAAACTCAATTTCATCTGTAGGCGATGATATGCTGTTTCCGTTTCTGTCAAACCACTTCTTTTCAACAGTAAGCTCTGTATATTCAGGCTTATAGTTTTTTACAGTAATTGTGCCATTGGATTTACCAACACCATTATTTAAATAAGCTGTACCATAATCACTAGGTTTGTTCGTTTCAACTATATAATAATAATAAGTATTTCCGTCACTATCATGGTTAGGGAGATTTTCCCATTGATGCTGCCAGTTATTACCTTCGTTTAATTCAACATTCTCCTCATATAAATCAGAATTTGATAATATATCATCACCTGAAAGTCTTGGCTTTGTTGATTGATAAAGGTTAACCATTACAGCACTATGAGATTCACTGCCGTTATCAAGCCATTCCTTTTTTGCCGTAACCGAAATTTCTGTTTCCTTTATAACAGCACCCAAATAGTCAGCTCTATGTGATTCCTGATTAATCACTATCTTATTAGCAATAGCATTTCCATTGAATGTTACATCTAATTTAACATCTGCCCCCGGTGCTAAGAACTGACCATTTATTGTTGCAGTATTATGTATTTTTCCTTTATAAACGCCATCGGTCTCACTGCTATCATAGAAATTCCATAAAATATTTGTGCCCTTATAGAGTGAATCTTCACCGCCATTAAGAATTGAAGCTGTAGAACCCTTGTAACTATATTTTACATCCTTATTAAAAGCAAAATCAGTTTGTCCTGCAAGATCTACATTTATTACTAATGTCTGATTATTTTGATACTGACCATCTGACCAATCAATACCTGAAATTGAAAAGTGTTGTTTTATAGAATTAAAGTCACTTGCTGTTATATTCAATATATTTTGTGCCTGAACAGAAGAATCCGGGAGATTAATATTTCCATTATTAAATTCTACATTACTTTGTAGTTTTGAATAAGAATTTGACATTTGCTGATATTTAGTTTTATAACTTGAAAAATCAATATAATCACTGCCGGCATGTTGTATATAACACTGCCCATTAATTTTCTTTAATGAAAATCCTCTGGAAGTAGATTCATTTATAACCTTGCCATAACCAACAAGTTTTTTATCTTTACCCCACACTACCTCATACTGTTTCATCGGACTTAAATCGAAAACATTAGAATGACCACTCGGATTGAATTGTGTAATAGTACAACTTAAAGGTACATATAAATCAGAAAATTTAATTTGTGCTGATTTATCTTTGTTGCCTCCACCATTTCCATCATCATAATCATCAAGATATTCTCCAATTAACCCAATACTGTTACTTACAACAGATAACATTCTTTCTTTTATATCATTATTAGGACCAAAAGCTGTAGCTGCACCGGCAAGATATAAATTTGGAGTAGCAAAGTTACCATTAAAATGCTGATTTAAAATTAACTGATCAAAGGCAAACATATGGAAATCTCCTGCAATTCCAAGAGAACCTCCTGTATACCAGTCACTTTCTTCATATTTACCGCTTGTTATAGGATAACCATCTGTTGCATTTGCAAGTAACGTTGGATTATCTTCCATATCAAATGAAATATTACTTAAGTCCTCAGATTCATAAGCATTTTCATCCAAATAATCATTATTAGTCATACTAACTGCCGGCTTCATTAAAGCGGAGCATACAAACGATACAACAAATGCAGAAAGCAAGAAGAAAACTATAATATAACGTGTATGATTTTTATGTCTTTTTAAAATGTTCTTCACTTTATAAGAATAGTTTTGCATCATTGTCACTCCTTTATACATAATAATCTTTTCTTAAACAGACCCAAACTTTCCAAAAGGCCATATTCTGAAAAAAACTTTTCCGATGATATACTCATCAGCTATACAGCCAACTGCTGTAGTTCGGCTGTCCACCGAAGTTTCACGATTGTCACCCATAACGAAAATTCTGTTATCAGGAACTTGAAACGGAAAATCGATATCACACTGACCTAAGCTTTTTTGTTTTATGTAAGGTTCATCAAGCATATTGCCATTTACAAAAACGTTTCCGTCTTTGTCAATCTCAATCGTATCTCCCGCTGTACCGATCACACGTTTGAGAAGAACCTTATTGTTATAATAAAAAGCAACTATATCTCCTGACTTAAATTTGCTGTTTTTTAAACATACAACAATTTCTTTGCTATCAAGAGAAGGTTCCATGCTTGAACCTGTTACTCTGAATATCGGAAAGAACAGCATTGCAGCTAAAACTGCAACCGCCGCAACAACCAGTAATGAAAAAACAGTTTCTTTTAAAATGCGGCGTCCGCTTTTTTTACGTTTCAATCTTTTAATCTCTGTTTCAATTTTTTCTGTTGTGAGTTCATATTCATTAATCTGCCTGTGCATTTGCCTCATTCCTTACCATTGCAAATTTTAACACCGAATACGAGTTCTCTGTTAAGTTTCATTTTTTCCTTTTTCTTTTTGCATTTGTCTTGCCGTTACTTTGGGACTTAATACTCTCAAGATAATCATCAGCAGCTTTTTGTGCTGCCTCAAAAACCTTGTTCAGTTTTAAAGAGGCTTCTGCAATACTGCCTGCATTTTCAATTGTTATTGTTCTATCATTAAGCTTTTGAATTAATTGTTCATTTTCCTGTTTTAATCTATCTATTTCAGTTTGCTGCTGAAGCATTAATTCAAGAAGTTCAGCACGTCTGAGCTTTCTCAGTTCCTTATTTTTCATATCGTACTCCTAGAATCTGATTATTACCATACGTATAAATTAACAGATTCTATACAAATTACATTTGGTATATCTTTTTCATGTTCCTATTATAACACCATGATATCGAAAAAGCAATAGCTGTAATAATTTATTAATTTTTTTCGTCATTTTATACAAACAGATAGATATTTTTTATATGTCACACCCTAAAAACTAGTTATTTGTTTAGTTATTTTCACTAAGCACACATGTTTGCTCAAGTTAACAATATACTTGAAGTATATTGATGTTGCTTTTTTACATTTTGAAAAATATAATACTAAATAGAAATTAATTCATTAGTTACTATTTGTAAAAAATTACAATCCAAAAAGGCGAACAGAAACTAATCTGTTCGCCTCTTTAAATTAACTGTTAATTTTTAATCAAACGCAGCCCTGTGCCTTCATTGCTTCTGCAACCTTAAGGAAGCCTGCAATATTAGCACCAGCCATATAGTTGCCTGCCATACCGTATTCCTTAGCAGCTTCATCACATGACTTAAAGATATTCTTCATGATATTCTTGAGCTTGCCGTCAACCTCTTCAAATGTCCATGAAAGTCTTTCGCTGTTCTGGCTCATTTCAAGACCTGATGTTGCAACACCGCCTGCATTTGCAGCCTTAGCAGGTCCGTAAAGAATACCATTGCTGAGGTATACTTCGATTGCTTCAGGAGTTGAAGGCATATTTGCACCCTCAGCTACAGCAAAGCAGCCGTTCTTTACAAGAATCTCAGCAGATTCCTTATTAATTTCATTCTGTGTAGCGCATGGAAGTGCAATATCACAAGGAATTGTCCAGATACCTGAACAGCCTTCATGATATTCAGCATCAGGATGAGTTGAAACGTATTCCTTGATTCTCTTTCTTTCAACTTCCTTGAGCTGCTTTACGCAAGCAAGGTCAATACCGTTTTTATCGTAAACATAACCGTTAGAATCTGAAAGTGCAACAACCTTAGCACCAAGCTCTGTAGCCTTCTGTGTAGCATAAATAGCAACGTTGCCTGAACCTGAAATTACAACTGTCTTGCCTTCAAAGCTCTTGCCGTTAGCCTTGAGCATTTCATCAGTAAAGTAGCAAAGGCCATAGCCTGTTGCTTCTGTTCTTGCAAGTGAACCGCCGTATGTAAGTCCCTTACCTGTAAGAACACCTGTGAATTCATTTCTGATTCTCTTATACTGACCAAACATAAAGCCGATTTCTCTTGCACCTGTACCGATATCACCGGCAGGAACATCACAATCAGCACCGATATGTCTGCAAAGCTCTGTCATAAAGCTCTGGCAGAAACGCATAACTTCTCCATCGCTCTTACCCTTAGGATCAAAGTCGGAACCGCCTTTGCCGCCGCCCATTGGGAGAGTTGTAAGGCTGTTCTTAAATACCTGCTCAAATCCGAGGAACTTGATTATTCCAAGGTAAACAGATGGATGAAGTCTGATGCCGCCCTTATAAGGTCCGATTGCTGAGTTATACTGAACTCTGAAACCTCTGTTAACCTGAACCTTGCCGTTATCGTCAACCCAAGGAACTCTGAACATAATCTGTCTTTCAGGTTCAACAAGTCTGTCGAGTACGCCTGCTTCTACATAATCAGGTCTTTTTTCGATTACAGGTTCAAGAGTTTCAAGAACCTCAGTAACAGCCTGAATAAACTCAGGTTCTCCTGCATTTCTCTTCTTAACAGTTTCCAATAAGTCAATTAAATACTGATTTTTTAACGCCATTGTTAAAAAACCTCCTTATTTTATATTTACTGCATCAGCAGTTTGATATTATTATACCATTATTTATTTCCAATTGCAAGCATAAGTTATATTTATTTTAAAAAAATCCGCTATTATAATACAGTAATGGAATTTGCATGGTATTGCTTTTTATCTTCTAAGAATATCAAAAGAATACGGCGGAAGTTCAATCTTCTCCTTTGCAGTTTCATCAATTATGCTGTACATGGCTTTTGGCAGACCTATGCCCGCATATTCGGCTGAATTGTTGAAAAAGAAAATAAATTCATCAACTCCGCTTGTACGGGTTGTGACTTCAACTCCATCAGGCATACCTTTAAGCCGAGGTATTCCTGTTGTTTTCATAAGCATATTGGCAAAATCAAAATAAAATTTATCCTCACATACAGTACCTATATAATACGCTGTGCCTTTACAGTACTTATTTACAGATATTGCAGGCATATCACAATAAAATCCACTTCTGTAACCGGCAAAAAACTCAGCAGTATTAAGCTGTAAAACATCGCACCATTTACTGCACTTATATTCCCTGCCTTTAATATCGGTCAATATGTTATCATGATTTCCAATCGGATCGGATTCCATTACTTCAATCCCTGCCAAATCCTTATATACCGAAGGAATACTGTCCATTAATCTGTTGTTATTATTGCTGCGTACTCCACTCAAACAGGTAAGCACAAGTATTCCGCCGCCTGATGTATATTTATATATATTTTCAACTGTTTTATTATCATTTATAAAAAGATTTGCCGCTATAACTATTTTATATTCCGATAAATCAGCATACGGTCCGACTATATCAACATTTGCACCAAGCCTTGTAAATCCATTGTAAAACTTCTCAAGATGCTCAAAATAACTCATTCCCTCCGCCTGAGGCTGAGTTTTAAATGTATATTCACAGTCCGGAGAATATATAACCGCAACCTTTGATAAAAATTGTGTATTGTAAATACATTTCAGCTTTAATGAAATGTCACATAAACTTTTAAATTCAAAATATCTGCGTCCGATACGATTACTGCTGTCAATAATCCCCTGACTATAACCTGATAATCCTGTACGCCACCTGTAATAAATTACATTATCCGCACCATGAGCCAGAGCCTGAACTGCATATCCCTTTATCATATTAGGCTTGGGAGTTTCAGTTAATGCAGTTTCTTCAAAACGTTTACCGATTTTTTGCTCCGCAACCCAAAAGTTCCTGCACTGAATTCCCCTTATCATGTCCAAAAAGAATGAACTTGAAAGGGTATTATTATCTGCTGAAAACAGGTAATTATTGCATGAAACAAAGTCAAGTCCGTCATACATTCTGTAAAAATCAGGATTATGTTCACTTAACGATGCATTTGTGGTTATTTTTGCCTTTGGATTATATCTTCTTATAATATTTCTCTGTATTCTTACATATTCAGAAATATTTTCACGACAAAATCTGTTATAATCAAGCAGTAAAGCAGGATTACTGCAATCTGAAATATTCTCCGAGGGAATTTTTATCTGATTCCATTCACGATATGTATCACTTCCGGTAATGCCACTGAAAGCATTATTTAATTTTTCAATTGTTTCATATTTTTCTATGAGCCATTCTCTGAACTTTTTTTGACAAACGTCACAAAAGCAAGGTGAAGCCTCCATAGCATTATCTATCTGCCATGCCGCAACCGTAGGATTATCTGCATACCTTTCAGCAAGCTTTTCTGTAATATTTTTTGTAAGCTCTATGAAAGCTGAGGAATTAATGCACCTGCTGCCGTATTTATGTATGGTCACTTTATTGCCGTTTGAATCAAAATTGCAGATTTCAGGATACTTTTCATACATCCATATATGCGGAAGGCTCGTAGGAGTACACAGCAGAACTGAAATTCCATAGTTTGAAAACAGTGATATAAGCTCATCAAGCCATTCAAGGTTAAACTCATTTTCATCAGGCTGCATCTTATACCATGCACTTTCAGCTATTCTGACAAGCTTTACACCTGTTTCCGCCATTAATTTTGCATCATTGCTCCATAACGCATGATCCCATTGTTCAGGATAATAATCAACACCTATCTGCATACTTTTTAAGCCTCCGAACATTTTAAATTATTCTACATTATATTATATTCAATTAATTGACAGTTTCCCATAAACCAACCGCTGAATTCATCAGTAGTCATATTATTGAAATAAGTTTCAATCACTCTGCATACGCCGCCATGACTTACTATAAGTACATTTTTATCTCTGTATTCTGCAATAATATCGTCAAGAGCCGAATAAACCCTGTGTGCAAGCTGTATGAGCGATTCTCCGCTTTTTCCCATTTTCACAGCAAATTCACGCTTGTTTTCATAAAATCCGTCTGCATATCTGTCTAATCCCTCAAATTCACCGTAATCCCATTCACGCAGTCTTTCATCAATCTGAACAGGAATACCAAGCACCTCAGAAGACGGCTTTGCAGTCAGTTTTGCTCTCAGCATCGGTGAAGAAACAATAACCTGAATATCACCTATTTCCTTTACCTTTTGAGCAAGCTCATCTGCCTGATTCATACCTCTTTCTGTTAAAGGCAAATCAGTTGTTCCAACTATTCTGTTTTCTATATTCCAAAGTGTTTCACCATGTCTTGTTGAGTATATTTTCATATATCACACATTTCCTTTGCTTTAATAAGTTCTTCCTCTGCAGTTTTAAGCATAAGCTGACTCGGATTTTCTCCGCCCATAATCCTTGCAATTTCTGCTGTTCTGCCTTTAAAATCAAGCTGATATACAGACGTTTCAGTACGTTCATTGTCTGTTTTTTTCTCAATCATAAGATGATTGTCAGCCATAACAGCTATCTGTGAAAGATGTGTTACACAAATAACCTGCCTTACCTTTCCTATGCTTTTAAGCTTTATTCCTATCTTCTGAGCTGCCTTTCCGCTTACTCCCGTATCAATTTCATCAAAAATCATTGTTGGGATACTGTCTTTATCGGCAATTACACTTTTCAGAGCAAGCATAATTCTTGAAAGCTCACCGCCTGACGCTATTCTGCTTATCGGCCTAGGGTCTTCACCCTTATTGGCAGAAATCAGAAATTCCATAGTATCCATTCCATTTACAGTCAACTTGCCTTTTTCATGCTTAACGTCCAAAATCACATTCGGCATATTTAAAAATGTAAGCTCCTCTGTAACTCGACTTACAAATTTTCTGGCAGTTTCTTCACGAAATTTTGAAAGTGTTTTTGCTCTTTCTGTAACGACTTTAAGCAACTCTTCTTTTTCTTCATTCAGCTTTTTTATTTCATCGGAAGAACTTTCAAGACTTCCCGTTTCCTCAAGTGCATTATTATACATATCTATAAGCTGACTGCAATCACACATATATTTGCGTTTAAGATGATTTATTTTGCTTATTCGCTGTCTTAAATACTCAACACGCTGACCATCAAGCTCTATTTTATCTGTAATTGCAGTAAGCTCGTCAGCTATATCTGAAATCTCAATTTCAGCAGCACTGAGCCTTTCATAAAGCTCACTATATGGCGAAGAATCTGACAAATCCTCAAGTTCTGATTCAGCTTTAAGTATAAGGTCAGATGCACTTTCTTCTCCCGAAAGAAGCTGAACACACATATTTAATGAAGATATAATCTGTTCCGCATTTTGAGCTGTTTCATATTCTTTTTCAAGGGCTTCGTCTTCGCCCTCCTCAAGTTCGAGTTCTCTCATTTCTTCAATTATCTCATTAAGACTTCTCAATCGTTCAGCCTTTTCATTTTCACGCTTTTTCAGTTCCTTCAATTTTCTTGCTGTCTGCTGAAGCTGTTTGAAGCTTTCCTTATATTCTGTAAGGAGTGTATCATCACCGCCGAACGAATCGAGAATTTTTATATGCTTTTCGCTGTCCATAAGAATTTGGTTGTCATGCTGTCCATGAATATTTATAAGCAGAGAGCCCAGTTCCTTTAATACAGAAACAGACGTAGTTCTGCCGTTTATTCTTGCCACGCTTCCGCCGTCCGCATTAATTTCACGCGTTATGGATATTTCATCATCTTCATAAGATACACCGAATTCATCAAGCTTTTCTTTTACATTAGCAGCAATATCAGTAAAAAGTGCTGTTACAACCGCCTTATTGCAGCCTGAACGCACAATATCCTTTGTAGAACGCTGCCCAAGAACTGCATTTATACCATTTATAAGAATCGACTTTCCTGCACCTGTTTCACCTGTAAAAATATTCAATCCGTCTGAAAATGGTATGACAGCCTGCTTTATAACTGCAAGATTTTCTATAAAAATTTCTTTCAGCATGATCTCACCTCTTTCCTATAATTTAAGCTCTGAAATAAATCTTTCACATAAATTTTTTGCATCTGATTCTGTTCTCATAAGAATAAAAATAGTATCATCGCCTGCAATAGTACCAACTATATGCTCCGAATAGTTCATTGAATCAAGTGAGGCACATACAGCCTGAGCCATGCCTGTTTTGCATTTAAGGACTACTGTATTTAACGCATAATCTGCTGTAACTATTGTATCTGAAAATATATTTTTTTCTGCTGTACTTACAGACGGACTCATATACCTGCATACACCGTTTTCATCATGTGCCTTTATCAGTTTCAGCTTTTTAATATCCCTCGAAACAGTCGCTTGGGTCACATTAAAGCCTCGTTCATTAAGAAGTTTTTGCAGTGTTTCCTGTCTGTCTATATTGTATTGCAAAATAAGTTCAAGAATTACATCAAGTCTGTTTTTATTCATAAACTACCTCTATTTTATGGACTGCATTAATTTATTGCCTAATGACCTATGAAATGAATTTCCAAGCAAATCAATAAATTTTATTTTATAGCTGTTTTTATATATATCAAGCTTCTGACCTCTTTTCAGTTCCAGAGGATGCTCACCGTCAATATTTACATAAACACTGCATTCCCTGTCCTCAGGACATGTATTAACAACCTGTAATCTTCTTTCGGCAGAAAAAAGCATCGGACGTGCAAAAAGTGAATGAGGGCATATAAGCGTCATTTCAATACATTCAAGGTCAGGCTCTATCACAGGCCCTCCTGCTGAAAGTGCATATGCCGTAGAGCCTGTAGGCGTACTGAATAAAACTCCATCTGCTCTATATCTTCCTATAAGATAGCCCTCTGAATACACCTCAAAGTCACATATTTTAGAAAACTGCTGGCTTACACAAATATCATTCAATGCAGTAAATTCACGTTTAACGCCATTATCTTCTGTTGAGCAATTCAAGAGTATACGTTCCGAAATCTCATATTCGCCTGTTTTAAGCAACAGCAGCTTTTCGAGCTGATTATCCTCAAGACTTGCCATGAAGCCGAGTCTGCCTGTATTTATTCCAAGCAGCTGCGTATCATATCCTGCAAGATGCTTTGCACATCTGAGCATAGTACCGTCACCGCCGATTGCAATAACAATGTCGGATATTGCTGCTGCGGACTTTATATCCATAAATTCAATTTCGGGAAATTCAGAAAATGAGTCATGATACTTATTGTCAACAGAAACCTTTATATCTGCATTTATCAAAATATCACATACCCTTTTCGCACAGCTGAGTGCATTTTTCTTCTGAAAGTTAGGATATAACGCTATTCTCATTATTTTTTCCTTTCATTTTAGTGCAAATTATTTGTGTTACGCTGTTTCAGAGCATTATCGACAATATCACGAAAATTAAAGTATACCATCTCTGATTTTCCCTTTTTTAAATGAATAAGATATTCAGAACCTGTCTGCACAAGCTAAA
>DJPR01000026.1:0-58871 GCA_002438605.1 Ruminococcus sp. UBA6407
TGTTGAAGGAACAGATGTAGCAGTAGCAGGCTACGAGGGTGCAATAGCTCACGCAGCAGGAGTAGACTACGCAGGAGTTGCAAGCGGCGATGCTTATGGAGCAGAGATGATAGACAATGGAGAAAAACTTCTCGCATTTGCTACACCGGACGGCTTAAATAAGATAGCAGCAGAAAAAGCAACAGTATTCACACTTACATATAATGTACCGGATGACTGCAAGGCAGGCAAATACCCAATCACATGGGAGAATGCATTCATTGTAGATGAAAATGGTAATGATATAACATCACTTATCAATCTTATTGACGGTGCAATTATAATTGAAGATGTAGTAACAACAGCATCACAGCCAATTGTTACAACTACTACAGCAGCAACATCAAGTACTGCAGATACATCAACAACTGTGGCTACAACAACAAAGAGCAGCAGCACAACAACAGCTGCAACTACAGTATCACAGAGTGGCAGCACAGCAACTGTAACTGCAACAACACCACAGAATAGCAGCACAACAACAGCTGCAAAAACAACATCAGGTGTTGTAAGCACAACAACAGCTGCAACAACTTCAAATGGTGGAAGTGCAACAACTACAGGAATTGTAATTCCTGCTGATGCAATTGGTTGGATTATTCCAACAGTAACAGCTGCTCCCGGACAGACAGTTTCAATGAATGTTTATGTTAAGGGTAATGCAGTAGGCGTTGCAGGTATGGAAGGTGCTGTAAACTGGACATCACCAATTGGCTTCTCAGGTATTTCTGACAGAAGTGAAGCATATGATGCAGATGTAATTTATAACCCAGAAGAAAATCTTATTGCCTTTGGCAGAGCTAACGGTTTGAATAAGATTGCTGAAGATGGTTCTTATGTATTTACATTAACTTATACTGTTCCTGAAGATTGTGCAAGCGGAAAGTACCCAATTACTTGGGATACTGCAAATACATTCATTTCAGACGAAAACGGTAATAAGGTTCCTGTAGTACTTGTTGACGGTGCAATTATTGTTACTCCAAAAACAACAACACAACAGGATGGCAGTACAACAACAGCAGCAACAACATCAAGCGTTGTAAGCACAACAACAGCAGCAACAACATCAAGCGTTGTAAGCACAACAACAGCTGCAACGACAACACCAGACGTTGTAAGCTCAACAACAGCTGCAACAACAACACCAAGTGTTGTAAGCTCAACAACAGCTGCAACGACAACACCAGGCGTTGTAAGCACAACACCAGCTGCAACAACATCACAGGGTGGCAGCGTAACAACTACAGCAATTTCAATTCCAACTGATACAATTGGTTGGGTAATTCCAACAGTAACAGCTGTTCCTGGACAAACTGTAACAATGAATGTATATGTTAAGGGTAGTTCAGTAGGCGTTGCAGGTATGGAAGGTATTATTAACTGGACATCACCAATCGGCTTCTCAGGTATTTCTGACAGAAGTGAAGCATATGATGCTGATGTTGTTTATAATCCAGAGGAAAATATTATTGCCTTTGGTAGAAACTCAGGCTTGAATAAGATCGCTGAAGATGGTTCTTATGTATTTACATTGACTTATACTGTTCCTGAAGATTGTGAAAGCGGAATATATCCTGTTTCTTGGGATTCAGCTAAAACGTATATTTCAGATGAAAACGGTAATAAGGTTCCTGTAGTACTCATTGACGGTGCAATCATCGTTTCACCAAAGACAACAACTGCAACAACACCACAGAGTGGAAGCACAACAACAGTAACTGAAACAACACCAAGTGTTGTAAGCACAACAACAGCAAGTGCAACAACACCACAAGGTGGAAGCACAACAACAGCAACTGAAACAACACCAAGTGTTGTAAGCACAACAACAGCAAGTGCAACAACACCACAGGGTGGAAGCACAACAACAGTAACTGTAACAACATCACAGGGCGGTTCTACAACAACTACAACATTACCGGCTCTCAAGTTTAAGGATTGTTTCATAAATAATGAAGCTACTGACTTTACTTCAACAGTAGGTTACTACTTCTCACATGATACAAATTCATTCAACAAGGATCAGGTTGTTAAGCTTATGGTTACATTGGTTCTTGATAATGGTGCTATCATAGAAAATGTAGATCTTCTTGATCAGGAAGCTGTTAATGCTAAGTTAATTGAAGCCGGTGCTGAACCTGCAGCAATTGACATCACATTTGGTGATGCTACACCGGCAACTGTATTCAATAAGTCAACAAATAAGTATGATGTTCAGCTTTATGTAAATGGTACACCTCTTACTTCAAGTGAGGAACTTGGAACTGATGAAGCAGGCAATCCGATTTACAAGCCAATGACTGTAACAGCATATATCGGTGTTAAGGGTGACGCTGATCTCAATAACACAGTAGATGCCGGTGATGCAAGCAATATTCTCACATATTATGCTCAGAAGCAGACAGGTGTAGCAAATCCTGTTCTTTATTCAGCAGAAGATGAAAATCTTGAACAGCTTGCTTGTTTCCTTGCTGATACAGACAAGGATGTATATTCTGAAGGCAACTGGAACACAGATAAGGCTAACAGAAACCTTGATGCAAATGACGCATCTAATATTCTTACATTCTACTCATACGTTCAGACTGGTTCATCAGACGCAAAGAATAACTGGGATACAATTATTGGTTAATTGCTATTAAAATGTTTTATCTGCCGCAAAAAAATTGCGGCAGATAAATGTCATTAAATTAAGTTGTTTTACTCTAATGCATTATTAGGTAGTGTGTTAGAAGTAACATATAAAATTAATATATTAATTGAAAGGAAACTAAAAACAATGAAAAAGAATTCTTTAAAAAAGGCTTTCGCTGCAATGGCTCTTACAGCTGTAGCTGCAACTGCTGCAACTTCTGCTTTTTCAGCATCAGCAGTAGAGGCAAAGCCTGTTCTTAAGCTTTCACAGATCGAACTCAAGTGGGAAGATCTCGATACAGACGGAGACGGCAAGATTGATGCTAACAAGACACAGACAATTGAGCTTTCTGTTTCAGGTGCTCAGAACCTTTGGCAGGCATGCGGTCTTCACATGGTAAATGATGACAGACTTACACTTGTTAAAAAGGCTACAGGTGCATTATCATGGACAAAGGGTGCAGCTATTGAAGATATGGGCTTGTCAACTGTAGCTCTTGATGGCAATACAGTATTCTTTACTGCTGCATCAGCTGCATTAGATGCTAAGTTTGAAGATGGTACAGCTATGTGGGCTGGTGCTGATGGTGTAATTATGTCATATGATGTAACAATTCCGGATGATGCACAGCCTGGCGATACATTCCCAATTAAGTTCAACTATGTTGTAACTCCTGCTGCTGATCCTGAAAAGGGTGAGCCAACAAGAGATATGTTTACTACATCTGCTTTTACAAAGGAAAGAGATGATGCAAAGGCTGAAATCGATACAATGACTGACTATGCAGTTAAGAACTGGGTAGACGGTTACATCAAGATTGCTGATAAGGTTGTTACAACAACATCTACTACAACTACAACAACAACTACTACAACTACAACAACAGCTGCTCCGGCAACAACAACTGCTCCTTCATCAACAGCTGCTCCAGCAACAACAAAGGCTCCTGGAACAACTAAGAAGGGTGCTACAACAAAGGCTGCTGCTACAACAACTAAGAAGGCTACAACAACTAAGAAGGGTGATTCACCTAAGACTGGTGTTGCAGGCGTAGGCGTTGCTGTTGCAGGTCTTGCTGCTGCTGCAGGTGCTGCTATCGTTCTCAGAAAGAAAGAGGACTAATCAGAATCCTTAAAGATTTAGATAAATAATTGAAAGGACTCCGTTTGGAGTCCTTTTATTTTTGGAGGTGAAATTTTTGGCACAAACGAACTGTGAATGCTGTACAAATTATATTTATGATGAAGAATATGAATGCTATATTTGCCTTGTCAATCTTGATGAGGACGAAATGAGCCGATTTCTTTCAGGAAGTAATTTTGAATGTCCATATTTTAAGCTTGATGATGAATATGGGGTAGTTCGGCATCAGATATAAATGCAACATCTTATTATCTTTGAATAATTGCATATTCAAAATTGGTATCAGAACTGTATCTGACCGTTTTTGCCTGACGTTCAGAGCTGAGAAGTCCGCTTAAAACAGTAATAATGTCGCATTCAGGCGCTTTTCCCTGTTCAATTGCACACTGAATGTTATCAGCTGTTAAAAGGTTATCAGACTTTAAAAGCCGTTCACTTCCCAGAATAATAAAGCAGGAGGGCGTAACTTTCCAGTCATTCAGCATAAATTCCAATGTTTCGGTAACATCACAGCCGTTTAAAATGACTGCTTCTGTATGACCTGTAAAAATAGTTTTGCCGCATAAAAGCTCGGAATTTTCTTTAAGCTCGTCAAGTGATGTCCCCTCAGCAGAAATATCGTCTGTTTCATCAAAAAAGCTCATTCTGGAGCTGAAGGTATCATTTTTCTTGCTGATGAAAACTGTTTGCAGATACTCTTTATCATGAACCTGCTTGGAATTACAGCTTGTAAGAGAAATTAATGCAATAAGGCTGATTATAATTTTTTTCATTTAGACTCCCCTTTCGCTTTTACAAGTACAACGGCAGGCGGAATTAATGCAACAAGTGCAAAAATAAGTGCGAATATTGAAGAATACAGGTTTGCCCGACTTAAAGCGAGTCCTGCAAGTGACATTATAATTAGTGCGGTACTGCATCTGAAACGAGAAAACTTCGGGAATATTTTTTTAATGATAATTGAGGCAGCAGTTGCCTGCAATGCAATTGATATAACAGCAAGTATAACAAAAATTATTATAAAAGCAGAGTCGGTTCTTTGATTGCTGAATGGCTGAGAGAGCTGGGCGGCAGTAATTACGGGGAAATTGACAATGCTCATTATACCCCCGCTGACCAGTGTTGTGATGAACAAAACTATACATGTTAATATTGCCTTGCAAATAAAATAAAAGACAGTTGTTTTGATTTTGTTGTCCTTGACTATTTCAAGCAGGATAACGAAAGTTCCAAGACTTCCGCTTAAAGCAAGACCTTTTATAAGCTCAGCAGCAAAGCCTGCGGAGCTTTTTATTGTAAGGTAGCTGAATGAGATTTTGTCTGCTGCACCGAGAATAATAATAACCAGACATAAAACTCCAAACCCTGCCACAACGACAGCGGCTCTGGAGAGAGCCTTAATTCCCGGCGAGGAAACATAAAGGCATATAATTCCGATAAGTGCAGTTATGATAAGTTTATGCGGAATAACGTCTGAAAAAACAGAGGGAATATAAATTTCCTCAGAGGTTTGCCATACCCTTACAAAAAGAAGTCCGCCCCATAACAGCGTAAAAAGCAGATAAATCCATTGTATTCCGATTGAGTTAATGACCTTTTCGCCTTGCAGACTGCATGAAAGTGCAGGCAAAGAGGCAAGAATCTGAATCGCAATGCCTGTGATAAAGCCTGCGGCAGTAATTGCGGTTATATTTCCGGTAAGGCATACGAGTGTAAATGTGTCAGAAGCGAGGAGGAGTGCGGTAAGCTGTCCGTAAGAAATTTTATTCATGGTATTCCTCCACTGTAAATCCGCCATGCTGCATTTTTCTGAATCCTACACGTCCGGCGGTATCTCTCATTGCTTTAGGCTTAAATGGTGAAATTGGGGCCATAAAAGGATATCCGTAATCCTCGGTTGCACATATGTTTATTAAAACTGCACAAGCAGTAAGACTTATGCCGAAAAGTCCGAAAATTCCGCCTGCAATGAGAAATCCGAAACGCAGTATGGTGACGCTTTGGTTTATTTCAGGGACGACAAATCCGCTTGTAACGGCAAGTGCGACAATGGTAAGCATAGGAGTGCTGACAAGTCCTGAATTGACAGCCGCATCTCCTATAATCAGACCGCCGACAATACTTACAGCTCCGCCCACAGCTTTTGGCAGACGCAAACCTGCCTCACGAATAATCTCATACATCAGCAGAACTCCTATTGCCTCTGTAAGCAGAGAAATAGGAGCTTTTTTTTCTGCCTCAGCCAGAATTACAAGAAGTGTGGAGTTTAGCAGTTCTGGGTGATGAAGTGAAATTGCAACATAAAGTGCGGGAAGCAGTATTGAGATAAGGAAAGCGGCGTACTTTATCCAGCGGATAAATACGGCATAATAAGGCTTGAAAGCGTAATCATCAAGAGTCTGAAAGCTCTCACAGAAAAGCTTTGGTATTACGATTGCAAAGGGAACACCGTCAACTAGAATAGCAACACGTCCCTCAAGGAGTTTTGAGCATAGAACGTCAGGACGTTCGGTTGTGCCTGTAGAGCTGAAAATCTCAAATCTCCTGCTTTCGACAAACGGACGTATATAGCCTGTTGACAAAATGGTTTCAAGTTCAATTTCAGAAAGCGACTGCTTGATTTTTTTCAAAAGACCGTGAGAAACCTTGTCTTTCATATAGCAGATGCATATATCAGTCTGACTTCTGTCACCGAGAACAGAAAGCTCCATAACGAGCATGGGACTTTTAAGCCTACGACGTATAAGTGACATATTGGTGCGGACAACTTCGACAAAGCCTTCATGAGCTCCCATGATATTGGCTTCGCCTGACGGCTCGTCAATTCCTCTTGCCGCATAACCCTGAACGCCGAATGCAAGTGCAGTGTCAGCACCGTCAGCAATAAGAACCGCAAAACCTGAATTTATTGTTCTGAAAAGGTCACCGTAATTTTTAACGGTAAGACGGTCAACTGAAAGAAGCAGTCTGTTATTTATATGGTCAAACAGCTTATCGGCGGTTGGATTTTCGATAGTTATTTTTGTAATGGGGTGCAGAACAAGCTCAGTAATCGTGCTTGTGGCAAGCATTCCCTCACAGCAAAGCAGAGCACATTTTATGCCGCCTGTAGTGAATTCATTGATAAGTAGGTCAGAAGAGCCTCCTGAAATACGTTTGATTTCCGAAAGGTTATTTTGCAGATTTTTTATAATCGGGTTAAAGTAGTAATCATCTGTTTTCATAAGTTCACCTCATCAGGTATTATTTACATTTATTCCTGAAAGATACATTTATAAAACAGTTGTTTTTATGGCTGTTTTAGTCTGTTGAAAAAAACTAAGGCAACACCGCATACTTCTTGTACGACATTGTTTTAAATTTTTTAAAAAAACTCTTGACAAATAAGAACTAATGTTCTATAATTATATTTACAAACAAAACAGAACAAAAGTTCTAAAACGCTTTATGAGTTAAACGGAGGAATGATGAAATGCTAGAATTAATAAAAACATACACCAAAAGCTGCATAATGGCTGAACAGCGTATAAAATATCTGACCGTTAAGCTGAATGAACTTAAAAGAAACGGCGGTGAAGATACAGAAGAATATACAGACCTGCAAAGGAGGATAAGGCTTCTCTATATTGAACGGACAGAAATGCTTGAGGTTATTCAAATTTTAGAGTCATATCAGAAAAGGAGAAATGCCAATGCCTAGACGAGTAACATTGAATTCAGAATTGGGAGCTACAGACAGAAGTTTGAGAAAGCTTTTAGAGGAAAACGAAAGTGAATCTGCTGATAAAATAAAAAGAAATCTTGTTAAGATAATAAAAAATGAACTTACATCAAGACAAAGTCAAATAATTATGCTATACTATTTTAAAGAGATGAATATTAACGAAATTGCACAAACGCTTGATATATCCCCTGCTGCAGTTTCAGTTACTATGAAAAGAGCAAGAAACAAGCTTTTTAATATTCTCAAATATATAATTTATAGCAATGCAATAAAGTAATGCAACATAAGATGGCAAAAGCAAACCGCATAGTACAAGGCGGACGACAAAAGCATACTGTCATATGGTGAGGAGGATAACGCAGTAATATGCGGTTTGAATTGTCAGCTTAGTTGCAGCGTTTTGTTGTATTGCTATATGGAAAAACCGGAGGTATTATGAATACACCTATATATGATTTTATGTGCAGATACAGCAATAGTGACATATTGCGTTTTCATATGCCGGGTCATAAAGGAAGTTCACCCGAGCCCCTGCTTGATATGCTGTACAAGCTTGACATTACAGAAATAAAAGGGGCAGACAGTCTTTTTGATGCGGACGGCATTATTGCAGAAAGTGAAAAAAATGCGTCAAAACTTTTTAATACAGCAGGTACGTTTTATTCTGTGGGAGGTTCAACGCTTTGTATCCAGACTATGCTTGCACTTATGAAACGTGAGGGCAGAACCGTTATTGCTGCAAGAAATGTTCACAGAGCCTTTTTGAATGCGGCTGCACTTCTTGACCTTGACGTTCATTGGCTTTATCTTAAATATTCAGGAGGTATTTTAACCGGAGGAATTCCCCTTGACGAGCTGGAAAAGGAGCTTATGGAGTGCAAAGCTCCGACCTGTGTGTACATAACCTCGCCTGACTATACGGGAAAAACAGCGGATATTGAAAAAATATCATCAATATGCAGAAAATATAATTCACCGCTTCTTGTAGATAATGCACATGGACCTCACCTTGCGTTTTTTGAGAAAAGCAGACATCCTATAGCTCTTGGTGCAGACCTTTGCTGTGATTCTGCACATAAAATGCTCCCTGCATTGACAGGTGCGGCTTATCTGCACATTTCAGATTTGAAGTATGCAGACAAGGTTAAAGACGCAATGACTCTTTTTGCGTCAACAAGTCCGTCATATCTGATAATGGCGTCACTGGATTTGTGCAACAGGTACATAGATGAAAAAATACGGAAGGATATCAAGAATATTCAACAGCGTGTTGAAAAACTCAGAGCCGAATTATCTGAAAGACTTGTTTTTGCAGATTCAGAGCCGTTTCATATCACGATAAATGCGGCGGAAAGCGGATTTGACGGAAAAGAATTTGCAGATTTGCTAAGAGCTGAAAATGTTGAATGTGAGTATGCAGACTCATTGTATACTGTTTTATTGACTTCTCCGTTTGAAGCTGTTGAAAAACTCGATACTCTTGAATCAGCATTAAAAACAACGGTAAATCGTGCCAAAAGAACAAGGTATGTGTATAAGGACTTTTCAGTACCGAAGTTAAAAAAGGCAATGAGTATCAGAAATGCCGTTTTTTCAACAAGCGAAACGTTGAATGTTGAAAACTCAGGGGGAAGAGTTTGTTCAGCAGTAAATGTGCCATGTCCGCCTGCAATACCTATAGCAGTAAGCGGAGAGGTAATTAATAAGGAGTGTATAGACGTTTTTCTAAGGTACGGCATAAGGAGCGTAAATGTGGTAAAAGAATAGGGGGCAGCATCGTATAAAGTCTTTTGATGTGATTTGTGCGGTGATTCCTTAAAAAAATGTTAAATTTATGCTGAATATTGACTTTACTGAATAAATTGTTTATAATAATATATGTATATCCCGTTCAGAAATCAGTATAATAACATTATTATACTTGAAGGGATATAAATAAAATGAATAAAAATGATAATCAGGAAGAAAAGCAGAAACAGTCTGATGATAACAATACTGATGATGAGGAAGAAATCGAAAGTCAGCTTGATGAGGCGGAGCTGATAGAAAAGACCGGCGAAATTATTTCAAGAAATTCCAAGCACTTAATTCACTGTCTTACTATTATCGGTCAGGTTGAGGGACATTATGTTCTATCCTCACAAAATAAAACCACAAAGTATGAGCACATTATACCGTCCTTGGTTGCAATTGAGCAGGACCGCAGTATTGAGGGACTTGTAATAATTCTTAATACAGTCGGCGGTGATGTGGAAGCAGGACTGGCAATAGCCGAGCTTATAGCAGGAATGAAAACTCCTACAGTTTCTCTTGTTGTCGGCGGAGGCCATTCAATTGGAGTTCCGCTTGCAGTAAGTGCCAAGCGTTCGTTTATTGTACCGTCTGCATCAATGACAATCCACCCCGTAAGAATGAACGGGACAGTTCTGGGCGTTCCGCAGACACTTTCATACTTTGATAAAATGCAGGACAGAATTATTAAATTCGTAACGCAGAACAGCCATATAGACGAACAGACTTTCCGCAGACTCATGATGAATACGGAAGAGCTTGTAATGGACGTCGGAAGTGTTGTTGAGGGAGAAAGTGCAGTATCTATCGGATTAATTGATAATCTTGGAGGACTGAGTGACGCTATTGAAAGCTTGTACGAACTTATTGAAACAAGCGAAAGGCGTTATGCTGACTGATTATTGCTAACGGAGGTAACTATGAGTTTTTTAGACGCAATTATACAGGGAATAATACAAGGCCTTACAGAGTTCCTGCCTGTTTCAAGTTCAGGACATCTTGCATTATATCAGCATTATTTCGGAAGTACAGAGCAGACAGGCCTTTTCTTTTCAGCCATTCTTCATCTGGGAACTCTCCTTGCAACATTTATTGCATTCCGTAAGGACGTAATTGCACTTATTAAAGAATTCGGTACAATGTGTACAGATTTGTTCAAAGGAAAGCTCTTTAAAACAAAGATGAATCCTGAACGCCGTATGATAGTAATGCTTATTATATCATGTCTTGTACTTGTGCCGTGTATACCTCTTAAAGACGTAATCGAAAAGGTATCTGAAACATATATGATATTGCTTGGCTGTCTTTTCCTTTATACATCACTCATACTGTTTTTATCTGACAGATGTGTAAAGGGAAATAAAACAGCAGGCGATATTACATGGAAAAATGCACTTACAGTCGGAATTTTTCAGGCTATAGCACTTTTCCCGGGTGTATCACGTTCAGGCTCAACAATTTCAGGCGGACTTTTCAGCGGCTTTTCTCGTGATACCGCAGTAAGATACTCATTTATACTCGGAATACCTACAATTCTTGCAGGCTGTGTGCTTGAATTTAAAGATGCGTTGGGTGAATCTGAGGCTTTAGGAAATCCGCTTCCATATGTAGTTGGATTTATTGTATCGGCAGTAGTCGGCATATGTGCAATAAAAATGGTAAGCTGGCTTGTAAAGTCAAATAAGTTCACCATCTTCTCAATTTATACACTTGCTCTCGGACTTACGATTATTGGTTACGAAACATATCAAAAGCTTGCTTAATTACATATTTTAAGGCAACATCTTACAAAGCTTTTAGCTGGTCTTTGTGTGGTGTTGCCTATATACGTTTTCTGCAAACTGTTCTTATTGGTACAGGTTCTGAAATCTGAGAAAGGAGAACTTCAAATTGGCTGAAACAAAAAGAAACAGCGGCTCAGGCAGTAATAAATCAAAGAAAAGAAGCTCCGGCGGAGAAGGCTCACGCAGTACAGCAAAAAATGATAAGGGAGTCAAAAAAAAAGTTGCTGAGCCGAAAAATGAAAAAAATCAATTCTGGTCAATTATTCTTTTCGCATTGGGCGTGTTGGTTCTCCTTATAGCATTTATTGAGGGGACTTCGGGCTGGAATAAGATACATAATATTCTTTTAGGTACATTCGGCATCGCAATACTTGCTGTACCTGCTATGCTTATATATACAGCAATTCTTATCGGAATGGAAAAAAGCTATAAATGTGTTACGGGGAGAGCAATATGGGGAGTTGCCATGACATTCCTTATAAGCTCGGTAATTCAGATAGTGTTTGTAGGTGAGATAAGAGGCAGTAATATCATAAAAAAGGTCGCAAACCTTTATCGAGAGGGCAAGGAGCTTCATGGCGGCGGTGTATCAAGTATGATTATCGCAGGACCGCTTATGGCACTTTTCGGCCCGACAGGTGCAAAAATAATTTCAGCAATAATGTTCTTTGTATTTGGAATGCTGCTTACAAATATGGGGATAATTCAGTTTTTTGAGCTTATAACCCGACCATTCCGCTGGTTTGGACGCTGTATTATAGGATTAAAGAATGTCCTTATGGGCGGCGAATTTGAGGACGCTTTTGATGATGAAGATGATGAATATTATGACGAAAATGAAGATGATTATGATGCAGAAATGGAAGCTCTTGAAATTGCAAATAATCATTCAAAGGAAACAATGTCAAACAAAAGAAATGAATCATCTCAGGGCGAAACTCCGGAATTTCTCTTTGATGTTCCGATTGACCCATTTGAAAAGAATAAGGAAAGTCAGCTGAAAACGTTAAAAAAAGTTTCACTAGGAAAAAAGCCTGAAAAATCTGCAGAGGAACACGCTGAAAATGACAGCGAGCTTGATGCACTCATCAGCAGAGCAGCCTTGTCAGATTCTGTTAAAGGGAATGATGTCAAGGAGTCTGTAATTGCGGCTGAACCGATAGATACCAGTGAATATGCTGATAAGCCAAAGCCTGTTTATGTAAAACCGTCACTTTCACTTCTGGAGCAGGCTGACAACAGAAACAACAGTGCTGAGGCCACCATTGAAATGAGGGAAAAGGCTGAAATTATTGTAAATACGCTGAAAAGCTTTGGAGTTACAGTAAGGATAAGTGATATTTTCAGAGGCCCTTCCATTACAAGATATGAAATTCAGCCGGGGGCAGGCGTTAAAGTATCAAAAATAAAGAGCCTTGAGGACGATATTGCTCTCTACCTTGCGGCACAAGGTGTAAGAATAGAAGCTCCTGTACCGGGGAAATCAGCGGTAGGAATAGAAGTTCCTAACGTAAAAAAGGATATTGTAACTTTAAGGGAGATACTTTCGTCTTCTGAATTTCAGAATAACAAAAGCAAGCTGACCTTTGCGGTCGGCAAGGATATTGCAGGCAATATAATACTTGGTGACGTTGCGAAAATGCCACATGTAATCATTGCAGGAACAACAGGTTCAGGAAAATCCGTATGTACACGTTCAATTATTATGAGTATACTTTATAATGCAACTCCTGATGAAGTAAAGCTCATACTGATTGACCCGAAAATTGTTGAATTTAAGGTGTTCGATGGCATTCCGCACTTGCTGATACCAATAGTTACCGAGTCCAAAAAGGCGGCAGGAGCTTTGGCTTGGGCAGTAAATGAAATGATACGCAGGTATAATATTTTTGCTGAGGACGGTGCAAATGATATAAAGTCATATAATGCAATGGCAGAAACAAACCCTGACGTTGAAAAAATGCCGCAGATAGTAATTTTCATAGACGAGCTTGCTGATATGATGCTTGTTGCAGGCAAAGAGGTTGAGGATTCAATCTGCCGTCTTGCACAAATGGGACGTGCCGCAGGAATGCATCTCGTAGTTGCAACACAGCGTCCTACAACTGACGTTATAACCGGACTTATCAAAGCAAATATCCCAAGCCGTATTGCACTTTCTGTAATGTCGCAGATTGACTCAAGAACAATTATTGACATGGCAGGAGCTGAAAAGCTTTTAGGAAACGGTGATATGCTTTATCTGCCGATAGGTTCAACAAAGCCTGTGAGAATACAGGGCTGTTTTGCGTCATCAAAGGACGTTGAAGCTACAGTATCATTTGTAAAATCTCAGGTTCAGTCTGAATTCGACAATGATATTATACAGGCTGTTGAAAGCTGTATCCCTGTTACGAAAGCAGACAAGAATAATGATTCTGACGGCTCTGTTGCTGTCGGAAGTGACGAGGACTATATTGAAAGAGCAATGGCAGTTGCAATAGAAAACGGACAGTTATCCACATCAATGCTTCAGCGTAAGCTGAAACTGGGATATGCCAGAGCAGCCAGAATTATGGACGAGCTTGAAGAAATGGGAGTAATCGCTCCAAGTGAGGGTGCAAAGCCAAGAAAGGTATTGATGTCACGTTTGCAGTTTGAGGAAAGACGTGCAAGAAAGATGAGTTAGGAGCTGTTATGAACGGATTTTTACCTGTAACCGAAAAGGAAATGAAAGAACGAGGCATAGAGCAGTTTGATTTCGTTTACATAACGGGTGACGCTTATGTTGACCACCCGAGCTTTGGTGTTTCAATTATATCGAGGCTGATAGAGTCACTCGGCTATACGATAGGTATAATTTCTCAGCCTGATTGGCATACTGATAAGGACTTTAAGCGTTTTGGACGTCCTAAGCTTGCTTTTCTTGTTACATCGGGCAATATTGACTCAATGGTAGCTCATTATACTGCCGCAAAGAGAAAACGTTCGGACGATGCGTATACCGCAGGCGGAAAAGCAGGAAAACGTCCTGACAGAGCCGTAATAGTTTACTGCAAAAAAATTCGTGAGATATACGGAGATGTTCCTGTTGCAATAGGCGGGCTTGAAGCGTCATTAAGAAGATTTGCACATTATGACTATTGGGATGATGCCGTAAGACCTTCAATCCTCGTTGAAAGCGGAGCAGATTTGCTTATGTTCGGAATGGGAGAACATCAGATAACCGAACTTTCAGAGCGTTTGGCAAGAGGCGAGAATATAAGGGATATACATGATATAAGAGGAACTTGTTATCTTACCGAGCCTGTAAATACACCATATGGTGCGGCAGAATGTCCAAGCTTTGCACAGGTCAGCGAAAGCAGGGAGGCTTATGCAAAAGCAACAAGAATACAATATGACCAGCAGGACGAGGTTTACGGAAAAACCGTTATACAAAGGCATGGCAAGCTGATGCTTGTACAAAATCCGCCTGCATACAGCCTGACTACAGAGGAGCTTGACAAGGTTTACAGTCTGCCTTATATGCGGGCATATCACCCGTCTTATGAGGCACTCGGAGGTGTTCCCGGAATAGAGGAAGTTCAGTTTTCGATAACTCACAACAGGGGCTGTTTCGGATACTGCAATTTCTGTTCAATTGCACTTCATCAGGGACGCAAAATAACATGCCGAAGTGAAGAGTCAATTCTTGAAGAAGCTGAAAAGCTGACTAAAATGAAAAATTTCAAGGGATATATTCATGATGTAGGCGGACCGACAGCAAATTTCCGTCACACTTCATGTCAGAAACAGCTTGAACATGGTTTGTGCAAGGGGAAAAAGTGTCTTGCACCAACACCATGCAAAGCTTTGCAGGTTGACCATACGGAATATCTGGGCATTTTAAGAAAGCTTAGGAAAATCAAGGGTGTTAAAAGAGTATTTATTCGTTCGGGCATAAGATACGATTATCTTATGGAGGATAAAAATGATGAATTTATGCGTGAACTGATAAAGTATCACGTCAGCGGACAGCTTAAGGTAGCACCTGAGCATTGTTCAGCGGCAGTTCTTGATAAAATGGGAAAGCCTCATATTGAAGCGTATAAGGCGTTTCAGAAGCGGTTTTATGAAATTACAAAGGGAATGGACAAAGAGCAGTATCTTGTGCCGTATCTTATGTCGTCACATCCGGGCAGTACGCTGAAAGAGGCAATAGACCTTGCGTTATTTTTGCGTGACAATAAAATAAGACCTGAGCAGGTTCAGGACTTTTATCCTACTCCCGGAACTATTTCAACTTGTATGTTTTATACGGAGCTTGACCCATATACAATGGAAAAGGTGTACGTTCCTAAAACTCCAAAGGAAAAGGCAATGCAGAGGGCATTACTGCAATACTTCAAGCCGCAGAACAAGGAGATAGTTCTCGAAGCGTTGAAAATTGCAGGCAGACGTGATTTAATAGGAAAGTCATCGAAATGTCTTGTAGATGATGATAAAAAGCCAAACATGGCAGGTAAAGGCTCAAACGGAAAAAGTGATAAAAAGGGCAAGGGAGCAAAATGTCAAAATCAAAAGCAAAAAGGAAAAAGAACAATCCGAAAATAGCGGGAATATGCGGAGCAGTCATATTTATTGTATTTCTTATATCTGCAATAGCAAGGGCTTTAGGCTATGATTTGGAGTACGAGCTTAAAAAGCTGCTTGGATTTGAGAGCAAATATAATGACAGCGTTCAGGTTCACTTTATTGATGTAGGGCAGGGTGACTGCATACTCATTGAAACTGCGGACGGAAATATGCTGATTGACTGCGGAGAAGCAAGTGAAGCGGATATAGTCTTGAATTATCTGCAAAATGAAAACATAAAAAAACTTGATTATGTTCTCGGCACTCATCCTCATTCTGACCATATGGGCGGAATGAGCCGAATAGTTGAAAATGTGGAAATAGGCGAATTTATCATGCCGCATCTGCCTGATAAGGACGTTCCGACCACACGCTATTTTGAAAATCTGCTTATTGCTCTTGATAATGCAGATTTGGATATTACAGAAGCAGAAACAGGCGATGTAATTTCCTTGGGTGAAGCGGAGGTCACATTGATTGCACCCAATAAGGAGAATGACAACACAAACGATTATTCGGTGTGTGCTGTTCTGGAGCATGGCAAAAACAGCTTTATTTTTACCGGTGACGCTGAAAGAAACGGAGAAAAGCACTTCATAGACAGCGGACTTTTACATAAATGCACTGTTTATAAAGCAGGGCATCATGGCAGTTCAACTTCGTCATCAGCTGAATTTTTAGCTGAAATTCAGCCTGAATATACAGTTATAATGTGCGGAGAGGGCAATTCCTACGGTCATCCTCATGACAAAGCATTAAAGCGTATAGGAAAGTATACAGCACCGCAGAATATATATCGCACGGATTTATGCGGAAGCATAGTTTTTGAATCAGACGGAGAATCATTGGAGATTACAACTGAAAGGTAATGATAATATGCTTATTCTTGACAGAATAGAAGAAGAAACAGCAGTTATAGAGTCTGACAGCGGAATGATAGAAGTCAGCATTCAAATGCTTGGAGAAAATATCTGTGAAGGCGATGTTCTGATACAGGACGGTGAACGCTATATAAAAGATGAAGCGGCAACGGCTGAACGGAAACAGAAAATAGCTGAACTTTACAGAAACAGACTGAAAAAAAGAGGGACTTAATGAAATCTGATATAATTATAATAGGCGGAGGTGCGGCAGGTTCATTTGCGGCAATAACAGCGGCAAGAATGGGCCGTACCGTTACTCTTTTAGAGAAAAATGAGAAAATAGGACGAAAGCTACGTATAACAGGTAAAGGGCGATGTAATGTTACAAATAACTGTACATGGCAGGAGGCAATGAACAGTGTTCCGGTCAATCCACGATTTCTGTACAGTGCCTTTTCAGGATTTCAGCCGCAGGACGTTATGAATTTCTTTGAGGAGCTTGGCGTTCCGCTTAAAACCGAACGAGGAAACAGAGTTTTTCCTGTAAGCGACAAAGCAGAGGATATTGTAGATGCTCTTGACAGGGAAATGAAAAGTCTGGGAGTAAAGGTCATACATCAACGGGCAGCGAAGATTATTGTTGACGGCAATGTATGTACAGGTGTGATTGCAGGTGGAAAAGAATATTATTCACAATCTGTACTCATAGCAACGGGCGGACAATCGTATCCCAAAACAGGTTCAACGGGTGACGGCTATAAACTTGCTGAAAGTGTGGGGCATACAGTTACACCGATTTATCCGTCACTTGTTCCGCTTGTGTCAGTCGAAAAGTACTGCAGCGAAATGATGGGACTTTCATTGAAAAATGTTGGAGTCAGACTATATGACAAAGAAAAGCTCATATTCAGTGAGCAGGGAGAAATGCTTTTTACACATTTTGGTGTATCAGGTCCGCTTATTTTGAGTGCAAGCTCACATATCAGAAAAATGGAGCGTGGACGATACAAAATAAAAATAGACCTGAAACCGGCACTTGACATAAAGCAGCTTGATTTGAGAATACAGCGTGATTTCAGTGAAAATCAAAATCGTGACTTCATAAATGCGGTAAGAAAGCTTCTGCCTGCAAAGCTTATTCCGACAGCAGTAAAGCTTTCAGGGATTCCTGCTGAACAAAAGGTCAATACGATAACAAAAGAGCAGAGAAAAGCCTTTGCGGAGCTTTTAAAGGCGTTTCCGATAACAATAGCAGATTTCAGACCTATAGATGAAGCCATAGTAACAAGCGGGGGAGTTTCCGTCAAGGAGATAAATCCTAAAACAATGGAATCAAAGCTTGTTTCGGGACTTTATTTTGCAGGTGAGGTTATTGACGTTGACGCATATACAGGCGGCTTTAATCTGCAAATAGCATTTTCAACTGCATACAGTGCAGGAATTAATATGTAATGGGAGAATAAAAATGAAAACAATCAATATCGCAATAGACGGCCCTGCAGGTGCAGGAAAGAGTACAATCGCAAAGCTTGCCGCAAAGGAGCTTGGCTACATTTACGTTGATACAGGAGCGTTATACCGTACAACTGCACTTTATATGCACGAAAACGGCTTGACCGAAACAGCGGATATAATTGCCGCACTTGATAAATGTGACGTAAAGCTGAAATATACAAACGGTCAGCAGAGAGTTTTTCTGGGTGACAGAGATGTTTCCGAGGAAATAAGAAAACCTGAGGTTTCAATGGCAGCTTCAAGGGTTTCAGCAATTCCGCAGGTAAGAGATCATCTATTTAATCTTCAAAAGAAAATGGCTGAGGAAAACAATGTTATCATGGACGGACGTGATATAGGTACTGTTGTACTTCCGAATGCAGATGTTAAGATTTTTCTTACTGCAACTGCCGAAGAAAGAGCCAACAGACGTTACAAGGAGCTTTCAGAAAAGCCGAACTGTCCATGCTACGAGGAGATTTTAAGCGATATAAAGGAACGTGATAAAAACGATATGAATCGCCCTGTTGCACCGTTAAAGCAGGCTGATGACGCTGTTCTTGTTGATTCTACACATCTTACATTACAGCAGTCTGCTGATAAAATCAGGGATATTATACTTGAAAAGACAGGTGAAAGATAATGTTTTATTATTTTGCTATGTATGTTGTACGATTTGTATACTTTATATGGTACAACATAAAATTTGAGGGCAGAGAGAACATTCCCAAAAATGAAAGTGCAATTTATGCCTCAAATCACCGTACTTATGCCGATCCGCCGCTGATAGTTCTAGGAGTTAAAAAAAGATTTTCCTTTATGGCAAAGGAGGAATTGTTTAAAAATAAGTTTTTTGCGGCACTTATCAGAAGTCTTGGTGCATTTCCCGTATCACGAGGAAAAGGTGACAATACAGTAATAGACAGGTCTATTGAAAGACTGAATGAGGGGCAGAATCTTGTTATTTTCCCTGAGGGTACACGCTCTAAGGACGGAAAGGTCGGCAAGGGCAAAACGGGTGCGGCACTCGTTGCGGCTAAATCAGGGGTAAAGGTAGTTCCCGTAGGCATTGTTTTTGATGGTGAAAAGCTTCATTTCAGAAGCAAAATAAGGGTAATTTACGGCAAGCCGATTGACCCGAAGAAATATATAACAAATCAGACCGAACCTAATCCACGAGAGCTTGTAAAGCTGAAAAATGCTTTTATGTCTGATATAAAGCTCATGGTTGAGGGCGATAAAATGCTTGCACAAAATGAGGAAAGCGAGGCTTAATGCTTGAAGAAAATAACTGTTGCAAAATCTGCGGGATTTTGCTTTGGAGTTGACAGAGCTGTAAAAATGGTTTATAACGAGCTGGAAAAAAAACAGCACGTTGCTACACTCGGCCCAATCATACACAATACTGACGTTGTAAGCGATATGCAGAGGAAAGGTGCAAGAATAATTGAAACAGTATCCGAGCTTAAAGACAATGAGCTTGTTGTGATACGTTCTCATGGTGTCGGCAGAGATGTTTATGAGCAAATTGCTGAAAAAGGAAATCCGATGCTTGATGCAACTTGCCCATTTGTTGCCAGAATACACAAAATAGTTTCAGAAAAGGCGGCTGAGGGATATTTTATCCTGATTGCAGGTGATGCAAGTCACCCTGAGGTTCAGGGAATAGTCGGACATTGCGGTGAAAATTGTATGGTTTTTAAAGATAAAACCGAATTGCAGGACTTTTTTGAAAAAAAATATACAAATTTGCAAAAAGGGGTTGCAATTGTCGCGCAAACAACGTATAATATAGTAGTATGGGATGAGTGTTTAAAGATAATCCCGAAAGACGATCCTGATATCGTAATCTTTGATACAATTTGCAATGCTACTGAAGCAAGACAGTCAGATGCTGAAAAGCTTTCAAGAGAAGCTGACCTCATGATTGTTGTAGGCGGCAAGCACAGTTCAAATACTGTGAAGCTCTACGATGTGTGCAGCAAAAATTGCAAAACCTATCATATTGAGAATGGGGACGAGCTTTTAGATTTAAATCTTCCCAGTGCTGAACATATCGGCATTACTGCCGGAGCGTCTACACCGGCTTATATAATTAAGGAGGTACAAACCACTATGACAGATATTCAAAATAATAATCTGGAAGAGGACATCAATTTCGAGGAGATGATTGACCAGTCCTTTAAGAAAATACATACAGGAGAGAAAGTTAAGGCTTATGTTGAAGCCGTAAATAAGAGCGAAGTTATCGTCAGCTTAGGTACAAAGCACACCGGCTACGTTGCTCTTGACGACCTTACAGATGACCCGACAAAGACACCTGCTGACATTGTAAAGGTTGGCGATGAAATCGAGCTTATCGTTATCAAGGTAAATGACCAGGAAGGTACAGTTGCTCTTTCAAAGAGAAAGATTGACGAACAGGCTGGTTTTGAGAAAATCATGAAGGCTAAGGAAGAGGGTACTGTTCTTGAGGGTACAATTCAGCACGTTGTTAAGGGCGGTGTTACCGTTTCATGCTTCGGTGTAAGAGTATTTATCCCTGCTTCACAGACAGGCCTTCCAAGAGGTGCTGAGCTTGACCAGCTTCTTAAGAAGAAGGTTCAGTTCATGATTCTTGAAGTAACTGAAAACCGCAGAAGAGCTGTAGGTTCAATCAAGGCAGTTCTTAATGCAAAGAAAGAAGAAGCTAAGGCTAAGTTCTGGGCAACTGCAAAGGTTGGCGATGTATTTAAGGGTACTGTTAAGTCACTCACAAGCTTTGGTGCATTTGTTGACCTCGGCGGTATTGACGGTATGGTTCACATTTCAGAACTTTCATGGAAGAGAATTAA
Source organism: Ruminococcus sp. UBA6407 (assembly GCA_002438605.1). Classification (GTDB taxonomy): domain Bacteria; phylum Bacillota; class Clostridia; order Oscillospirales; family Ruminococcaceae; genus Ruminococcus; species Ruminococcus primiciens. The sequence goes on from DJPR01000026.1 coordinate 20,907, forward strand.
GCACCCAAGCGAAGTTGTAAGCGTTGGTGATACTCTTGAGGTATACATCAAGGATCTTAATCAGGAAGAAAACAGAATTTCTCTCGGCTATAAGAAGGCAGAGGATAATCCATGGGAAATCTTCAAGGCTAATTATAAGGTTGGCGATGTTGTTAAGGCTACTATTGTTTCCATCACTTCATTCGGTGCATTTGCACAGATTATTGACGGTGTAGACGGTCTTATCCATATTTCACAGATTGCTGACAAGAAGGTTGAGAATGTAAAGGATATTCTTTCTGTTGGTCAGGAAGTTGACGTTAAGATTATTGATATCGACACAGAGGCTAAGAGAATCAGCATTTCAATCAGAGCTTTACTTGAAAATTCAGATGAAGCTGCTGAAGAAGAAACATCAGAAGACGCTGAATAATCAAAAATTTAAAAGGCATAGCTTAAAGCTATGCCTTTTTTTATAGAAAGTAATTTTGAATTGCAAAAATAAGGCAACACCTTACAAAGTCCTTTGACATGCTTTGTATTGTGTTGCCTTAAAATTTGGTTATGGAATCCTGATTTTATTCTGTAACGGTAATACTGCCGTTTATCCAGTTCTGTACAGCATAATTCTGCATTTCTTCTTCCTTTGCTGCATTAGTAAACATATCATTATCCATATAGAAAAAATTCAGGTCATAGACAGTTCCAACTTCTGCATCCTGCGGAATTATGAAATTAAATGTTGCAATGTCGCCGTCATTTCCACTGCCGTCCTCGCCGATTGAACAAAAGAATATAGAATTTTGTTTGTTATTTATAAGTTCATCAGTTCTGTTGTCAACCCAGTCAACAGCAATGAAGTCAGTCATGCTGTCAACAGCATTACCCTTTTCGTACATAAGCTGATTTAATTCGTCCTTTGCAGCAGTAAGTCTTTCATCATAAGCAAAGTGAATTCCACTGGCTGACCACTTTCCGTCTGCCCCCGACAAGCTTACTGTAACTCCAACAGTTTCACCGGCTTTGCCCTCTGCACTTTCAATTTTGAGAACAGGAGAACAGCTTCTTTTTGCAAGAGGATCTTTTTCTGTACAGCCGGTTATGAGTGTCATTGCCAAAGCCAGAATTAAAGCAAGCGGCAAAAATGTTTTTTTCAAATCAAAAACGCTCCCTTTTCATTAAGTGACATTCAGGGCAGCACCGTATAATTACGGTAGTGCTGCCTGAAATTTATTTGCCCTCAACAGTAATTTCTCCATTTTTGTCAGCAGAAACTGCAATTTCCTTGATTTCAGATGCATGCTCTATAATAATATTTGCAATCTTATCTTCAATATTCTGTCTGATTACACGTCGGATATCCCTTGCACCGTCAGTTTTTCCATGTGACTTTTCAGCAATTGCCTTGAGTGCATTTTCATCATAATTAAGCTCAATGTTCTTTTCAGAGAGAGGCTCTTTCATTTCATCAAGCATAAGACCTGCAATTTTTGCGTAATCTTCCTTGCTGAGCTGCTTGAATACAACAATTTCATCAATTCTGCCGATGAATTCAGGACGCAGAAATTCTCTTAATCCCTTTATAGCCTTTTCTCTTGAAATATCATCAGCAGTTTTGTTGAAGCCGACACCCATTGTTTTATCTGTTGAACCTGCATTTGATGTCATGCAGATAATAGTGTTTTCAAAGTTTACAGACCTGCCATGTGCATCATCAACCTTGCCCTCATCAAGAATCTGCATAAGTATATTCATAACGTCAGGATGTGCCTTTTCAATTTCATCAAAGAGGATTACTGAATACGGACGGCGTCTTACCTTTTCGGTAAGCTGTCCTGCTTCATCATAACCAACATATCCCGGAGGTGAGCCTATCATTCTTGCTACAGAATGTTTCTCCATGTATTCTGTCATATCAAGTCTTATAAGCGGCTCTGTAGAGTCAAAAAGCTCTGTTGAGATAGCTTTTACAAGCTCTGTTTTACCTACGCCTGTAGGGCCGACAAATATAAATGATGCGGGTCGGCGGCGTTTTGTAAGCTGAACTCTTGTACGCTTGATTGATTTTGCAAGAAGTTCAACAGCCTCGTCCTGTCCGATAACCCTTTTCTTCAGAGTTTCTTCAAGGTGAGCAATTTTCATAAACTCGGTTTCTGCAATTTTCTTGGCAGGAATACCGGTCCAAAGCTCAACTACCTTTGTTATGTCATCTTCCGTTACGTTTACATTTTCAGCCTTTTCTTTAAGCTTTTCAGCGTCCTCTCTTGCGTGGATAAGCTTGCCCTTAACCTCTGCAAGAGCCTGATAATCAGGTTCAATCTGTTCCTCAATGGACTTTTCCATGTCCTCAAGAACCTTTATTTCCTTTGTGATTTTATCATATTCTGCAATTTCAGGACTGCGTATACATGCACATGCACAACCCTCGTCCAAAAGGTCAATAGCCTTATCAGGCAGGAAACGGTCAGTAATATATCTTTCTGAGAGAACAGCACAAAGTCTTACAAGATAATCTGATATTTTAACCTTATGATAATCCTCATAATATTTTTTTATTCCCAAAAGAACGTCAACAGTATCTTCAACAGTAGGTTCGTTTACTGTAACAGGCTGGAAACGTCTTTCAAGGGCAGAATCCTTTTCGATATACTTTCTGTACTCTCCGAATGTAGTTGCACCGATAACCTGAACCTCGCCTCTTGAAAGTGCAGGCTTTAGGATATTGGCTGCATTCATTGAACCCTCGGAATCACCCGTACCGATAAGATTATGAACCTCATCAATGAAAAGAATTATATTTCCCTCACGCTTAACCTCATCTACAAGTCCTTTTACACGGCTTTCAAATTGTCCTCTGAACTGAGTTCCTGCCACAAGAGCAGTAAGGTCAAGCAGGAAAATACGCTTATCCGCAAGATTGAACGGAACGTTTCCTTCACTGATTTTCTGTGCAATACCCTCCGCTATTGCAGTTTTACCTACACCGGGTTCACCTATAAGGCATGGATTGTTTTTTGTACGGCGTGAAAGTATCTGAACAACTCGTGATATTTCCTTTTCACGTCCTATAATATTATCAAGCTTACCGTCCTTAGCCTTTTGAGAAAGGTCTGTACAGTAATTATTAAGGAATTTCAGCTCCTTTTCACGTCTTTTATCCTTTTTAGTGCCAAAACCGAAAAGTCCGCCTTTTTTCTCGCCTGACTTTTCAGAAGCGTCATTTTTAGCTTTTCCGTTCTGTGTAGTATCCTTTTTATCGTCTGATGAATCAGGCTTTTCAAAGGTCGGACTTCCTCCAAGCATATTTTGCAGGAAATCAGGCATAAAACCTGAACCGCCCATTTCAAAGCTGTCACCGTCCAGAAGTCCCATCATCTGATCAGAGATTTGCTCCATTTCTTCATCGGTTATTCCCAGACGTTCCATATATTCAGAAACCTGTGGGATATTCATTTCCTTTGCACAAACCATGCAAAGTCCCTCATTCTTTTTTTCATTGCCCTGTACTGATGTAATAAAAACAACAGCCGGACGCTTTTTGCATTTGCTGCACATTAACATTAGTTAAATAACCTCCTGAATTCTATTCACACTATGAATATGTGTATGCAGATACAAGATGTATCCGCCGTATGCTACTTGCTGAAATTAATCAGCTTAAGATTATAAATATATTTAAAAACAATGGTTTTGTCAATTGACTTCTGATTGAAAAACATCATTTTTTCATCGCCTATTATAACAAGGAACTTTACAAATGCAGCTGCAGCAATAAGGAATAGTCCTGCCCGTATAATACCCATAACTGCACCCAAAGGCTGTTCTGCCGCACCAACAGACGGAATATCAAGCATTGCTGTAATAATATTTGCAAATAACCTTATTACAAGCATAAGCAGTATGTATATTATTGAGAAAGCTGCAAATCTGCATATTTCAGAAGCTCTGTTCTGTATAAATGTGTTTTCAAGATAATCAACAGTTTCCTGCGGTATATCGTCAATCATTTCAAGCCTTACAACCATTTGCACTGCCTGCTGAGTAAGTCTGGAATCATCATTCATAAGGCTTAGGTCGGAAAGCAGATATTCCGGAAGCTCATGCGAAAGCATTTCGTGAAATATATCGGAAAATCCGCTGTTTACTTTCTGTATAAACGCTTCTTTTTCATCAACCTCTTTATCATTTATGTTGCAGGCATACTTAAATAAATCGTCCTGCATATTTTCGCTTTCAGCAAGTATAGATTGAAGTCTGCTTTCATTTACAGTGATGTTGTAGCCTTGATTTTCCAGAAAAACTCTGAATTTTGATGTTATCTGTACATCTTCAAGTGAACGTCTTACCGACTTTATATTGCCTGATTTAACTGCACTTCTGTAAATTGCATCTGAAGCGGATTCGCTTAATGTTATTGCAAAAACCAGACTGATTATACAGCCCAATGTAGTAAAAATTGTCTTAGAGAAACCTTTTTTTGCGGATAAATAGATTATTACAGCCGCAACAGCCGCAGCCGCAGCGTCATAAGCCCACCAGAATTGTGTGTCCATTTTTGTTTAAACTGATTACTGCTATTCTTTTTGTTTCTGATACAGCAATAATACGCTCCTCTCTTTTTACAGTATTTTTTCCAATTCCCAAAGCTGATAAGATGTCGCATCAGCTTTCAAAGTCTATTCTGTCAACTCTGTCATAGCTCATAAGAAAGATATATTTATCACATCTTCTGAACTGACTGTATGAATCGGTAATATCTACCGTAGAACGCAGATTTCCGCTGAAATCAAACGCTTTCAGCTGAGTTTTTCCCATTACATAGACAAGTCCGTCATAAATCTGAACATATCTCAGTTCCTCATCATATGAAATGATAAACGGTTCTTTTTTAGGGCCGCTTAAAAGCATTACGTTATATTTATGACGTTCATTGTCATTCAGTATTACTGCTGCTTTGCTGCCGCTTATGTCACAGCCGGCAAAAGAACCGTCATAAGTATAGCTTGCGGTTATTTCACCGCTGTTATTATAATATGCACATTTATCATCGCCTAAAACAACAGCACCGTCATCAAAAGAAGCTGACTTAATGCAGTATGTATCAAAAGGTTCAGCAGTCCATTTGGTATTGTCTGAATCAAATTTGATGCATTCGGTTTTTGTGACAATAGAGCCGTTATCTGCATTAACAAAGCTTAATACAGCACCGTTGCCGTCATCTGTAAAGCATACGTCAATTATACGCTCTATGCAGTTTCTGTTGTAAATATAATTTCCGTTTCTGTCATAAACGGTCAGACTGCATGCAAATTTATCAGAGAGTGTAACGATTGCCGTATATCCATCATCACTTACTCTGCCAAATATTATATTATCGTCAGCAGTATCTGTAAAAAGTGTTTCACGTTCTGATTCAAGTCTGAATTTATTTCCGCCTGTTTCGTAAATAAGTGCATAACCGTCTGCCGCTTTCATAACTGCATTTGAATAAGCATGCTGACGGCCTTCTATAAGTCCGCCCTCCTCATTGTAGAGGTATGTATAAGCGTCACTCATAAGATAAATGACTTTATCTGTATATTCAAGCTGATAATTTTCACCGCCTGAAATTTCAATAGGGAAGTTTCCTTCGGCAAGTTCACCGTCATTGATAATTGTATGATACTTTTCTCCTATGCCCTGAAGCTTCGGAAGCCATTTATCACGATTATAGTACATACCGCCTGCAATTGCGGCAACAGCAAGCAGTATAATCAGCTTAATTCGGCGTTTTCGTCTTTTTGCACGCCTTTTGACTTCGACAATGTCGTCCATATCATAATTAGCCATGACATACCTCCTTTTCCGAATGACGTCTGTAAAGCTCATCAAGACTTTCTTCGCCGTAAAACAGCCTGTTCAGATAAAGACCATGAGCCATAGCTGTTTTACCTGCTTTGGTTCTGTCCTTGGACTTCATTATGGCAGGTATATCATCAGGGGAGAATTTTCCCTCATTCACCCATATAAGAGTTCCCACCATAATCCTAATCATATTATACAGAAAACCGTTGCCTTTTACAAGCATTATTACTGTATCTCCAACATTTTCTATGTAAAAATCATAAATTGTTCTTATTGTTGTTGAGGCTGTACTGCTGTTTGAACAAAATGCAGCAAAGTCATGAGTACCTATAAAATGTTCAGCAGCCTTCCTGACAAGCTCAACATCAAACTTTCTTCGGTAATGCAGCATCAAATCCTCAGCAAACGGATTTTTTGATTCACTGCAATGCATTTTGTAAATATACTCCTTGCCAAGACAGCTGAACCTTGCATGAAAATCGTCCTCAGTTTCCTCACAGGATAAAATTGATATATCATTTGGAAGATAGCCGTTTACGCCTCTTATAAAATTTCTCGGAGGTATTTTGCTTTCCGTCTTTACATTAAAGCAGTAATGATTGGCATGAACTCCCGTATCAGTACGGGAGCAGCCGTTTATGATTATATTTTCATTAAGGACTCGTGATACATTTTTTTCAACGACTTCCTGAATAGTCAGTGCATTGTCCTGCCTTTGATATCCATGATAATTTGTACCACGATAAGCCATAGTTACTTTAAGATTTCTCATTATCAGAATCCTTTGTTTCCTCGTTTTGCTCTGTTTCAGTGCTTTCTTTATGTTCAGAAACTGCTGAATTTTCATTTATATCAGGGTTTTCAGTAGATTCCTCTGTTTGTTCAGTATCATTGTTTTCGCTTGCAGATGATTTTTTATTTTTTCTGCGTCTGTCAATGACCGCAATGAAGATGAAAAGCAAAGCTCCTGCTGCTGATGCGGTTGCACCTGTTTTAAAGCCCTCAGGAATATATGAAAGCTCAATTTCATGTTCGCCTGCTGAAATATTTACTCCAAGCATTGCTCCCATAAGACTGTATGTTTCAGCTTTTTCACCGTCAACGTAAACACTCCAGCCCTTTTCATAGGGAATAGAAAAATACATTACGCCGTCATTAAGAGCAGTCACATTTCCCTTTATTTTTGTGTCACTGAATTCAGTTATATTCAAAGCTTCGTCAGCAAGATTTTTGTACATTTCCTCCCATACAGCGTGATTTAAAGCATATACCATTACCTGTCCGTTTCCTGACTGTACATTTTCCTTTGCGGCGATTTTTATAACTGACTGTTCACCTGTACCGCTGTTGCCCATTGGGAAAGTTATCGGATAATCTTCAACCAGAATATTTGTATCAATCTGCTTTCCGCCTGTTGATACAGAGGCATTATCAAATCCGCCGTTTGTTATGTATCCATAAAGCGAGCTGTTTTCAACACTGTCATATGTAAAGGATACACTTGCCATACTGCTGTCGGGATTTTCCTTTGTAAATGAATAATTGCCGTAGCTGTTTTTTGTTACCTTTAATCCGTCATAGGAGGCTAGAGCAACAGGCTGCGGAGTGAAAACATTTTCCTGAATTCCTGTACAAAGACTTAAAAGCTGATTTTGATAGTCATATGGTGAGCTTGATTCTATTGTGGTTGCCATTTTCACATCGGAATTTACCATAAATCCTATAGGCAGATTAAATTTGTTTACACTTGCTGAAACCTGTCCGTCCTGACAGTATTTTTCAAGTGCATAATCATCATTAAGCATAGCACCGCTTTTTGAAACAATATACTTTATTCCGAAGAATGCGTTTGTTACAGGAGATGAAATTCGATAGTAGTAACGGTTTCCTGCTTCAGATGCATAAAGTCCCATTTTTTGAGTGAACTTGGTTACATTGACATTTGCAGATGATGAAAATTGCGATAAACCGTTGTATCCGTATAAGGCACTGTCGTTAAGCGAGTATGTGCTTTTCATTTCGGTTCTGTAAAATTTATCGGAGTCTGATTTTCTTATTTCCGACAAAACTGTTTGCACCTCTTGGTTTCTGTCGGGATATGAGGAATATCCTGAACTGCCTACTGTCTGTACACCTATGCAGGCATTTTTATACGACTCATAAACCACTCCGATACCGATTGCAATGCTCAATGTGTAGGCAAGGAGCTGTTTATGATTTTTAAAAGGAATCAGCTTCATAACAATGAAAATGAAGAAAAATACAGCCATTATTACTACTGAACTGCGGATATAATTTGTTTCTCCGTTCATTGCAGCGTCAAAGGAATCCCTGTCTGAAATCCTGCAAAGATAAAGAATAACAGCGGGAATTACAGGCATTGCTATTAGCTGATAAATCTTTATTCCGTTGGTCAGCATGGCGTCCATTGCACGATATGCGGCAGTTATAAGAATAAATGAGAAAATAAATGCAAAACGGTATGGAATCATGTTTGTAAAATGAAATCCATGCCATATAAAGTTCAGGACGTTAAAATTACAGCTTACCGCAATAAGTGCAAGCATCAATACAGCTGATATTTTTTCTCTTATTCTTATTTTAGGAGTTATGAGAAATACTCCGAGAAGCAACAGTCCAAGAACTCCGCAGGCAAAGTTAGGAAGTCCCTCTTTCATTGCAGGTTCATTAAAGGATAATGTGTTTGCAAAAATATCAGTCCATTTTTCATACGTTTCCCAGACCTGCGGAAATGTATTATTTGCACTGTATGTCAGCTGTAATCCATAATATGCAGGCAGAAGCATAAATCCGCCCAATGCTATTCCTATTACGGACGAACGTAAAATAATCCAAAGTTTTTTGAAAAAGTCTTTGATTCCTTTTCCCTCGCAAACAATAGCGACTGCAAATGCAAAAACAGCAAAAATGCAGGTAAAGAAAGCTATATAGTAGTTTGAAATAAGTGAAAGAGCAAGGCTTAGCGTAAATAGCTTCCATTTGCCTTCTCTGCATATTGCGGTTATTCCGAGCATTACAAGAGGGAAAAGTGCAATTGTATCAAACCACATAACATTCCAGTAGTAGCCGAGCATATAGCTGCAAAGAGCAAACATTACAGAAAATACGGTTATTGAAACGTCATTTCTTTTAAATGCATACCTGAGGAACATACTGAAAAACATACCGCAAAAGCCGATTTTTGCAGTTAATATGTATGTAAGAGCGTCACGGGTGCTGTCCTCGCTGAAAAAAACAGAAGTCCAGTTAAGCGGACTTGCAGCATAATATGAAATAAGTGAAAGAAAGTTAGTGCCAAGACCTGTCGACCACGAATAAAGAAAAGAACCTCCCGTAAGAAGTTTTTCTCTTACTACACGGAAAAATGGATAATACTGATGCCAAAGGTCAACAACCAGCATCTGATTATCTCCGTATGGGTGTATTTTTGCCGCCTTAAATGCAAGAAGCATAATAAATACAGGAATAAAAAAGGAGAGAATTACCCATAAAGCCCCATTATTAAAGAAATTACCGAGGGCTTTTACAAATCCGTTTTCGTTTATTTTCTTAGACGCTGATTTCACAAACCTCCGCCTGCCTTTCAGAATATAATATTAATTGCAATAACTGCCGCAAGGAAAATAAGAGTAACAGCAAGAGCCGCATAGTCTGTTCGGTTTGATTTAAGCTGTCTTAAACGTGTTCTGCCCTCGCCGCCGTTATAGCATCTGCACTCCATAGCCGTTGCAAGTTCTTCTGCACGTCTGAATGACGAAATAAAGAGTGGTATCAGTATTGAAACAACATTTTTTGCCCTTGCCATAAGACTGCCACTGTCAATTTCAGCTCCTCTTGCCTTTTGTGCAGACATAATCTTGTCCGTTTCTTCAATAAGAGTGGGGATAAACCTCAAAGCAATTGTCATCATCATTGCAAGCTCATGTACAGGGAACTTAACCTTTTTCAGCGGACTCAAAAGTCTTTCAATAGCATCAGTAAGTGCAATCGGAGATGTTGTATAGGTCAGAAGTGACGTTCCTGCGATAAGGAATACGATCCTCACAATCATAAATATGCTTGTTTCGATGCCGCCTGAAGTTATTTTAAAAAATCTCCACTTAAAATAAACATCACCGTCAGATATAAAAAACAGGTTAAGAATAGCTGTAATAATCAGAAACGGCATTATCGGCTTTATGCTTTTCACAAAAAGTTTAAGCTTTATCCTTGAAACCGTAATTGCATATACTGTAAAAATTCCGCCTAAAAGCAGTCCTAAAGGAGAACTTCCCACGAAAAGCATTATAATAAAAATAAAGGTTATAACTATCTTAAATCTCGGGTCTAACCTATGGATCAAGCTGTTGCCCGGAAAAAACTGTCCAATTGTAATATCCTTAAGCACTTAGCCTAATCCTCCTTTATTCAGGGTTTTAAGGATAAGGTCTTTGGCATAGTTTACGGTAAAGACCTCTTTGCCAAGATCTATGCCTCGTTCCTTGAGTCCGTTAAAAACCTTTGTAATCTGAGGAACATCAAGTCCCATTTGTTCAATTTCCTTAGAGCGTCTGAAAACATTTACTGCTGTATCATAGCAGAAAAGCTCCGATTTGTTCATTACAAGTATTTTATCGGCAAATTTTGCAATATCCTCCATGCTGTGAGATACAATAAGAACAGTATTTCCTGTTTTTTTATGGTAGGACTTTATTCTGTTCAGAATTTTATCTCTGCCCTTGGGGTCAAGACCGGCTGTAGGCTCATCAAGAATAAGCACTTTTGGTTCCATTGCCATAACGCCTGCAATGGCAACACGTCTTTTCTGACCGCCCGAAAGCTCAAACGGAGAACGCTCCATAAGCTCCTCAGGAAGTCCGATATTTTCAGCAGTTTCATAAACTCTGCGTTTGATTTCAGCCTCACTCAGCCCCATATTTTTAGGGCCGAAAGCAATATCCTTAAAAACAGTTTCCTCAAAAATCTGATATTCGGGATACTGAAAAACAAGTCCGACCTTAAAGCGAACGTCACGGATATTTGATTTTTCTTCCCATATATCCTTGCCGTCAAGATATATTTTACCTGAGGAGGGCTTTAAAAGTCCGTTAAAATGCTGTATCAAAGTAGATTTTCCCGAACCTGTATGACCCATTACACCAACAAGCTCTCCCTTTTCTATTTCGAGATTTACATTTTTTACAGCCGCTTTCTCAAAAGGAGTTCCGGGACTGTATATATAGGTGAGATTTTCTGTTTTCAGAATTGACAAATACTTCCGCCCCTAACCTTTTAACAATTTTTCCAGTGCGTCTATACATTCTTCTTCACTTATTATATGGCTGTCAATATCAATGCCGTTCTGACGAAGAAGATAAGCAAGCTCGGTAGTCTGAGGAACATCAAGTCCTATGGCTTTAAGCTGTTCAACGTGTGAAAATACTTCTTTTGGAACATCGTCAAAGACCACTTTGCCGCTGTCCATAACAATAACTCTGTCACTTTTTGCTGCCTCGTCCATATAATGAGTAATAAGGACAATGGTTATGCCGTTTTCCTTATTAAGACGGCGTATGGTTTTAAGAACTTCCTTTCGTCCCTGAGGGTCAAGCATGGCAGTCGGTTCATCAAGAATAATGCAGTCAGGACGCATTGCAATAATTCCCGCAATTGCAACTCTCTGCTTCTGACCGCCTGAAAGCTGGCTTGGGGAATGTTTACGGTATTCATACATCTGCACTGCTTTAAGAGCGTCATCTACACGCTGACGCATTTCCTCATAGGGAACGCCGAGATTTTCAAGTGCAAAAGCAACGTCCTCCTCAACAATAGAGGAAACAATCTGGTTATCCGGATTTTGAAAAACCATTCCTGCATGCTGACGCAGTTCAAAAAGATGCTCATCGTCAGATGTGTCAATGCCTGCAACATATACCTTGCCCGAACATGGCAAAAGTATTCCGTTAAGGTGCTTTGCGAATGTGGACTTTCCTGAACCGTTATGTCCGAGAACAGCAACAAATTCACCCTTTTTTATGTCTATGTTCAAGCCTTTGAGAACCTCTTTGACAGGCTGTTTATCGTCATAATCATTATTATAATGAAAATGAAGCTCTTTAGAAGTAATTATATTTTCCATTAATCTTCCAATTCTATACTATCAATATTATCTATTCTTACAATTTTGCTGACAGTTTCTTCAGCCTTTTTATTCTTAACAGTATAAGTGATTTTAATCCATTCATCATCAACATCAACAATGGTACATTCCAACTCGTTGTCGAATATATTATCAATTGAGGCATCAAATTGAATTGTACATTTTTTCCCCTTTAACTCAGAAATGAGTTTTGACATTTCAACCACACTCTTTTCCTTTTTCTCACGTTTTTCAAAAGCTTTAAAGCGTTTTTCCAATGCTTTTACCTTTGATGGATAATTTATCTGCAATAATAATATCATCAAGCATACCCATGAAATCCAATCCCAGTTCATAGCTTTTTAAACCTCTTAAAGTCACTTTTCCCATATTGCCGTTGAACCGCATGGAAGAACCATGCCGCTGGACTGTACGGGAAGTCCTATTTCATCAAAGGAAACCCTGCCGCCGAAGTCCTCAGTAAGAACAGAGCCGAGTATATAACCCATTACAGACGGAGAAAGACCTGTAGTGTAGCTGTTTATAAGGAAAAAAAGGGGATTATCCGATAAAACACCTTTACAGAGTTCAACCAGATCATATACGCAGTTTTCAAGCTTCCATATTTCTCCGCCGGGACCTCTGCCATAGCTTGGGGGGTCCATGATAACAGCGTCATAGCGTCTGCCTCTGCGGATTTCACGTCCTATGAATTTTTCACAGTCATCTACTATCCAGCGGACAGGCTTGTCGGAAAGTCCTGATGCAGCAGCATTATCCCTTGCCCATTGAACCATGCCCTTTGAAGCGTCAACATGGCATACATTTGCACCTGCCTCTGCACAGGCAAGAGTTGCTCCGCCCGTATATGCAAAAAGATTGAGAACGCTTATTTCACGTCCTGCATTTCTTATCTTATCAGACATATAATCCCAGTTTACAGCCTGTTCCGGAAAAAGCCCCGTATGCTTAAAGCCTGTTGGACGTATATTGAAGGTCAGATTTTTATAGCTTATGTTCCATGAATTTTCAAGCTTTTTTCTGAACTCCCATTTGCCGCCGCCCTGCGATGAACGGTGATAATGACCGTCCGCCTTTTCCCATAACGGTGATTTTTTAGGGGTTTTCCATATAATCTGCGGGTCGGGACGGATAAGACTTACTCCGCCCCAGACCTCAAGTTTTTCCTGATCAGATGTATCAATTATTTTATAATCAATCCAGTTATTTGCAGCTCTCACAAGCTCTCTCCTATCTGCCTGAGCGTTCCTTTATTTTGTCAGCAATTTCAATTGCCATTGAATTTATATTTTTAAAGTCCTTGCCCTCAATCATTACACGAATAAGAGGTTCTGTACCGCTTTCACGAACAAGAATTCTGCCTGATTCGCCAAGCTCAGCCTCATGCTTTTCGATAAGTCCTGTAATTTCGGTATCATTTTTCCAGACTTCCTTATCCTTTGGAGAAATAGGAACATTTATCATAACCTGCGGGAACTTATACATAATATTTGCAAGCTCGCTCATTTTTTTGCCCGACTTAACGAGTATTTCAAGAAGCTTTGCACCTGAAAGCTGTCCGTCACCTGTTGTTGCATGGTCAAGGAAAATGATATGGCCGCTTTGTTCGCCGCCTATATTATATCCGCCGTCAAGCATTTTTTCAAGGACATAACGGTCACCAACGCCTGCGGTAATGGTTTTTATGCCGTTTTCCTTTGCAAAATGAGTAAATCCGAGATTTGACATTACTGTTACAACAGCCGCATCATTCTTCAGCTTGCCCTGTTCCTTGTATGCTTTTGCACAGATTGCAATAATTTTATCACCGTCAATCAGCTCACCGTTTTCATCAACAGCAAGACATCTGTCTGCATCACCGTCAAAAGCAAGACCGCAGTCACAGCCGTTTTCCGTAACATATTCCATAAGGCTGTCTATGTGTGTAGAACCGCAGTCCTTGTTGATATTTGTGCCGTCAGGTTCACTTGAAATCATAAGTACCTCTGCACCGAGTCTTTCAAAAAGCTCCTTTGCGGTTACAGATGAACTGCCGTTTGCACAGTCAATGGCAACCTTGAGTCCGTTTAAATCTGTATCAATGCATGAAGCAACATGATTTATGTAGTCAGATACTGCATTTTCATATCTTGTAATTCTGCCAACGTTTGTATGTGAAGAAAGTGTGATTTCATTTGGAGCGTCAAGAATAAGACGTTCAATTTCTTCTTCAATATCATCGGAAAGCTTGTAGCCTGTGCCTGAAAACAGCTTTATTCCGTTAAATTCAACACTGTTGTGTGAGGCGGAAATCATAACGCCTGCATCTGCACCCTTTTCCCTTATGAGAAAAGCAACTGCCGGAGTCGGCACTACACCGAGTGTAACAGCATCTGCCCCTACAGAGCATATTCCTGCACAAAGAGCTGATTCAAGAATATCCGAGGAAATTCTTGTGTCCTTGCCTATAAAGATTTTTGGTTTATGGCTCATTTTTTTAGTAAGTACGATAGCTGCGGCTCTTCCTATCTGCATTGCAAGTTCACAGGTAAGTTCTGTTACTGCAATTCCTCTTGCTCCGTCTGTTCCGAATAATCTGCCCATTGTTATTAGCTCCTTTTTAAAGTTTAGACAATACCTCATAAAAATTGTGCAGTATTGCTTTTATTCTATAATATATGCGGAAATAATTTTCCTGTCGCCAATCATATCAGAAAGGCTTTTGTATATATAAGGTTCAGCACTGCTGCTGTACCTGTTATATGCAGTAATATTACCATTTTCCTGTTGAACACAGAAAACGGTGTGTATATGTGAAAGAAATCTTTTTTTGCACCAGAATGTTATTATAAATGCTTTTGCATTTTCAAGCTGTTTAAAATCCTTTACAGCTCTTGAACCTGTTTCAGAAAAAGCAGGATGTTTTATTAGTGCATAAGGACTGCATCCGAAAAGTCCGAAAAGCATTTTATATTTTTCCATAAAAAATGAAATATCACAAAGCAAAGCAGGCTTGCCGAGGTAAAGCAGTGCGTTGTATACTGCTATGACCTCACAGCCGTTAAAAGCCATACTGCAAAGACCATATCTGAATTCAGGCAGAATACCGACTCTTTGTCCGCAGAGAAAGCCTTCACTGCAAAGCGATATGCTGCGGTTATGCCGCAGATTCCTGTATTTTAAGCTCATAGTGTAAGCTGCCCGTCATTTCCGCAGTCAGCCAAGGGTATTCCAAGATGCTCATATGCAAGCCTTGTAACGCATCTTCCTCTCGGGGTTCTGCTCAAAAACCCAAGCTGCATTAAAAATGGTTCGCAAACGTCCTCAAGGGTAACAGACTCCTCGCCTAAAGCAGCAGCAAGAGTTTCAAGTCCTACAGGGCCTCCACCGTAACCTCTTATTATCATCATAAGCAGACGGCGGTCAAGATTATCAAGCCCGAGCTTATCAATTTCAAGACGGCTGAGTGCGATTTTTGCAATTTCCTGAGTAATTTCACCATTTCCCATAACATCAGCAAAGTCACGAACTCTTTTAAGCAGGCGGTTGGCTATTCTCGGAGTTCCTCTTGCACGTCCTGCAATTTCTCCCGCACCGTCCGCAGTACATGGAATACCAAGAATCATACTGCTTCTGCGGATAATGTCTGTAAGCTGTTCCTTGGAATACAGTTCCAGACGCTGAATGACTCCGAAACGGTCACGCAAAGGGCTTGAAAGCTGACCTGCCCGTGTTGTAGCACCTATGAGTGTAAACGGCTTCAAATCCATTCTGATAGAACGTGCAGACGGGCCTTTGCCGATTATGATATCAATAACCCTGTCCTCAAGTGCGGGATAGAGTATTTCTTCAACAGCTCTTGAAAGGCGATGTATTTCGTCTATAAAAAGCACGTCATTTTCTGAAAGACTGGTAAGAAGGGATACCAAATCCCCCGGCTTTTCAATTGCAGGGCCTGTTGTAATACGCAGATTGACGCCCATTTCATGTGCGATTATGGCTGAAAGGGTAGTCTTGCCGAGTCCGGGAGGACCATAGAGAAGAACATGGTCAAGCGGTTCATGCCTGCGTTTTGCCGCCTCTATGTAAACTGCAAGATTTTCCTTAACTTTATCCTGTCCTATATAATCATTAAGAGTCTGCGGTCTGAGAGTTACCTCAATATCGCTGTCCTCTGACGAGGATTCGGGGGAAATCATTCGGGGGGCAAACTCCATTTCTTCTGTTTCTATCACTTTATCAGCTCCTGTTACTTTTCAAAATATCTCTTTTTGCGTACATAGAACGGTTCTTCCACAGAAGCCGCTTTTTTGCCTATATTCTGTTCATAGCTTATAAAGCAGAGGTGGTCATTGCTTTTTATAATTTTTGAAAGATACTTTGAGAGGGGTACAAACAGTTTTCTTGTACTGCCTATCATATCAACAACTATAAGAAGCTGAGGCTTTTCACAGCCGCGTATCATCTCAACGATATAAGCCTTGTCAACATTAGGCTGTTTTGCAAGGAATTTTGATGCAGCCTTTTTGATATATGCAACAGAACGCTGAGGTCTGCGGTAGTTTATGGTATCCTCCTCATTATATGAAATAGCCTTGATTTTAAGATTCTGAGCAATCATAAGTATGCTTTTTATTTCATGCGATGTAAATTCCTTGCCGTAGGAATTAGGATTCAATACGGCTGAGGCTGTCTGAATAAGGTCAAAAAGACGCAGACAGTTTATTTTGTAGCAGTCAACATAACGCTTTGCAAACTGCTGTAAAGCACGAAAGCTTGTAAAAAACGGTATAAATATATCTCCGTTTGGATTTTGAGTTGTAATCAACTCCAGCTTAACGCCGCCTTCACTTGCAGATCTTTCATGCGTTACAGGCTTTCTGCAAATAACATAAACGTCGCTTCTTATGAGCATTTTAAGAAAATCTGCTCTTTTAGACGGGTCTGTAATAGCAGCTTTCAATAATTCGTCAAGATTCATACATATATCATCCTTTCCGTAAAGAACTTTTAAAAGCAACATCATACAAAGTTGGTTTTATAGCAATACAACAATATGCCGCATTATTTTATTGCATTTCTATATAGCCTTTAGGTATTGCCGATTAAATTATTTTTTGCTCATTGCTTTAAGCACTTCTTTTATTAAATCCTGAGTAGAGAGAGTCTGGTCTGCTTTTGCAAGGATCGGCATGACTTCCCCCTGAGTATATCCGAGTACCATAAGAGCTTCCAGAGCCTCTGACAGTGAGGTGGACTCCTGAACTGACGCAACAGATGGTATATCCGCAAAATCCGTTTTAAGTCCGCTGTCTTTTGCGATTTTATCTTTCAGTTCCAAAACTATTCGCTGAGCTGTTTTAGCACCAATGCCCTTGGTCTTTGTAAAGAGCTTGCTGTCACCTGATGCCACAAGCATTGCAAACTTTTCGGGAGTAACGTCTGACAAAATGGCAAGGGCGGCCTTTGGCCCTACACCTGAAACGGAAATAAGCATTTTAAAGCAGTTAAGCTCCTGCTGAGTGGAAAAGCCAAAAAGCTCCGCCATGTCCTCACGAATATATAAGTATGTATACAGCAGGCATTCACTGCCGATTTCTCCTATTTTTGAGATTGTAGTATAAGTAGTGCGGCAGGCATAGCCTACTCCCGCACATTCAATAACGGCAAGATTAAGCTCCTTGACTGTGATTTTACCTCTTACACTGTATATCATGGAATATGCTCCTTTGCTATTTTAAAATAGAAAACCGAAAGCTGTGACCATGGCATATTGCAATAGCCAAAGCGTCAGCAGCGTCATCAGGCTTAGGGATATTAGCGAGTTTCAATATACTTCTTGTCATTTCCATAACCTGTTTTTTTTCAGCCTTGCCATAGCCGACAACTGCCTGTTTAACCTGAAGCGGAGTATATTCATATACCGGTACATTTCTTTTAGCGGCGGAAAGTACCGTAACGCCCCTTGCCTGTGCAACGTCAATGGCTGTTTTCTGATTTGAAGTAAAGTAAAGACGCTCAATTGCCATACATTCAGGTTTAAACTTTTCAAAAATAAATTCCAAGTCATCATGTATGCATTTCAGCCTATCAGGAAATGGTGTTCCTGCCTCGGTAAGAACAGCACCATATTCAATAGGTTCAAAATCAACACCGTTGTAATCAAGAATTCCGAACCCGACAATAGCATAACCGGGGTCTATACCTAAAATCCTCATAAAACAAGTCTGCTCCGTTTCTGCCGCACAATCATTATGCGGTATTACCCTAATTATAATTATTATAACACATTTACTTTTATATTTGCAATATATTTATTCCTTTTTTATTGATTTTTATAAAAAAAGCTGTTAGAATAATAGATGTATAAAAACAGCATGCAAAATGCAGGGGCAGTAATGCAAAACGACTGTTTTGCGGATATGCCTGAATATAATGAGGTATTACAATGGAACTTAAAGAACTGAGAAACAGAATTGATGAAATAGACAGCAAAATTTTAAGACTTTTTGAGCAGAGAATGTCTGTATGCAGGAAGGTTGCTTTATATAAAAAGGAACATGACCTTCCCGTATTTCAAGGCGGACGTGAGGACGAGGTAATAAATAACATCAGAAATCAGACAAAAGAGGAAGAACTGAAAAACGGTACAGCGGCATTGTTTACCACTATAATGGATATAAGCAAGCATCTTCAGCAGCAGGAACTTCTGAAAAGTAGTAATATTTCCCTTTTTCCTCCTGTTGAACCTGTAAGACTTGCAGATGCCGTAAAAATCGGCTGTCAGGGAACATCAGGTTCTAATTCTGAAACAGCGGCAAATATGATTTTCGGATATGACAGGTCATTAACATTCTATCATACGTTTGAGGACGTTTTTAAAGCTGTGGAAAGGGAAGAAATTGAATACGGAGTGATTCCGATAAATAATTCGACAGCAGGTTCAGTTACTCAGACGTATGACCTGATGAGCAAGTACAGCTTTTACATAATAAAATCAGTGTGTGTTGAGATAAATCACTGCCTTGCAGTCAGGGAGGATACTGATATTTCTGAAATTCAGGAGGTCATCTCTCACCCTCAGGCCTTGTCACAGTGTTCGGAATATCTGGCAAAATGCGGATTTAAAACAGTTCCTTATGACAATACTGCTACTGCGGCAAAATATGTTGCGGAAAGCTCTGAAAAGATTGCGGCGGTATGCTCGGAGGATTGTGCTAAAATCTTAGGACTTAAAATCGTTAAAAGGGAAATTGCAAATTCTATTCCGAATTTTACAAAATTTATCTGTATTTCAAAGAATTTTCAGGTTTTGCCTGAGGCTGATACGATTTCAGTTGTTCTGAAATTGCCTAACACTCAGGGAAGTCTTTACCGACTGCTTACAAAATTCTTTGTAAACGGACTTAATCTGGATAAGCTTGAAAGCCGCCCTATAAAAAACGGCAGCTTTGAAGTTATGTTTTATCTTGACTTTAAAGGGAATATTAAAGATAAGGGCGTGGCAGCTCTGATTGCAGACCTGTCACAAAATCTGGAATTTTTCAAATTCCTTGGTGCTCACTGTGAATAAGAATTCAGGAGGTCTTATGTTTAAAAAGCTGCTTGAAAAGGATTTCGTATTTTTAGACGGCGGTATGGGAACTATGATTCAGTCAACAGGAGTTGACGCAGGACATATCCCTGAACTGCTCAATATTACAAATCCTGATATAATAAAGGATATTCACCGCAGTTACATTGAAAGCGGTTCTGATATTATTTATGCAAATACTTTTGGTGCAAATTCGTATAAGCTGAAAGACAGCGGATATACGGTTGAACAGGTAATCGGAGCAGGAGTAGAAAATGCTCTGAGGGTTTGTGACGGAAAGGCTTTGACTGCTCTTGACTTAGGGCCTATCGGTCAGCTTCTTGAACCAACGGGAACACTGTCATTTGAAGATGCATATAACTGCTACAAGCAAATGATACTTGCAGGCAGTAAAGCTGATTTAATCGTAATTGAAACAATGACAGATCTGTACGAAGTGAAAGCGGCAGTTCTTGCGGCAAAGGAAAACAGCAGCAAGCCGATTTTATGCACAATGACCTTTGAAGAAAATCAGCGTACATTTACAGGAGTAAGCGTTGAATGTATGGCGGCAGTTTTGCAGGGACTTGGCGTAGACGCTATAGGCGTCAACTGTTCGCTTGGCCCTGACGGACTTTATCCTATTGTTGAAAAACTTGTAAAGCACACAAATCTGCCTGTTATAGTCAAGGCAAATGCAGGACTTCCCGACCCTGTCACCAATTTATTCAATGTTGATCCTGATGAATTTGCTGAAAGTTCAGCAAAACTTGCACAGCTTGGAGTAAAAATCCTCGGCGGATGCTGCGGAACAACTCCGGCTCATATAAAAGCACTCGTTCAGAAGCTTGACAGAATAAAATATACAAAATCTGCTTATAAAGCTGTATCAGCAGTATGTTCGGGTACAGCATATGTGGAAATTACCGAGCCCAGAGTTATAGGAGAGCGAATTAACCCTACAGGAAAAAAGCGATTTAAGGAGGCTCTTTTAAACAATGACATAAATTATATTTTAAGTCAGGCAATAGAGCAGATTCAGGCAGGTGCGGATATTCTTGATGTTAATGTAGGACTTCCGTCAATTGACGAAAGGGCTATGATGGTTACCGCTGTCAAAGCTATACAGTCCGTAACAAATGCACCATTACAGCTTGATTCCACAATTCCAGAGGTTCTTGAAGCAGGTCTGCGTATTTATAACGGCAAGCCGATTGTGAACTCGGTAAATGGTGAGGACGAATCAATGAACGCAATACTTCCGCTTGTAAAGAAGTATGGAGCAGCTGTTATAGGTCTGACGCTTGATAAGGGCGGTATTCCTAAGACTGCTCAGGGACGTTTTGAAATTGCTGAAAAAATAATGAACAAAGCCTTAAAGTTTGGTATTCCCAAAGAGGATATTTATATCGACTGCCTTACGCTTACTGCTTCTGCCGAACAGGAGGGCGTTATGGAAACTCTAAACGCTCTCAAGCGTGTTAAAGAGGAGCTTGGACTAAAAACTGTTCTCGGAGTTTCAAATATTTCTTTCGGACTTCCGAACAGAGAGCTTATTACACGAACATTTCTTACAATGGCACTCCAGAATGGTCTTGACCTTCCGATAATCAATCCGAATGTTGAGTCAATAATAGGTGCAGTCAGAGCGTATAAGCTGCTTACTGCAATTGACAAAAATTCTGTTGAGTTTATAAAGGCATACAGTCAGGCTGTTCCTCAGACTGCTCCGAAAAGTGACATCAAGAAGGTTGACATCTTTTATGCAATGGAAAACGGACTTAAAGATGAGGGAGCTAAAGCTGTTGAGGAACTGCTCAAAACAACAGATGCCATGGATATAATAAACAATTATCTCATTCCGGCACTTGATTCAGCAGGGGCAAAATTTGAAAAGGGAGAGATTTTCCTGCCTCAGCTTATCCTTACAGCAGGAGTAGCTCAGGCTTGCTTTGAGGTGCTTAAAAAGGAGCTTTCTGCAAGCGGTGAACAGCCTGTTTCAAAGGGAGAGATAGTCCTTGCAACTGTAAAGGGCGATATTCACGATATTGGAAAGAATATTGTAAAGGTACTCCTTGAAAGCTATGGTTATAAGGTTATTGATTTGGGCAAGGACGTTGACAAGCAAACTGTTCTTGATGCGGCTGTTCAGCATAAGGTAAGGCTGGTTGGACTTTCTGCACTTATGACAACTACTCTTGGTTCTATGGAGGATACAATCGAACTTCTGAACGATAAATATCCTGAATGTAAAACTGTTGTCGGCGGAGCTGTTCTTACGGCTGATTATGCGAAGAAAATCAATGCTGATTTTTATGCAAAGGACGCTAAGGAAACCGTTGATATTGCAGGCTCTGTTTTCAACTGATAATTTGGTTAAAATATTACAAGTAGTTACAAATTATATACACGTATACCTATAACCAGCTGTTTTATTGTGCGTAAAACAATAAAATGGAACAAAGTTTTTGTGCATAATAACGGATTTGGAGTTTCTAAAGCAAAAAAGTGCTTTTAGGTCTTGACGAAACTATAAAAATAGTTTATAATATCTATAGTGTTTAATAATAAATTAAATTATTAACACTCGTTTTGTTGTCTCCTTTCTTTTGTTCTACACATATTTTAATTTGTTTTATTTAAAGCAGGACGGTTGTCCTGCTCTTTTTCTCTTTTTATTATAATTTTACATTACCATTATGGCAGGTTTAGAGCAATTTGCAGATGTGAATAAATAGTTCGGTTACCCATGATTAACTGCATCAGTGATATTTTTCATATTATTTTGGGTATAATTGTAATAAAATAATTTTAATGAATCAAAGGAACTTTATTATGAATTTACTTTTTATCGGAGATGTGGTCGGAAAAAGCGGCTGCGATTTTCTTGCTCAAAAGCTGCATAAAATAAAAAAAGATTATTCTATAGACGTTACTGTTGTAAATGGTGAAAATTCAGCTAACGGCAACGGTATAACCAAACATTCCGCACAGTCAATTTTGAACTGCGGAGCTGATATAATCACGACAGGCAACCATGCATTCAAAAGACGTGAGGCAATGGAAATTTATGATAACGATGTTATTTTGCGTCCATACAACTATCCTGAGGGCTGTATTGGCAAGGGGATCTGTACACTCGATATGGGGTTGTGCAAAATAGCTGTTATAAATATGTCGGGAACGGTCTACCTCGACCCTCTTGACAATCCTTTTACTGCAATGGACAGAATTTTACCGCAGCTTGATACTCCGAATATTTTTGTGGACTTTCATGCTGAGGCAACTGCCGAAAAAAAGGCTATGGGACATTATCTTACAGGAAAGGTTACTGCGGTTATGGGTACTCATACTCACGTTCAGACGGCTGATGAAACCATTTTAGGTGAACACACCGCTTATATTACAGACGCAGGAATGACAGGGCCGGAAAATTCAGTATTGGGAGTTGCTGTTAAACCGGCTGTTGACAGAATGCGTTTCAGGTTTCCTGTTCGCTTTACAGAAGCAGAAGGCTCTTGTATTTTAAATGGAGTTGTTATTAATTTTGACCAAAAAACCGGCAAAAGCAACAAAATCGAGCGAATTATTATAAGATAATGCACAAAATTTTGAAAATCTATTGCATTTTACGAAAAGATAGTGTATAATAAAAACATGGAAAAGCCAATGACAAGGTCTTTACACTAATCTTACAAATTTTTTACGGGAGGCTTATATTATGGAAATTTTAAAAGTATCATCACATTCATCTCCGAATTCTGTTGCAGGAGCAATCGCAGGAGTTATCAGAGAACAGAAGGCTGTTGAGGTTCAGGCTGTAGGTGCAGGTGCTTCAAATCAGGCTGTTAAGGCTATTGCAATCGCAAGAGGCTATCTTGCTCCAATTGGTATTGACCTTATCTGTATTCCTGCTTTCGCTAACATTCAGATTGATGGCGAGGAAAGAACAGCTATTAAACTTATTTGTGAACAGAGATAAGACATATTTACTAAACAGTCGCTTGTTTTGAGCGACTGTTTTTATGTTATAATTTGATAAATTTCAAATCCAAATATCAAATATAGTATACAACATAACAAAAATCAGCCATTTTCTTAACATCTTATAGACAAACAACTAAAAAAATGATAAACTAGCATTGTAGGAAAAATAATTTAGTAAATACCGTACGGCTGCAATATGGGCTGTGCGGTGTTTCATGTGTACTGCTTTTGATTTTTTATAAACCGTGAACGGACTTGAGATTTTTTCAAGTCCGTTTTACTTGTTTTTAAATATCATTTTAATTTGACGCTTTGATGTGCTTTTGCTTGAAAATAAGGCTTTTATGTCTTTCCATATCCAGAAAAATGGCAGTAGAAACGGCAGACGCTCCAAAACAGGATATAGCGACTTCATTAATGAATAGGGCGGAAAAATCCTCCCGATTAAATATCTGAAACGTCCTTGACTTTTTATTCCGTTCTGAACATAGTTGTGAATTGTACCGTATGTACCGCTGGATATTATATAATCTCCCATGCTTTCAAGTACTTTTGAGCCGTTTCCTGATGCAAACCAAAAGTCAGCAAGTTTGTCGAAATCGTCTTTTAATTTAATAAGTTCAAGCTGTTCAAGTTTTTTATTTATATAAGTACAATCAAGTTTTGAGCTTAGATTTTTATTTATCATAAAGCAGTCCATGACTGAACGTATGCCGGTGCCGCCATTGCTGTAGTGTTTATAGAGGTGGACGAGGAAGTATATATAAAATTCTTCGTCTGTCATTTCATAAACAAATCGCTTTTCTTTTTGAGGACGTCCGCATTTAAAAGGGTCAGAGTAGTACTTTCTGAAAGACTTCCATTGCTCCGAAATCAGAGCATTATGTATTTCAACGTGCATGACAGGCGGTTTATTAAATTCAATATGATGTGATAAATTATGCTTTTCACTTTTATATCCAAGCTCTTGTAAGATATTGCATACATTCGGAATACTGTTGCTTTCAACAATAATATCAAGGTCGGACATAAACCTCATGTCTGTTCGAGGGTAAAGCTGTTTCATGCGGCAGCCTTTGACAGCCATCATTTTTATTTCGCTTTTTTCAAATACATCGGAGATTTTTTTCAGTTCTGACCTTTGTGTAATGTCCCTTACAAGTGCCTTGTTCTTGATTTCTTTCCACTCGGAAAAAATTACATCATCAGGCTTGTTTTCAAGACGTTCAACAGCATAGCAGGCAGTATTTGCAGTATTATGATATTTTGCAAGCAAAAGCACTTCCTTCCAGCTTACATTATCAGGCTTTTCGTCAGGCACTTCACCGTTTAACGCACATTTCAAAAGATGTATAAGATAATCTCCGCAATCCTTTTTATACTGTTGGGACATTCTTACTTCTCCTTTGCTTTTATGAATTTGCCGTTATGGAGTGTTATTATTTTATTGCATACATTTAAAGCGGCTTTTCTGTGGGTAACTATAATTACTGTTTTATCGGTCATTTCCTTTAGGTTTTTAAGCACCCTTTCTTCTGTAAGTTCGTCAAGGGCAGACGTTGCTTCATCAAGAAGAAGAATAGGAGCGTCAGAATAAACCGCCCTTGCAATAGCAATACGCTGAATTTGTCCTTCTGAAAGTCCCGACCCCTTTTCTCCGATAACCGTATCATACTTTTTGGGCAGATTTTCAATAAATTCGTCTGCACAGGCAATTTTGCAGGCTGAAATAAGTTTTTTCCTGTCAGGATTGTCACCCATAAAACAGACAGCCTTTTCAATTGTTCCCGACATCAGAAAGTTCCCTTGCGGAACATATGCAAACATTCTTCTGCTTTGTGAGTTTACAGGGAGCTTGTTTCCGTTCTTTTCAATAAAATTGATTTCACCCTTTTCAGCTCTGTAAACTGCTAGCAGAAGTTTCAGCATTGTGCTTTTTCCAATGCCGGATTGTCCCATTATTGCGGTAAAATCACCCTTTGAAACGGATATTTCTGCATTTTCCAAAACAGGTTCATTTATTCTGTCATTGTTCGGATAAGAAAATGTTACTTTTTTCAGCTCAATAGAGTCAAGACGGCTGTAGAGCTCATCTGCTTCTGCCTGAGTCATGGCGTTCTGACCGCAGTTATCTTCGTCAAGGTTTTCAAGCTCACAAAGTCTTTCGGCTGAGGCAAGCATTGCATAATATTTCGGCAGATAGCTTGTAACATTGGCAAACGGCTGCTGAATTTGTCCGATAAGCTGTAAAACAGCAGTAAGAGTGCCATATGAAATGCTACCATTCAAAATACCAGAACCGCACCATACAAGTCCGAAAAAATATCCGCCGTTCATAATAATTCCAAAGCCGATATTGCATATATTTGAAAAGAGATTTTTTTTCATTCTTGCGGACTTATGTTCTGCCATTTTAATATCCGCTGTTTTTTCAGACTCTTTTTCAGCTCCGAATGAACGTATAGCAATAATACTTCCTGCCGTTTCCTGTAAAAATGAACGCAGCTCACCGTCTGTTTCCTGAACTGTTTTATGGAGCTTTTTCATTATTTTTCTGAAAAGATATGTGACAAAAATCATGAGTATTCCTCCGATTATGAAAATCAGAGCAAAGGTTTTGTCAAGCATTATCAATACAATAAACGCACCTGCAAGCTTAACGAGCATAGCCGTAACGTTAGGCAGTATTGACACCATTCCGTCAGCAATAACATTTGTATCGCTTGTCATGCGATTTAGCAGTTCGCCCGTATGAAAAACTGAAAGTGAAGAATAGTCACGAGTCAGAACAGTTTTATAAGTACGGCGTTTGAAGATATTTTCAAGGTCAGCTCTTGCTTTTTCGTCAAGACGGCGTAAAACGGCTCTTAAAGTCAGCTGTACTGCAATAATTATGCCAAGATAAATACATTGTATTTTAAAAAGATTTTTGTCATGGTCAGCGGCACTGTCGATGATTTTGCTCATAAAAAGTGCAAAGGCTATGGAAAGTATTGACAAAGCAGAGTTAATAAGCGTGAGAATGCCTATGTAAAGCTTTTCACTGCCTGAAACCATGAAAATCCAGCTTAAAGTACCTCTGTTTTTCAAAGCGTCACCCTTTTCTTTTCAGCTTTCGCTTTATTCTGGCAGGAGTTGATTTCAGCCATAGCAAAGCTGCTCTGACATAATAGAAATCGCACCAAATATGCACATAAAGCAAATATTTTCTGTCCTTTACCGAAATAAACTTCTTTCCCTTGTAATAACCTGAGACAACACCTATAATCCATTCGTGAGGCACAGTTTCCCTTCGTATGCGATTATCCCCACATATAATATAGTCATTTTTCCTCACCTTTAAAATGCGGTGAAGCACATATTTTCCGTTCGGTCGGCGATAAAGCGGCAGGTCATATTTTTTCAGCAATCCGTCTGCCTTTTCAATTACAACGATATTTTGACGGTTTTGCAGCATAGGTTCCATGCTGTCACCTATGGTGGTTTGCAGGATTTTGCCTGAACGTTCAAGCTCCTCCTCAATTTTACTATTCATCAAGTATACCGGCACTTCTTAATTTTTCAATAACATTATGGACGTCACGTTCTGCAATTTCCTTTGAAACGTCATATTTTTCAAGCATAGCGTCTACTATCTGAGCTTCTGTTTTATCCGTTTCAAGCTGACGGAAAATGAAATCTGCCGTTGCATTGTTTCTGATAAGTCCATTAAAGCTTTTGCTGGCTTCGCCTGTTGCAACCGCAACAAATTCTCCGTTTGCTTCTTCGGTAATCATTCCTTTTTTCAGTTTCATATGATTTTTCCTTTCATAAACTTATTTTGCAGTAAATATTGCATTATAGGCAGTTTCCGCCGCATCATGTGAAATATTGCAGCCCAGTTTATAAATAGTGACATTTTTTATAAAGCCGTTTATCATGGAAAGGACTTTCCTCATCTTGTCGGCATCATTCGGACGGTATGTCTGATTTAATATAGTCGGATAAGCGTCAAAAAAGCTTATCGGTTTTATAGAATTAACCTCAGACTGCTCCAGAATAACAACAGCTTTTATTTTAGCGGATGTGTTTGTTTCTATACCATGCTTTCCGCACCATGGAGTACCGTAAATCACAGCCTCACTGTCATTTATTTTTATAAGCGGTTTGTCATCATTTATAACAGTAACTCTTTGCCCAAAACATTCCTGCCACATTCTTGTGTGTGTAGACTTGCCTGTACCGCTTGGAGCTGTAAAAAGTATGGCAGAATTATTGATCATAATTGCAGAACAGTGAAAAAGGATAATGTTATCTTCAACAAGTTTTTCACAAATTTTTCGGTAAACTGCAAGCGTTTCGAGATAGTCGTTTTTGAAATTGAGATTTTCGGTATTTTCAGCTTTTATTTCAGTATCGGTAACTGAAATAATCTCATTGCTGCTTTCGCTTGTTATGTAGTTGCTGCACATTTTCCTTATAAAATCGTATTTATTGTTTATGCAAAACACATGGTCTGCAATTTTCAGGTTAAACATTTATACCTCGCTATTCAAATGGAACTATAGGCAGCTCAATGACTTCCGAATTATTTGATTCAGTTGAAAAATCAGTTGATGTCTCATTTGAAACGGAGCTTTCCTGCTTATCAGATTGAATTTCAGTATCATGTTCAATAGTTTCATTTGATGATTCGTCTATCTGGGATTCAACTATTTCATTGGAATTTTCTGTTTTGGACTGCTTTTCCGCAGTTTCAGTACTCTTATTATTGCTCTTTTTTTCATCAGATTGTGTATCGGAAACTGCTTGACTTGCTGTTTCGGCAGAGTTTGAAACAGAGCTGTTTTCAGTTCCTTTTGATGTTTTATTTTTATCATCGTCACAGCCGCACATTGTAAAAAGCATAGCTGCAAGCAATGAAGATGATATCAGATGTTTAATTTTTTCCATAGAGTACCTCCATTAGAAGTGAACGGTTCTGATTTATTGACTTTTATTGTATCATAGTTTATTTAAAAAGTAAAGGTGTTGCCTGAATAAGATGTTGTTTTTATTGAGTGACGTTATTTGCAGTTGTTATTCTGCAAAGAGAAACAACATATTTTTCTCCGAGTATGTATTGATTAAACACACAATTGTTAAAGGGTGAAATGATTTTTCCATTAGAAAAGTCAAATTCAACGGATTTAAGCGGATATGATATGCCTATACCTATTGCCTTGACGTAGCTTTCCTTTAATGTCCAAAGACGAAAAAATGTCAGATTTTTATTTTCGGATTTTTCAATGAGAGCCTGCTCGGAACAGGAAAATGCTCTTTTTACAACATTCGGACGATATTCTCTTATTGGCTCAACGTCAATTCCTGCTTCAAATTTTCCGACATAACATGCGGTTATTCCGTTTGAATGGCTGATGTTATAATGAATGTCCGGATATTCTTTAAGGTATGGCTTTCCGTATTTTCCTTTTTCAATAACAGCATTCTTATAATCTATGCCAAGATTAAGTAAATTTTTTCTTAAAATCTCATGTGCATAATTATGCTGCTGTGAATTTTCCAGCTTTTTTAATGATATTTCCAGCATTTTTACCTCTCATAATTTATTTTAAGGCAATACCGCACAAAGAAAGTCAAAAGATTTTGTATGGTATTGCTATAATCATTATAGCATAAGGTTACTCATAATTAAAGTATGGATTGATGTATTAATCTGATATTTGTTATTATTGACATAAATTTTAATGATAGTTTGTCAATAATTTACATAGACACTTTATAAATTTAATGATATAATTAAAACACCGAACAATTACCTTTAGAGATAGTGTACGGTACTGTCTTATGCGGTAATGTAACATGTTGTTTTTATTTGCTTTTTTCGGAGGAAAAAATGAATTATAAAAAATTGCTTGTCGGTGCAATGGCTTTTTCACTTATTGCTGTTTCCGCAGGCTGTGAAGATAATAAGAAAAGTAACGGAAACAGTGAGAGTTTTCTTTCAGAAGACAATAATCCGAAGCTTTCATATGAACAAAATGAAAAAATGACAGATTCTGAAGCTGTGCCTGATCCTCCTGTTCCTGCTGAAGCGACAGATACGAATACTGTTTCATTTGATGATGAGGATTTTTCTTTTGCGTCAGTAATAACTGATGATGAAACGTCAGCAAGGGGCGAACTTTCAATTGCCGAATTTCAGGGCAATAAAATGCTCAAGTATACTGATTTGGGCGAAACCTTTGAGAACGGTCTTGTTCAAAAGATAAGAATAGATATAAAAGATCTTCTTAGTCCTGAAAATATTGAAAAAGTGCATCGTATTGAATTTGACGTTTATGCTGATGCTGTATCGGATAAGCTTGAAACGGAGGACGGTTCATTTGTCAAAGCTCCGGGTTGGATAGGCGGGGGCGGCGGCACTGTCGTAGCCGATGAAAAAACATGGTATAATTTTGGCGAATTCGGCGGAGAAGAATATTTTTATGAAATGTCAGGGCCATGCCATGTCGTATTCAAATTTCTGCTTGCTGCAAGCGGAAAGAAGTGGTCTGCCGAAATGTCCGAACCTAATTTTCTGATTATGAGATGGGGCTTGCAGAATGATTCAAATTTATATATAGATAATATTACTTTTTATGATTCGGAAGGCAATTCACTGCCGTTACTCTAGGAGGTTTTTAGTATGTCAACACCACATAACAGTGCAGAAAAAGGTCAGATAGCAAAAACGGTTCTTATGCCGGGTGACCCTTTAAGAGCAAAGTATATTGCAGAAAATTATCTGGAAAATGCAGTTTGCTATAATGAGGTCAGAGGTATGCTTGGCTTTACAGGTAAATATAAGGGTAAGGAAATATCAGTTCAGGGAAGCGGCATGGGTATGCCGTCAATTGCGATTTATTCCTACGAGCTTTATAATCATTATGATGTTGATAATATCATAAGAGTCGGAACAGCCGGTGCAATTGCTGATAATATCAATTTGCGTGATATAATTATAAGTCAAAGTGCAAGTACAAATTCAAATTATGCGGCTCAGTATAATTTACCCGGAACTTATGCACCTACGGCATCATACAAGCTTTTAAGTGAGGCTGTTAAGGCTGCGGAGGCTAAGAAATGTGTGTATCACGTAGGAAATATATTGTCAAGCGATACTTTTTATGATGACGGTAGCAGTTTGTCCCAATGGGCAAAAATGGGAGTTCTTGCTGTTGAAATGGAATCTGCTGCACTTTATATGAATGCTGCAAGGGCAGGGAAAAACGCTCTTTGTATCCTGACTGTTTCGGACTGTCCTTTTAAGAATCTTGAAACTACTGCTCAGGAACGTCAGACATCGTTTAAGGATATGATGGAAATTGCACTTGAAACAGCAGTAAACTTGTAAAATATCAGGGCAACAACGTACAAAGTCCTTTGACGTGCTTTGTGCGGTGTTGCCTTAAAACATAAAAGCAGCCAAGCGTTTTTAATACTGGACTGCTATGTAAATATTCGGTTGTGATTATATATTGAAATCTTCTGTCTTTAAATCGCAATAATATCTTCCGCTAAAAGCTGTGAATTTAAGAACACAATAATCAGGGTCAGTTACACCTTTTTTATAAAACATTGTATCGCCCCGTCTCCATATCATATCTTTGCTTTTCTGGTCAGTTAATATCTCCATCTTTCCAACGAGCATAATTCCCACATATTTTAATAAGCCCTTATGATAAAAGTATATGCTTGCATTTGAATTTTTAACGAACTGATTAACTCTTAATGATGAGGTATTGGTAGAGAAATAGAATTCTTTCAATTCATTACGTTTCCGTGGCTTCAACATTGCTTTCATATTCGGATAGTTATTATCATCTATTGAGCAAATAAAACTCACTTTCTGCTTATCAATGAACTTTTCCAGTTTCTTAAAATCCATAATCATACCTCAACTCAAGTGATTTTTGTTTAATTATAACACAAATTTCATTAAAAGTAAAGGACGGAAACTAAAACCCGTCCTATACATAACGTAGTTAACCTCAAATTGTTTGTTGCTTTTTCAACTCTGCAATACGCCATCAGAATTCAATCTCCAGTACGAGAATATCGTTCTCTCCGATTTCTCCAAATTTTTCTTCAAAAAAGGTATTGACAAATTCGTCAAGATGTGCTTCATACATTGCCGCTTCGATTTCGTCGGCAATTTTGCCCATTTCCTCGACCTCGGCACGGAGCTTGTCATACTCACGCTTTGTCTTAATGAATTCAGCCGTGCTTGCACCCTTAATAGTACGAGGATAGACGAATGTTCTGTACTTTGAAGCGTCAAGTTCCGCTTTCAGATTTGCAACCTTGTTCCTGAGTTCTGCACTGAAGAAAAAAATCTTGAAAAAGGTCTTGACATTTTCCTCGGTTTGTGCTTCTGGACTTTCCGAAAAATATTTCAGAAAAGACTTGACATCTGACAGCTTTTGTGATATGAACCCCTCGAAAAAATTTTCAGATAAGGGGTTGACAAATCTGCTGTTCTGTGGTATGGGACTTCCGTTGACCTTACTGTTCTTCATAGTAATTCCGCCTTTCTTAATGTTGGTTTGAACTTATCATATATTCAGGGAATAGAAAAACCCCGTATCTAACGGATTTAACCGTCGGATACGGGGTAATCTTTTTATTTGCCAAGTTCAAGACTCATCACGAGAGTTATATCTTCCCACTGATTTTGCCTTAAATACTTGCCGTTTGCCTGTCTGTAGGCTCTCGCCATTTCATAGGTTATCGGAAAATCCCATTGTATAGCGATTTTCTGATTAATCCCTATTACTAATAGCTGCCTGAGCAGCAGCGAGTCTAGCGATAGGCACTCTGAAAGGAGAGCAAGAAACGTAAGTTAAGCCGAGTTTATGGCAGAATTCAACAGAAGATGGGTCACCGCCGTGCTCACCGCAAATACCGAGGTGCATGTCAGGGCGAACCTTCTTACCAAGAGTAACAGCCATTTCCATAAGCTTGCCAACGCCAACCTGATCGAGCTTAGCGAAAGGATCGTTCTCGAAGATCTTAGCATCATAGTAAGCATCGAGGAACTTACCAGCGTCATCTCTTGAAAAACCGTAAGTCATCTGAGTAAGGTCGTTAGTGCCGAAGCAGAAGAATTCAGCTTCCTTAGCAATTTCGTCAGCAGTAAGAGCAGCTCTTGGAATTTCGATCATTGTACCAACCTCATACTTGAGATCTGAACCTGCTTCAGCGATAACAGCATCAGCAGTATTAACAACAACCTTCTTAACGAACTTGAGTTCCTTAACATCGCCAACGAGTGGGATCATGATTTCAGGAACGATAGTCCAGTCAGGATGAGCCTTCTTAACATTGAGAGCAGCCTTAATAACAGCCTTAGTCTGCATCTTAGCTATTTCAGGATATGTAACAGCAAGACGGCAGCCTCTGTGACCCATCATTGGGTTGAATTCGTGGAGTGAAGCA
Organism: Ruminococcus sp. UBA6407; assembly: GCA_002438605.1. Classification (GTDB taxonomy): domain Bacteria; phylum Bacillota; class Clostridia; order Oscillospirales; family Ruminococcaceae; genus Ruminococcus; species Ruminococcus primiciens. Next base: position 53,888 of record DJPR01000026.1, read on the forward strand.
ATGATGTTCTTAATTGTTTCAACTGACTTGCCCTGAGCATCAGCGAGAGCCTTAATGTCAGCTTCTTCAGTAGGAACGAATTCGTGGAGAGGTGGGTCGAGGAATCTGATAGTAACAGGGCAACCTTCAAGAGCTTCATAAAGAGCTTCAAAGTCAGCCTGCTGCATTGGTTCAATCTTATCAAGAGCAGCTTCTCTTTCTTCAACAGTATCTGAACAAATCATTTCACGGAAAGCACCGATTCTGTCCGGATCAAAGAACATGTGCTCTGTACGGCAAAGACCAATACCTTCAGCACCAAGCTCCTTAGCTTTCTTAGCATCTGTAGGAGTATCAGCATTTGTTCTAACCTTAAGAACTCTGTACTTATCAGCCCAAGACATGATTCTTCCGAATTCACCGGCAATAGTAGCGTCAACAGTTGGGATAATACCGTCATAGATATTACCTGTTGAACCATCGATAGAAATGAAGTCGCCTTCCTTGAAGGTTTTGCCTGCGAGTTCAAACTTCTTGTTTTCTTCGTCCATCTTGATTTCTGAGCAGCCTGATACGCAGCATGTACCCATACCACGAGCAACAACAGCAGCGTGTGATGTCATACCGCCACGAACTGTAAGGATACCTTGAGCAGCCTTCATACCTGTAATATCTTCAGGTGAAGTTTCAAGTCTTACGAGAACAACCTTTTCTCCTTTTTCCTTCCAAGCAACAGCGTCATCAGCAGTAAATACGATCTTACCGCAAGCAGCACCTGGTGAAGCGCCGAGTCCCTTGCCGATAGGAGTAGCAGCCTTAAGAGCCTTTGCATCGAACTGTGGGTGGAGAAGTGTATCAAGGTTTCTTGGATCGATCATAAGAACAGCTTCCTGTTCAGTTCTCATGCCCTCATCAACGAGGTCACAAGCGATCTTGAGAGCAGCCTGAGCAGTTCTCTTACCGTTTCTTGTCTGGAGCATGTAAAGTTTACCGTGTTCAACAGTAAATTCCATGTCCTGCATATCTCTGTAGTGATTCTCGAGAGTCTTGCAAACTTCCTGGAATTCTGCAAAAGCCTCTGGGAACTTTTCAGCCATCTGAGCGATAGGCATTGGTGTACGAACACCTGCAACTACGTCTTCGCCCTGTGCATTTGTAAGGAATTCACCCATGAGCTTCTTTTCACCTGTAGCAGGGTCACGAGTAAATGCAACACCTGTACCGCAGTCATCACCCATGTTACCGAAAGCCATTGACTGAACGTTAACAGCAGTACCCCATGAATATGGAATATCGTTATCTCTTCTGTAAACGTTAGCTCTTGGGTTATCCCATGAACGGAATACAGCCATTACAGCGCCCATAAGCTGTTCTTTAGGATCAGTTGGGAAGTCTGTACCGATCTTTGACTTATATTCAGCCTTGAACTGTGAAGCGAGCTCCTTGAGGTCGTCAGCAGTAAGCTCAACGTCCTGAGTAACGCCCTTCTTAGCCTTCATCTGGTCGATAAGCTCTTCAAAGTACTTCTTACCAACTTCCATAACAACGTCAGAATACATCTGGATAAATCTTCTGTAGCAGTCCCAAGCCCAACGAGGATTGTTTGACTTTTCAGCAATTACGTTAACAACGTCTTCGTTAAGACCGAGGTTAAGAATAGTATCCATCATACCAGGCATTGATGCTCTTGCACCTGAACGAACAGAAACGAGGAGAGGATTCTCCTTATCACCGAACTTCTTGCCTGTGATTTCTTCCATTTTAGTAATGTACTCATTGATTTCAGCCATGATTCCTTCGTTGATCTTACGGCCGTCCTCATAGTACTGTGTACAAGCTTCAGTTGAAATTGTGAAACCCTGTGGTACAGGAAGACCCATACCTGTCATTTCAGCAAGGTTAGCACCCTTACCGCCGAGAAGCTCTCTCATGTCAGCATTACCCTCTGAGAAAAGGTAACAATACTTCTTTGCCATTGGTATATACCTCCAATTTTTTACTTCTTTCCGATTATAAAGAAGCATTTTCAGTTCTGTATAATCGGACTTATTATAATTATATCATAACTGAAAATAAATTACCATATATTTTTTGAAAAAAATTTTTTTCTTTTTTCTGTCAATTTATACAAAAATGACAGAAAAGGCTTATTTTCTATTTTTACGGGTTGCATTTATCTGAAAAATTTGAGATAATACTAATAGTTGGCATATAAGCAGTACTGCACAATTATTGTGCAGTATCATCTTAGTTAACATAACACAATTTATATATAATAATATAATAATGAACAGAAATGGGAGGCAGTAAGTTTTGGATAATGTAATAATTCTGGCAGGCGGACAGGGAAAAAGAATGAAAGCCGATATGCCTAAGCCGATGTTTAAGGTTCTGGGAGAACCTATGCTTGAATGGGTAATTTCAGCCTGCGAGAGTGCAGGAATTTCATCAATTTGTGTTGTAAAGGGCTTTATGGGGGAAGTCATTGACGAATATCTTAACGGACGTTATCCGACTGTATTGCAGGCAGAACGTCTTGGAACAGGTCATGCGGTAATGCAGGCAATTCCGTTTTTAAAGGAAAATTCAGACGGAAATACTCTTGTACTTTGCGGTGATGCTCCATTTATAGACAGTGAAACAATAAAAAATGCACTTGTAATACACAAACAGCAGAAAAATTCAGTAACAGTGATAACGGCAGAGCTGGATTGTCCTAAGGGCTATGGCAGAATTATAAGAACAGAAAGCGGAATAAGCGGAATTGTTGAGGAAAAGGACGCAGATTCAGCTCAAAAGGCAATAAAAGAGGTAAATTCAGGTGCATACTGGTTCAATACTGAGGACTTAACAGAATTTCTCGGCAAGCTGACACAAAACAATGCACAGGGCGAATATTATCTTACGGATACTGTCGGAATAGCTGTAAGTGAGGGCAAAAGAGCAGGAGCTTACCGTTCTGAAAATCCCGATGTTATACTTGGTGCAAATGACAGAAAAGGACTTCTGGAGCTTAATACGATTGCAAGAATGTCTGTTATTGATAAGCATCTTGCAAACGGTATAGAATTTACATGCCTTGATGGCATTACAATTGAAAGAAATGTTGAAATCGGCACAGGGACAGAAATTCTTTCAGGCACGATACTAAGGGGCAATACTAAAATCGGCAAAAACTGCAAAATTGGCCCGAACTGTGTTATTGAGGACTGCCTTATCGGAGATAATGTAAGTCTGAATTATGTTCAGGCATTTAAGTCTGAAATCGAAGCAGGCGTTAAAATCGGCCCTTGGGTTCATATCAGACCAAACAGCGTAATTAAAAGCGGAGTTAAAATAGGTGACTTTGTTGAGATTAAAAATTCTGTATTGGGAGAGAAAACCTCTGTTGCACATCTTACATACATTGGCGACAGTGATGTGGGCAAGAAGTGCAGTTTCGGCTGTGGTACTGTTACCGTAAATTATGACGGTATAATTAAAAGCCGCTGTGTAATTGGAGATAACTGCTTTATAGGCTGCAATACAAATCTTATTGCACCGCTGAAGCTCGGCAAGGGAGTTTACACAGCCGCAGGTACAACAATAACAAGAGATGTTCCGGATTATGCTCTTGCAATTGACAGGGGAGTAATGAAGGTAAAAGAGGGGTACAGCTTAGTTAAGTTTAAGGATAAAATATAAGAGGTGCCTTAACAGGAGGTAATTTTTAATGACTGAAAAGGAAAAACGTGCAAACAGTATGCTTTATGATGCTAACAATAATAAAGAACTGTTAAATGAATTATCAGCTTGTAAAGACTTGTGTTTTCAGTTTAATTATAAGTTTCTTCCTTCACAGATTGAAGAAAGAGCAGAAATTCTTAAAAAGATTATCGGCAAATTAGGGGAGAATGCATTTATACAGCCGCCGTTCTGGTGCGATTTTGGCTATAACACTGAAATTGGTGATAATTTTTATGCTAATCATAATCTTGTTATACTGGACGGTGCAAAGGTAAAAATCGGCAATAATGTTTTTATTGCTCCTGACTGCGGACTTTATACAGCCGGACACCCATTTGATGCTGAAAGACGTAATAAAGGATATGAATATGCATATCCTATTACAATAGGCAGTAATGTATGGATAGGTGCAGGAACGAGAGTTATGCCCGGAGTTACCATTGGAAATAATGTAACAATAGGTGCAGGCAGTGTTGTAACAAAGGATATTCCTGATAATGTTTTAGCAGTCGGAAATCCATGCAGGGTGCTTCGTGAACTTACAGAAGAAGATTTGCATAGAAACTGGGACAGAAAATCAAAGGCATAATAAGAAAAAGTTCTGATATAAAAAATATAAGGTAAGTGGAAAAATGAAAGTTACTTTAAATCCTGATAAGGAAGTTGTAAAGATAATTAAAGAGGGACTTAAAAGGACAGGCGGATACTGTCCCTGCAAGGTTGGACGCAAAGAAGAAAACAAGTGTATGTGCAGTGAATTCAAGGAACAGATAAATGACCCTGATTTTGAGGGCTTTTGTCATTGTATGCTGTATTACAAGTCAAAGTAATAAAGGAGTGTTGAAAATGGCTGAATTAAAAATCACAAAAGCAAATTTTGAATCAGAGGTATTACAGTCTGAAAAGCCTGTAATGCTTGACTTCTGGGCAGAATGGTGCGGACCTTGCCGTATGCTTGCACCTTTTGTCAAGGAGGTTGCGGATGAATATGAGGGAAAAATCAAAGTCGGCAAAGTCAATATAGACGAAGAACCTGAGCTTGCATCTGCATTTCATATTGAGAGCATTCCTACGGTAGTTATAGTGAAAAACGGAAAGGTTGCATGTCTTTCAGTTGGATATATGCCGAAAAGTCAGCTTGTTGAGATGATTGAGGGAATATAGGTCTATTGCAGGGAAAAGGGTTTCCAAAGGTTTGTAACCATTTGGAAACCCGATTTTAGGCAATACTGCACAAAGCTTGTGCGGCAGAAACACAGATATATTTTTCGTCAGATTG
>DJPR01000026.1:58940-82073 GCA_002438605.1 Ruminococcus sp. UBA6407
TGCTTTGTGCGGTGTTGCCTTTAATAAAAGGACTGCCGAAGCAGTCCTTTTATATTATGCATTCATACCAAGCTCAATAGCCTTAAAGTTATTCTGAATAAGATGTGCCTTAGAAGGCGGAACAACCTTTTCAATAGCTTTCTTCATTGTATCAAGTGAACAAATATTAGTTTCCTTGAGGAGCTTTCCAAGAAGAATTATATTAGAACCGCCTTTGAGGTTATTATCATCAGCAAGCTGAGATGACGGAACATAGAAACATGTAATGTCTGTTCTTTCGCACTTAGACTCAATAAGAGTACTGTCGATAAGAGCAATGCCGCCCGGCTTTACAGAATTGATAAACTTATCAAATGAAGGCTGATTCATAGCAATGAGAATATCAGGTGTGAGAACGAGAGGTGAACCGATAGGCTCATCTGATATGCAAACAGAACAGTTAGCTGTACCGCCTCTCATTTCAGGACCGTATGAAGGAAGCCATGAAAGCTCCTTAGAGTCCATAAGACCGCAGTATGCAAGAATTTTTCCTGCAAACAGAACACCCTGTCCGCCGAAACCTGCAAGAAGTATTTCAGTAGTCATTACTTATTTCCTCCTTCTTCAGTTGTATCCTTATAAACACCGAGAGGGTAATAAGGAATCATTTCGTCCTGCAAACGCTTGATAGCGTCAATCGGAGAAAGTCCCCAGTTTGTAGGACAAGTTGAAAGAACCTCAATAATTGAGAAGCCTTTTCCTGCCTTCTGAGTTTCAAATGCCTTGCGGATAGCTTTCTTTGCTTCACGAACATGAGGAACTGAGTCAACAGCAACTCTGTGAGCGTAAGCAGTACCTGTGAGTGTAGAAAGCATTTCACAAACCCTTACAGGATATCCTGCAAGCTTTGGATCACGTCCGAAAGGAGTTGTCTGAGTAACCTGACCCGGCAGAGTTGTAGGAGCCATTTGTCCGCCTGTCATACCATAAATAGTATTATTTATAAAGATAATAACGATATTTTCGCCTCTTGTAGCACTGTGAACAGTTTCAGCAGTACCGATAGCAGCAAGGTCACCGTCACCCTGATATGTAAATACGATTTTATCAGGATTTGTTCTTTTAACACCTGTAGCAACAGCAGGAGCTCTGCCGTGAGGAGCTTCAATCATATCAAAATTAAAGTAATCATAAGCCATAACGGAGCAGCCAACAGGACAAACACCTACTGTATCGCCTGCAACGCCCATTTCGTCCAGAACTTCACAAACAAGTCTATGTACAATACCGTGAGTACAACCCGGACAGTAATGTGTAGGTACGTCAATTAATGACTTTGGTCTTTCAAATACTACTGCCATTACTGAACACCTCCCAGTTTCTTAATTTCTTCAAGTATTTCAACAGGAGTTGGAATTACGCCGCCTGTTCTGCCGTAGAATTCAACAGGCTTTGAACAGTTGATAGCAAGCTTAACATCATCAACCATCTGTCCCATTGACATTTCAACGCAAAGGAGCTTTGAAGCAGTTTTTGCAGCTTCATTGATTTCTTTTACAGGGAATGGCCATAAAGTCTTAGGTCTGAACATACCTGCCTTAATGCCCTGTTCTCTTGCAGCATTTACTGCTGATTTTACAACTCTTGCAGTTGCACCGTAAGCACAAAGAAGAATATCGCAGTCCTCAGTAAGGTAAAGCTCAGCATCGGTTTCGTTAGCCTTGATAGTTTCATATCTTTCAAAACGTTCTTTAACCTTAGCTTCAAGCTCAGTAGCCTGTAAGTAAAGTGAATTGATGATATGATGTTCACGCTTATTCTTATGGCCGTCAGCAGCCCAGCTGCTCTTATCATATTCAACAGCAGCAATTTCAGGGAATGTAACAGGCTCCATCATCTGACCGAGAAGACCGTCAGCAAGAATCATAGCAGGAACTCTGTACTTGTCAGCAGTATTGAAAGCTGCTATAACCATATCAACCATTTCCTGAACAGAAGAAGGTGCAAATACGAGAATGTGGAAGTCACCGTGACCGAGAGCTTTAGTAGCCTGCCAATAGTCAGCCTGTGAAGGCTGGATACCGCCAAGACCCGGGCCGCCTCTCTGTACGTTTATGATAACAGCAGGAACGTCTGAACCTGCAATATATGAGATGCCCTCACCTTTAAGTGAAACACCCGGTGAAGAAGATGATGTCATAGCACGAACACCTGTAGATGCAGCACCGAGAACCATATTAATAGCAGCAATTTCAGATTCTGCCTGTAAAAATACACCGCCTGCTTTATTCATACGCTTAGCCATGTAAGCAGCAAGCTCAGTCTGAGGAGTAATCGGGTAACCGAAGAAACATTTACAGCCTGCTCTTATAGCAGCTTCTGCGAGAGCTTCGTTACCTTTCATTAAATTTCTTTCCAAAGCTAAACAGCTCCTTTCAAAAACAAGTAATTATTTTTCAACAACTATTGCACAGTCAGGACACATAGTTGCACACATTGCACAGCTTATGCAGGCTGCATCATCAGTACAGACAGCATAAAAGTATCCTTTTTTATTACGCTTTTCCTTCTGGATCTCAACAATCTTTTTAGGGCAGGCAGCAGTACATAATCCGCAGCCCTTACAGCGTTCTGAAATAACAGTCATCTTAGCCATAATGACAAGCTCCTTTCTATATTTACGGGTATAAATTCATACCCGGCTGTATGCTTAGCAGCACATTTATGTGCTGTAATTATTTTTCCCACAGCGGCTTAACGTAAATTTTAATCGGATATATATTTTCGTTTTCGGAAAACTCAGCAATATCCTCAGGGCAGGTAGTAAACAAAAGCGGAATGCCTGCACGTTCAGCTGTTTCAGCTGCAAATTCAGCTGAGTTTGCAACAGTTTCGGCAGTAGTTTCACTTCCGAGATTTGAATTGTTTACAATAGCCGTATGTTTCATTCTTGCAGCCGTTTCTATTTCACTCATAAGAGCGAGAACCTCATCAGCAGTATGAGTAAGGTAGCGATACTTATTAATAACATAAATCATTTCGATTTCGCCCCTGAATTGTTCAAGGGCATCAGCGTAGCGGCCAAGAGCGATTGCACCGGCATCATCTCCGCCGACATCTATAATGAGATTGCCGTTATTCTGACAGGCAAGCTGTTCAACATCAAAGCTGAGAGCAGGAATATCAAGATTAGAATTAGCATAATCAGGGGCAAGCAGAGTAATTCCCATTTCATTGAAAAGCTGTTGGAAATCAGCAGTTCGGAAATAAGGGTTGACAATATCAAGGTCAACAACAGTAACTTTTTTACCCTCTTTTGCTGCATTTACAGCGAGGTTTACGGAAAGATTTGTTTTACCGCTTCCGTAGTGACCTGTAATAATAGTAATTCTTTTCATTCATACCTCCGTAAGCAAAAAGCAGAAATAAAGGCAACACATAATGACATCCGAATTGCCTTTAAACATACCGCTACATTTAATTATACCATATTTCTCTGCAAATGCAAGTACTTTATACATCAAAATTATAATAAAAACGAGCTGTAATAAGAACCCATACCTAATGGTACAGGTTCTAAGCTCGTTTGAATTACAAATTATTCTGCATCTGTATTCTTTTCGATATAGTTTACAATATCACCGACTGTCTTAATCTCATCAACAGCCTCGTCAGGAATAGAAATATCAAATTCATCCTCGATAGTAGTAATTAAATCAACAACGTCCAATGAATCAGCTCCTAAATCCTCCTGAATAGCAGCGTTCATAGTAACAGCATCTTCATCAGCATCAAGCTGCTCCACAATAATGTCCTTGAGTTTATCAAAAACCATTTGAAAATCCTCCATTTTATAATTTTAAAATCAGCCTACTCGATAAAGTCGCCAATTTTCCTAAACTTAGTATAGCGTGCTTTTAGTAATTCGTCAATATCTTTTTTGCATTTTTCAGGAATTTTTTCAGACAAATATTCCTTGATATTCTCTGAAATTTTGTCTAAATCGTTATGTGCACCGCCTAACGGTTCTTTGATAATGGTTTCGGCAACCTTAAGGCTGACAAGGTCCTCAGCAGTGATTTTCATTATAGAGCAGGCTTCCTTTTCTCTTGAAGCGTCTTTCCAGAGAATGCTTGCAAATCCCCTTGGAGATACAACGGAATAAAGAGCGTTTTCAAGCATGGCAAGCTCATCGCATACACCAAGAGCCAAAGCACCTCCGCTTCCGCCCTCACCGAGAACAATGGATATAATAGGTGTTCTGAGAGTCATAAATTCAGCAATATTTTTTGCTATAGCCTCGCCCTGACCTCTTTCTTCAGCGGCAATTCCGCAGAATGCACCGGGAGTATCAATGAAGCAGATTACAGGTCTGTGGAATTTTTCAGCCTGCTTTGCAAGTCTGAGGGCTTTTCTGTATCCTTCAGGGTGCGGCATGGCGAAATTGCATTTTTTATTTTCATTTATATCTCTGCCCTTTACCTCTGCGATTACAGTAACAGGACGGTCGTCCAGACGGGCAATTCCGCCGATTATTGCAGCGTCATCTCCATAAAGACGGTCGCCGTGCATTTCATAAAAGTCAGTAAAGATAAGCGGAATGTAGTCCTTTACGGTAGGACGGTTTTTGTGACGAATCAGCTCAAGACGTTCATAAGCTGTTCTTTTATTTTCCTTGTCCATTTGCTGTCCTCCTATTCCGCATTATATCCGTGGAGCTTGAGAAGATGTGAAAGCGTACTTCTCATTTTATATCGTTCAACTATCATATCGACAAAGCCTTTTTCCTGCATAAATTCAGCAAGCTGGAAGTCGTCAGGCAGACGCTGCTTTATAGTTCCCTCAATAACACGTCTGCCTGCAAATCCTACAAGGATTTTCGGTTCTGCAATAATAATATCGCCAAGAGATGCAAAGCTTGCTGTAACACCGCCTGTAGTAGGGTCGGTGAGAACTGTAATGTAAAGCTGACCTGCCTGATTATGACGTGCTGCAGCACCTGAAGTTTTAGCCATCTGCATTAATGAAACTATGCCCTCCTGCATTCTTGCACCGCCTGAGGCAGTGAAAATAATAACAGGAAGATTTCTTACTGTGGCAGTTTCAATGGCTCTTGTAATTTTTTCACCTACCACGCTTCCCATTGATGCCATCATATATCTTGAGTCCATTACTGCTATAATCACGGAAGACCCTTTGATTTTTGCTTCACCTGTGATAACGGCGTCCTTGAGTCCTGTGCTTTTGCGAAGCTCTGCCTGCTTTTCGTCATATTCAGGGTAGTCGATAGGATTCTTACTCATCATATCCTTATCAAATTCAACAAAGCTTTCTTTGTCTACAGTAATTGCAATACGCTCTCTTGCCGACAATCTTCCATGATAATTGCAGTGAGGGCATACTCTTTTAAGTTCTTCATAGCGTTCAAGACTGATTATTGACTGACATCTCGGACATTTAAATGTAGGCTTTGATGCATCAGGTTTTTCCTGTTCATCATTAAAACGTTTTTTTACAACATTAAATAAATCTTCAAGCATTTATCTCACCGCCTTTCATTTTTTACTGCGTGCTTCCATATATCTCGTAAGATAGCCTATATCGTAGTTACCGTTTTCAAAGTCACGATTTTTAATAAGTTCAAGCTGGAAGTCAATATTTGTATCAACACCGTCAACGATAAATTCAGACAATGCCCATTTCATTTTCATTATAGCTTCATTTCTGTCAGCTCCATGAACGATAAGCTTGCCTATCATGGAATCGTAAAAAGGAGTGATCGTATATCCCTGATAAACCGCACTGTCAATTCTTATTCCGGGACCGCCGGGAATGTTAAGGGCTTCTATTTTGCCTGGTGACGGACGGAAATCAAGATCAGGATTTTCTGCATTTATACGGCATTCTATTGCGTGACCTCTCATTTTAACGTCATTCTGAGTGATATTCAAAGGCAGATCGTCAGCAATTTTTATCTGAGCTTTAACAAGGTCAAAGCCTGTAACCTCTTCCGTAACAGGATGTTCAACCTGTATTCTTGTATTCATCTCCATAAAGTAAAAATTCTTTTCGGAGTCAACAAGAAATTCAATAGTGCCTGCATTGTAATATCCGCACTGCTTAGCAGCCTTAACGGCAGCCTCACCCATACGTTTTCGTAAATCCTCGTCAACCACAGGGCTGGGACATTCCTCAAGAACCTTCTGATTGCGTCGCTGCATACTGCAGTCACGTTCTCCGAGGTAAACAATATTGCCGAATTTATCAGCAATAATCTGAATTTCAATATGATGAGGATTTATGAGGAATTTTTCGATATAAACGGAGTCATCACCGAAAAAGTTTTTAGCCTCCTGCTGAGCAGCAATAAGCTGGGTTTCAAGTTCTTCCGGCTTATCCACACGGCGGATACCTCTGCCGCCGCCGCCTGCCGATGCTTTAACAAGTATAGGGTAGCCTGCATTTTCAGCAATTTTCCTTGCTTCTTCAAGAGATGAAACAGCACCCTTTGAGCCCGGAATAACAGGAACTCCTGCTGCTGCCATGGTTTCCTTTGCAGCAGCTTTGTTTCCCAGCATTTCTATTGATTTATATGAAGGACCTATAAAAACAATTCCGTTTTTTTCACAAAGACGTGCAAAATCTGCATTTTCGGAGAGAAATCCGAATCCCGGATGAATGGCATTGCAGCCTGTATTGAGTGCAGCGGTTATGACTGCATTCATATTAAGATAGCTGTCTTTGGTTGGAGCAGGGCCTATACATACAGCTTCATCTGCAATCTGTGCGTGCAGGGCATTTCTGTCAGCAGTTGAGTAAACCGCAACACAGCGGATGCCGAGTTCACGGCAGGCACGAATTATTCTTACTGCAATTTCGCCTCTGTTGGCAATTAAAATCTTTTTGAACATTTCAAATCCCCTTATTTGCCTACAGCAAAAGTAATCTCACAGGAAACAGCTCTTTCGCCGTTAACTGTGGCAAGTGCCTTTCCTGTACCGACAGGACCTCTTACCTTGATTATTTCAACTTCAAGGTCAAGAACATCACCGGGAACGACTTGTCTGCGGAACTTAGCCTTGTCAACTCCGCCGAGAAATGCTATTTTATTTTTGTATTCAGGCTTTGAAAGCATACATACCGCACCTGCCTGAGCAAGCATTTCAACGATAAGTACACCCGGAGTTACAGGATATTCAGGAAAATGTCCCTTAAACCAGAAACTGTCCTCCTTAATATACTTTCTTGCCTTTACCTTTACTCCGACTTCCATTTCAACAATTTCGTCAATAAGAAGAAACGGGTCACGATGCGGAATAATTTCCATTATCTGTTCTTTGTTCATTAATATGTCTGCCATTGCAATACCTCCGACTATTCAATAATCATAATAGGCTGGTCATATTCAACAGCCTGACCGTCCTCAACGAGAATTTCAGCAACTTTTCCGTCAAAGTCGCTTTGAATTTCATTCATAAGCTTCATTGACTCGATTATCATGATAACGTCACCTTTTTTTACGGTGTCGCCTATTTTTACGAATGCAGGCTTATCAGGTGCAGGTGAGGCATAAAATGTACCGACAATAGGTGATTTTACGATATTTCCTTTTATCTCTTTTCCTGCTGATGCATTGATTTCAGCATTCGGTGCTGAAGCCGCAGTTGTTGTTACGTTTACTGTTGAAGGTACTGCTTGCTGTGGCATCATCATTGGAGGTACAGCACATTTTTTATCCTTTCCCTCAATAACAATTTCACAGTCGCCGTTTTTAATTTTAATTTTTCCGAGTTTATTTTCAGAAACAGTTTTAGCAAGTTCTTTAATTTCTTCAAGCGTAAGACTGCATGATATAATTTTATCAGACATTTTAAAATCTCCCTTCAATCTGTTTAGTCAGAAAACTTTTTAAGACATATTGTTGCATTGTGGCCGCCGAAGCCGAGTGAGTTTGAAAGAGCTGCCTTGACTTCCTGTTCTATATTTCCGCCGCCGCACACATTGAGGTCACATTCTTCGTCCTTTACTTTATATCCGACAGTTTTGTGAATGAATCCTTCTGCAATTGTTTTAGCAGTAACAATTGCTTCAACAGCACCTGCAGCACCGAGAAGATGACCTATCATTGATTTTGTTGAATTAACTTTTACATTATAAGCCTCATCACCAAAAGCATTTTTTATGGCAGTTGTTTCATATTTATCATTCAGACCTGTAGATGTTCCGTGAGCATTTATATAATTAACCTCAGAAGGTGTAACGCCTGCTTCCTGCATAGCAAGAGTCATAGCCATTCCTGCTGCCAGACCGTCAGGTGCAGGAGAGGTCATATGGTACCCGTCACAGGTTGCACCATATCCTGCTATTTCAGCATAAATTTTAGCACCTCTTGCCTTGGCGTGTTCATATTCCTCAAGGACGAGCATGCCGCAGCCCTCACCGAGTACAAAACCATTTCTTTCCTTATCAAAAGGTATAGAGGCTCTTTCAAGATTATCACTTTTTGTAAGAGCTTTCATATTTGCAAATCCGCCGAGTGTAAATTCATTAATGGTACTTTCAGTACCTCCGCAAAGGCAGACATCAAGATAGCCGTCCTTTATTTTTCTGAATGCTTCACCTATGGCATGAGTTGAAGATGCACAGGCTGTAACGGTTGTGTAGTTAGCTCCCTTGAAACCTGTTTTCATTGATACAGTACCTGCTGCCATATTTCCAATCATCATAGGAACGTAGAATACGGACATTCTTCCCGGACCTTTTTCAAGATACTTGCTGTGCTGTTCAAGAGTAAGACCTATACCGCCTATTCCGCAGCCCATTATAACGCCTGCTCTGTAAGGGTCAATATCCTTGAAATCAGAACCGCAGTCATCAAGCGACTCTCTTGCCGCAGCAACGGCAAACTTTGTAAATCTGTCCATTTTTCTGCTTTCTTTTTTATCAAAGCAGCCGGGCTTGTCATAATATTCAGTTTCATCAAAATCTCTTACAATTCCGGCTATTTTGACACCTGTACGTTCTGTATCAAATGAGTCGATAAAAGAAAATCCTATTTTATTAGCTTTAATGCTGTTCCAAAAATCTGTCACATTTGCTGCGAGTGGATTAATTGTGCCAAGTCCTGTTATAACTACTCTTTTCATTAAATTTTAAATTCCTTTCTACATTGAAAGTCCGCCTGAAATTTCAATTACCTGTCCTGTAACATAGCTTGCATCTGGTGAAGCAAGGAATGAAACAACTCCTGCGATTTCGTCAACCTGACCGTATCTTTTCATTGCGATCATATTCAGGATAGCTTTTTTCTGGTCATCGGAAAGTGCGTCAGTCATAGGTGTCTGGATAAATCCCGGAGCAACAGCGTTGCAGGTAATATTTCTTGAACCAAATTCTTTTGCAGCAGTTTTGGTCATGCCTATAACGGCAGCCTTTGAAGCTGAATAATTAAACTGTCCTGCATTTCCGTAAAGACCTGCAACAGAGGAAAGGTTGATAACTCTGCCGCTGCGCTGTTTCATCATTACGGAGCATACTGTTTTCATCATATTGAATACGCTTTTCTGATTTACTGCAATAACAGCGTCATAATTCTCTTCGCTCATTCTTGCAAGCAGACCGTCTTTAGTGATGCCCGCATTGTTAACAAGGACATCAATAGTACCGAACTCCGCTTTAACAGCCTTGACCATTTGTTCACACTGGTCATACTTTGAAACGTCAGCAGCAAAGCAGACAGCTTTAACGCCGAATTCAGCACATTCCTCTGCAACCTTTTCAGCATTTGCCTTGTCATTTTCACTTGGATAATGATTTACAGCAATGTCAAAGCCGTCCTTTGCAAGTCTTTTTGCTATGCATGCACCTATTCCCTGAGATGCACCTGTAATAATTGCTGTTGCCATTTATTTGTCCTCCTTGCAATTCAGTAATTTTTCAGCCTGAGCAAACATTTCCTCAATAATATCCTTGCATGACTTAACTTCGTTTACCATTCCTGCGATAAGTCCGCAAAGGAAAGAGCCTTCTTCAAGGTTTCCGTCCTGAACAGCCTTTCTCAGCGAACCGAGAGTGATATTTTCAAATTCTTCAGGAGTAATTGCGCCTTTCATTTCATCTGCCGCAAGTCTTTTTACGAATTTTGTTCTGACATTTCTGCATGGGTGACCTGTTGTTCTTCCTGTAACTATATTATCCGTATCCTTTGCGTTAACAACAAGTTCCTTAAAGGTAGGATGAATCTGACATTCTTCTGAAGCAAGGAAACGTGTTCCGACCTGAACACCCTCTGCACCAAGCATAAATGAAGCCGCAATACCTCTGCCGTCAGCAATACCGCCTGCTGCAATTACAGGAATTTCAACAGCATCGGCAACCTGCGGAACAAGACACATTGTAGTGTTTTCGCCTATATGTCCGCCTGATTCCGTACCCTCTGCAACAACAGCGTCAGCACCTGCCTTTTCCATACGTCTTGCAAGAGCAACGGAGGGGATTACAGGAATAACCTTAATTCCTGCTTCTTTCCATGCAGGAATATATTTTCCCGGATTTCCTGCACCTGTTGTTACAACTGAAATTTTTTCATCTATTACAAGCTGAGCCAGATCCTCGGCATTCGGACTCATAAGCATGATATTTACACCGAAAGGCTTATCTGTAAGCTCCTTGCATTTTCTTATCTGATCTCTTAAATAGTCAATAGGAGCAGAGCCGCCTGCAATAAGGCCGATACCTCCTGCATTTGAAACAGCGGAAGCGAGAGTGCTTTCAGCAATCCAAGCCATGCCGCCCTGAATAATAGGATATTTACAGCCTAAAAGTTTGGTGATTCTTGTTTCCATTAAATTTCTCCTTTCACATGTTTTCAGATGTTATTTGCCTTAAGAACAGGTTCTAATATTCCATGATAACAGCACCTGTGGTAAGGCCTGCACCAAAGCCTACCAGACACAGCTTATCGCCGCTTTTGATTTTATTTTGCTCCAAAGCCGTATCAAGTGCAATCGGAATGGACGCACTTGACGTATTTCCGTATTTATCAAGAGTTATGAACATTTTATCCATAGAAACATTCAGGGCTTTGGCAGCGGTTTCAATAATTCTTTGATTTGCCTGATGAGGAATAATAATATCAATATCATCAGTTGTAAGTCCAAGCTTTTCGGCAGCCTTTGTAAGTGCATTGGGCAGAGCCTTAACGGCAAATCTGTAAACTTCCTTGCCATTCTGATAAATGGAGTGCATCTTGCTGCCTTCAAATTTATCATCAAAATCAGATTCAACGGCAAACTGTTTGTTTGCATTTACTGAACGTGCAAAAAGAGCTCTTGCTCCTGTTCCGTCAGAGCTTAAATAGCTGGAGTAAATTGTACTGCTGCGTGTAATAACTGCTGCACCTGCACCGTCACCGAAAAGTATGCATGTACTTCTGTCACTGAAATCAATTATTCTTGAAAGATTTTCTGATGCTGCAATAAGAATATGATTTATACTGCTGTCTGTTTCAAGAAAGCGTCTTGCAGTATCAACCGCATAAACAAATCCGGAGCAAGCTGCATTCAGGTCAAAAGCCACAGCATTTGAAGCTCCGAGTTCACCTTGAATTATACTTGCCATAGCGGGAGTATGAAAATCGCTTGAAACTGTACAGCCGATTATCATGTCTATATCAAGCGGAGATAATCCTGCCTTTTCAATTGCTTTTTCGGACGCTTTCAGTCCCATGTACCATGTAGGTTCCCAGCCTGAAATATGTCTTTCAGCAATACCGGTTCTGGATCTTATCCATTCATCGTTGGTGTCGAGGAATTTTGAGAGGTCATCGTTTGTAATTGTCTGATCCGGTATATAGCGACCGGTTCCGAGGAATTTTATTCCCATAAAAATCTCCTTTAATATTAATTTCAATATGTCCGAAAAAATCATATTGTAATCTTTCAAATAATGTGGTATATTAATTATAATATTGGTTTTTAATTAAGGTTTCAAATTCTATTTTAATCTATTTTAAAGTTTTTTGCAATGTAATCTTGTCACTTTAAGGTATCAAATCAAAAATATCGGCATTTTTCACAAAAATGCATGTTGGTTTTTGTTTGTATAGACCAAGCATTTATACATTGCCTACAGAAAAGGAGTATAATTTTATGGTAATTTCACTATTTTCAGGTCAGGGTTCACAGTATTGCGGTATGGGAAAGGATATTGCAGAAGCAAATCCTGAGCTTTTGGCTATGTATGATAAAGCGTCCGATATTATCGGCAGGGACTTGAAGCGTATCTGCTTTGAAGCAGAGGCTGAGGAACTTAATCAGACAATTAATTCACAGCCTGCGATTATGATAACCTCTCTTGCATGTCTTGAAGCTGCAAAGAAAAAAGGATTTGAATTTTCGGGTGCAGCAGGTCATTCATTGGGCGAATATGCTGCAATGACAGCGTCAGGAGTTATTTCATTTGAGGACGGTTTCCGTCTTATCAAGGCAAGAGCTGAGGCAATGGATAAGGCTGCTAAAGAAAACAGCGGCTCTATGGCAGCAGTTTTAAAGCTTGAACCTGAAAAAATTGAGGAGGTTTGCAGTACAATTGACGGATATGTAGTTCCTGTCAACTATAATTCTCCTCAGCAGACTGTAATTGCAGGTGAAACCAAGGCGGTAGAGTCTGCAATGGAAAAGCTTGCGGAGCTTGGCGGACGTGTAAAGCTGCTTAATGTTGCAAGCGGATTTCATTCAAAGCTTATGGAAACAGCAGCCAAGGAATTTTATGAAACAGCAAAAACAATAACATACAAAAAAACTGAGATTAAATATTACAGCAACCTTACAGGTGCAGAACTGACGGATTTTTCTGATATGGCAGATATTCTTGCAAAGCACATTGTATCTCCTGTACGCTTTACATCTGAGCTTGCGGCAATGGCTGCGGACGGATTTGACACATTTGTTGAATTCGGGCCTAATAAAGTTCTTACAGGACTTGTAAAGAAAACATTTAAAGGCGTAAAGGCTTTCAACATTGAGAACTGTAAAAATCTGGAGGAGGCTTTTTCATAATGAAAAATTATACATTAATCGGTCATCCGCTGGGACATTCAATGTCACCGCTTATTCATAATGAACTTTTCAAGCTCAAGGGACGTGACTGCATATATAATTTAACAGATATTGCTCCCGAAAAGCTTTCCGAATGCGGAGAATTTCTTCGCAGATTCAGCGGCTTCAACATTACAATACCGCATAAGGTAAATGTTATAAAACTCATAGACGAGCTTGCGGAAAGTGCGAAAAGATATAAATCCGTAAACTGTGTTGACTGCAAGGACGGCAGACTTATAGGCTACAATACGGATTGTGACGGTTTTCTTCTTTCAACAAAGGAGTTTCCGCTTGATAAAAATGTACTGCTTATAGGCTGCGGCGGAGTCGGAAGAATGATGGCAATAGAGGTTGCACTTCATGGAGGAAATCTTACAATAGGAATAATTCCGGAAGCTGCGGATATGGCTGAAAAGCTGAAAGCTGAAATCATAAATATCGTTCCGGATACAAGTGTTGAAATATCACTTATTTCGGAGCTTAAAGGCGGATTTGACGTAATAATAAATGCATCTCCTGTCGGAATGTATCCAAAGGTTCAGGCGTGTCCTGTTTCGGACGAAATAATTTCATCATGCAGCTATGTCTTTGACGCTGTTTACAATCCTGTTGAAACTCAGCTTATAAAAAAGGCTGTATCTATGGGAAAGACGGCAGTCGGCGGTGCGGCAATGCTTGTGTATCAGGCAGTTAAGGCACATGAGATATGGGACGGAGATTTTTATACAGATGAGGAAGTGAACCGTATCATAAAAGCGGTTGAAGAAAAGGTTAGGCAAGGTGAAGTAAAATGACTGTTTTTCTCTGCGGATTTATGGGGTGCGGAAAGTCTACCACAGGAAAAATCTTAGCAAAAAATCTTGGACTTTCCTACATTGATTCCGATGAATTCATTGTGGAACAAGAGGGTATGACAATACCTGAAATCTTTGAAAAAAAGGGCGAACCTTATTTCCGAAAGGTAGAGGCGGAAGTTATTAAGAGCTTATGCGGAAAAAATGCCGTAGTATCATGCGGCGGCGGAGCAATGCTGAACTCGGATACGGCAGCTTATGCAAGAGAAAACGGCTGTGTTGTGTTCATGGACGTTCCGTTTGAAAGCTGTTATGAGAGAATAAAGGGTGACTCTAATCGTCCTATCGTGATCAACAGCACTCCTGAGGAGCTTAAACAGCTTTACTTCAAGCGCTACCCGATATACAGGCAAAATGCGACAATAAGGGCAGAATGTCTGTCAACGCCGCTTAATTCTGCGGAGATTATCAAAAATTTGCTGTCATAATGTCTGTGAAAGGGAGAATTTAATGGTAATATATAATGCCGTAATTTATACTATGGAGTCGGAAAAGCCGATAGAAAACGGCTGTATTGAAACAGAAAACGGGAAAATCACGAAAATATACAGCGGTATGCCGAAGATAATCGGCAGAGATGATTACAATGCAGAGGGACTTGCTGTTTATCCGGGGTTTATTGATGCCCATACACATCTTGGGATAATTGAAAACGGTATCGACTTTGAGGGCGATGACTGCAATGAAGCCACTGACCCGTTTACACCTCAGATGCGTTCTGTGGACGGCATAAATCCGTTTGACAAATGCTTTGAGGAGGCATATGCAAGAGGAATAACAACAGCAGCGTCAAGTCCGGGCAGTGCAAATGCCTGCGGCGGAGATATATCCGCTGTAAAAACATATGGCAGACGAATTGACGATATGCTCATTAAAACAGTGGGAATAAAATTTGCTTTGGGTGAAAATCCGAAAAATGTCTATAACGGAAAGGACGAAACTCCGATTACAAGAATGGCTATAGCTGCCCTTATTCGTGAGGGCCTTAGCAAAGCAAAGCGTTATCTTGAAGATACAGAGGCTTATAATGATGATAAGGAAAACCTTGATCCGCCTGAATACGATATAAAATCAGAGGCACTTCTTCCTCTTTTCAGGCACGAAATGAAAGCCTTTTTTCATTGTCACAGAGCAGATGATATTTGTACGGCAATAAGAATTTCAAAGGAATTTGACTTGGACTGCGTTATAATTCATGCTACAGAGGGCTATCTGATTTCGGACATTATTGCAGGTGAAAATGTAACTGTAATATGCGGACCTGTAATATGTGACCGCTGTAAGCCTGAAATGAAAGGACTGGATATAAAAAATGCGACTGTCATGCAGAATGAGGGAGTAAAGCTTTCTATTTGCACAGACCACCCTGTCATACCTGTTCAATATCTCCCGATTTCAGCACAAACTGCTCAAAAAGGCGGACTTCCGTATTATGAAGCATTAAAGAGCCTTACGGTAAATGCAGCGGAAATTCTCGGCATAGGTGATGAGGTCGGTACGATATCAGTTGGCAAATCGGCAGATTTACAGTTTTATCCTTTGAATATGTGTCCTCTTGACCTTATGGCAGAACCTGTAATGGTAATGATAGACGGCAGGATAGTTAAGACAAAATAGAAACAGCAAAGAATTTCAACGATTCTTTTTTGAGAAAGACGGTGTTTAAAATGAGAAATATAAATGTATCGGAAATAGAAAGCTTAATATCGGAGCTTTGCATTAAGGCTAATAAAAAACTGCCTGAAGCATTGGAATGTAAGATACGGGAATGTGGGAAAATTGAAAAATCGTCTGTAGGACGTGCAGTTTTTGATGATCTCTGTGCAAATATAGACGCAGCGAAAAGTGAGGATCTTCCGATTTGTCAGGATACGGGAATGGCTGTTATTTTTATGAAAATAGGACAGGATGTTCATATTGAGGGCGGCTCACTTCGTGAAGCGGTCAACAGAGGAGTTGCAAAGGGATATACAGACGGATATTTAAGAAAGTCCATAGTAAGAGATCCGCTGGAAAGAGTAAATACAAACGATAATACTCCTGCTGTACTTCACATTGATATTACAGACGGTGAAAATATTGAAATTGATGTGTGTCCGAAGGGATTTGGCAGTGAGAATATGTCTGCCCTTAAAATGTTTACGCCCTCTGCAACTTATGATGACATTATAGGCTTTGTAAGGGACAGCATTTCAAAAGCAGGAAGCAATCCCTGTCCGCCGATAGTTGTCGGAGTAGGCATAGGCGGCGACTTTGAAATGTGTGCATATCTGGCGAAGAAGGCACTTTGCAGAGATGTTGCGATACGAAATCCAAAACCGCTTTATGCTGATTTGGAGCAGAAAATGCTTGATGAAATAAACAAGCTGGGAATAGGGCCGCAGGGATTTGGAGGAACTGTTACTGCTCTTGCGGTAAATATTGAAGAATATCCGACTCATATTGCAGGACTTCCTGTTTCTGTAAACGTAGGCTGTCATGTAACACGTCACGCACACGGAGTAATTTAGAGTAATATCTTTATTGGAGCTGATAAAATGAAGTCTTTGGAAAAGTGCAGGCTTACCGCTGTTTTATGTGCAGCTGCATTGCTTTGCGGCAATTTTTGTTCTGCACCGAATATAAAATCAAATGCTGAAACAGAGGAATATGAGGGCTATACATTTACTTATTCCGTCACAGCGGAAAATACGGCTGAAATAACAGGCTGCAGCGGTGATGCAGAATATCTTATTATACCTGAAACTCTTGGCGGACTGGATGTAACTGCAATAGGCAATGGAGCTTTTAAAGCTGTGAACAGCTTTGATACACTCAGTTTGCCGAAGTCGCTGAAAAGCATAGGAAACAATGCTTTTTACGGCTGTAAAAATCTTGGCGATGTGGTTATACCTGACAGTGTTGTTTCAATAGGCGAACGTGCATTTATGAGCTGTACTTCTTTAAAAACAGTTGATATTGGCTGCGGCGTCAGCAGTTTGGGTGACTATAGTTTCGGAGCATGCTCGGAGCTTACTACTGTTTCTGTTGACTTTGAAAATCCCTGCTTTTCCACATCTGAAAATATGCTTCTCAGTAAAGACGGTTCAAAGCTTATTCAGTATGCGGGAGATGAAGAATCAGCAGACATTCCTGAAAAAATAAGCTGCATTGGCAAAGGAGCTTTTTTTGGTGTTACGGATATTACCAATGTGAATATTCCAGCAGGGGTGGAGTCGATAGAAGATTATGCATTTTCAGGCTGCATATCACTTAAAGAAATCAGAATTCCTGACAGCGTAAAAGCTCTTGGAAAAGGCAGCTTTATAAACTGTACAGCATTGAAAAAAGCAGAAATAGGTTCCGGAATAACAGAAATTCCTGTGGAGTGTTTTGCAATATGCAGCAATTTAAGTGACTTAAAGCTGCCTGATTCACTTGTAACATTAAAAATGGAGGCATTTTACGGATGTCTTTCGCTGACAGATATAGATGTCCCCAAGTCTGTAACAAAAATGGAAAGCAATTGCTTAGGTACATATTATGATTTGAGGACAAATTCAATAATCAATGTAAATGACGTTGTTATAAGCGGAACAAGTTCGGGTGCCGCACGAATTTACGCAAAACTTCTCGGAATAAAGTTTGTTGATTATGATAATATGCTTTTGGGAGATGTGGATTTCAGCGGTGCTGTTGATGCAATTGATGCTTCACTTGCACTTACGGAGTATGCGGCTATTTCATCAGGCAGAGAAACTTATTTAAGAACTTATGAGAAAACGGCTGCTGATTTTGATGCTAACGGCATAATTGACGCAATTGACGCTTCATTGATTTTATCTGTTTATGTTAAAAATTCGACTTCATGATTATAGCATTGCTATAATTGGTTTGTAAAGCTGACACCGTACAAGTGCGGTGCTGCCTAAGTAATTTCATCAATAATTGACATGTTATTGCCGAAATGATATAATATAATGGAAAATGCAGAAAAAACTGCAAAAAAATGAAAATTTAAGGAGTATTAAGGATTATGAGTAATACAAACAGCTATGAGAGTCCATTCTGTACACGATATGCAAGCGAGGAAATGCAGTATATTTTCTCAGCAGATAAGAAATTTACAACATGGAGAAAGCTTTGGGTTGCATTGGCAAGAGCCGAAATGAAGCTTGGTCTGCCTGTTACAGAAGCACAGGTAAAACAGCTTGAGGAGCATATCAACGATATTGATTATGCTGTTGCCGATGAGCGTGAGCGTTTGGTTCGTCACGATGTTATGGCTCACGTCTACACATACGGACAGGCTTGTCCCGATGCTGCAGGTATTATTCATCTTGGTGCTACATCATGCTATGTAGGCGATAATACAGACGTTATAATCATGCGTGACGCTTTGCAGGTTATCCGCAGAAAGCTCATAAATGTTATAAGCAATCTTTCTGAATTTGCAATGACATACAAGGGTATGCCTGCACTTGCTTATACACATCTCCAGCCTGCACAGCTTACAACAGTCGGCAAAAGAGCAACTCTCTGGCTTAATGAACTTCTCATGGATTTACAGGATATTGAATATCGTATTTCCAATCTGAAACTGCTTGGCTCTAAGGGAACTACAGGTACACAGGCTTCATTCATGGAGCTTTTTGACGGAGATACCTCAAAAATCAAAGAGCTTGAAAAGATGATAGCAGAAGAAATGGGATTTGAAAGTGTTGTGCCGGTTTCAGGTCAGACATATTCAAGAAAGGTTGACGCTCAGATTTTAAGCGTTCTCAGCGGAATTGCACAGTCTGCAAGCAAGTTCTCAAACGATATGAGAATTTTGCAGAGCTTTAAGGAAATGGAAGAACCGAGAGAGTCAAAGCAGATAGGCTCATCAGCAATGGCATACAAGAGAAATCCTATGAGATGCGAAAGAATTACGGCACTTTCACGCTATGTTATGATTGACAGCCTTAATCCTGCATTTACAGCGGCAACTCAGTGGTTTGAAAGAACTCTTGATGACTCTGCAAACAAGAGAATTTCTGTTGCAGAGGGTTTCCTTGCTGTTGATGCAATACTTAATATAATGATGAATGTTACAAAGGGACTTGTAGTATATCCTGAAATCATACGCAGAAGAATTATGGCTGAGCTTCCTTTCATGGCAACTGAAAATATAATGATGGACGCTGTTAAGAAGGGTGGAAACCGTCAGGAGCTTCACGAAAGAATACGTGAATATTCAATGATGGCAGGCGAGCAGGTTAAGGTTTACGGAAAGGAAAATAATCTTTGCGACCTTATTCTTGCAGATCCTATGTTTATGATTACAAAGGAAGAGCTTGATGCTATTCTCAAGCCTGAAAGCTTTACGGGCAGAAGTGAAGAACAGGTTGAAGAATTTATTTCTGATTTTGTTAAGCCTGTTCTTGATGCAAATAAAGATATTCTCGGTGAAGGCTTTGAAATGAAGAATTAAGGCAGTATTGCACTATTTTTATATTAATAGCTTTGTGGTTAGTTTTGCGGTTTGAATTGTCAGATTAGTTGCAGCATTTTGTTGTATTGCTATAGGTAGTTGATAATGGGTTACCAAAGGGTTTGCTAACCCTTTGGCGAAGTCCAGAGGCGGAGCCTTTGGTGGGGTGTGGGGCAAAGCCACACATACAGCCTTTAAGCGCTCCGCAAAGGGTGAATTAAAAAGCAGTCCTGCGGACTGGCTTTTAAGAGGGAACGCCCTGCAAGAGAGGGCGTTCCCTTTCTCAGTTTAAGGCAATACCGTACAAAGATTGTGCGGTACTTTCCAAAATTACATGAGATTATTTAAGGGGTGAATTAATGAAAAAGATACTTAAAGTTTCAGGAATTGTTCTTGCAGTTATATTTGTCATTATGCTTATTGGTTTTGCAGTTATTACAGCATTTTTCCCCGGACTATTTGTATACATGAATGCGAAAAAAGAATATTCGCATATAAATGACAAAATCGGGGAATATTCTTATTATGATACGGAAGTGCCAGCTGATTTTGTACAGGCGGCAGCAGGAGATTTTTATGTAAGCGGCCCTGCTGATGCATTTTCAGAAGATACAGAGAGTATGTTTATATTTAAAAGTGACGATAAAAGCCTTGTAATAGCGTCATATAGCAGTGATAATGAACCGTATGATTTTTCTGAGGATGAATCCTGCAAATATGATGAAAGTGACTATATCCACTTTTTTGAAACAGTAAAATGTGATGTTCCGAAAACAAACAGAGAGGTTAAGGAGTTTTTAAGGAATAAGCTTGACCTTGAAATGTGTATGCATTTAAGAGGTACAGACAAAAAGGTTTACAAGGAATATGCAGAAACCAAGGAACTGCTTTGCAAAGTAGAAAAGCTCTATCGCTATGAACGTGACGGTATTGAGGGATATGTTTGCGAGATTACTTCTGATGATGGCAAGTATTTTTGGACGGCTGATTTTTATACAGGTGAAAATGATGAAAAAGAAAATGTAATATTGATAACGGCGGACGATTTTGAAACAGTTAAGCAGGTATTTGCATCAATTGAAAAAGCAGACTGATAAGCGAGGTTGAAAATGAACGGTATAATCGATGTTGGCGGAGGTATGCGTGGAGCTTACACCGCAGGAATTTATGATTACTTTATTGACCATAATATCCAATTTGACTATTGCATAGGTATTTCAGCAGGCAGTGCAAATATGTGCAATTATCTGAGTGGGCAGAGGGGACGCAATATACTTTCATATACCGTGTATTCAAAAGAACCCGAGTATATGGGTGTAGGAAACTTTATTCGTACAGGCTCATATGTAAATATGGATTATATTTATTCCACGCTATGTAATTCTGGAGCTGAAAATCCCTTTGATTATAAGAAGTTTTCAGAAAATAAATCTGAATTTTTTGTTGGAGCAACAGACGCTGTTACAGGAAAAGCGTATTATTTTACAAAGTCTGATATGAAGCAGGATTATTATGATATTTTAAAGGCTTCATGTTCACTTCCGGCAGTTAACAAGCCGTATTTTATAAAGGGCAAGCCATATTATGACGGCGGAATTTCAGAACCTGTACCGTATAAAAAGGCGTTTGCAGACGGCTGTGACAAGCTTGTGATTGCATTGACACGTCCAAGGGATTTTCGCAGAAGTCCGCTTAAAAATCAATGGCTTATGAAGCTGATGCTGAAAAGGTATCCTAAGACATATGGCGCACTGCTGAAACGTCACATTAAGTACAACAGGGCTCTTGACGAACTTGAAAAAATGAAAGACAGGGTGCTTATAATTGCTCCTGATGATATTAACGGAATGAGTACGCTCAGAAATAACGTGCCTGCAATGAAAAGACTTTATAAAATGGGATATAATCATGCAGTCAAAATCGAGCAGTTTTTAAAGTAATACATCACAAACTCTGTGGTGCTGTGATTTTTGATTGGGACAGGGGGAAAAATGAAATTTGTATATTTATCAGAGAATAAAATTTATCTTTGGAATGACGGAAAGGTAAAGGAAATTCAAAGTGAAAGGGTTGCTCATTATACTGATACTGTACGTTCAATAAATAAAAGCAAAGAGTGGAAAGAAACAGGTACAGGAGCTAACTTTATCGGAACAGCAAGGATGCATGGTGCTGACGAGTATGTTCCAACAAGGATAAACGGGATAGCTCCGACGGAAAATGGACTTATATACTCTGTTTATCTGGGAGGAATGGGCGGAATATATAATAAAAGCATTGAAAATCCAAATGCAGATGAGGAGCATATTCTGACGTCCATGAATACTCAGTTTGGTGGAATTTCACTGAAGGACGGCAAAATTGCAGTAAGTATGGACAGTGCAGACGGCTGTCATGTTGCAGTTGTTGATATGAAAGGAAACTATGATGAAATTACCGGCGGAGATACAATTGAGGAAGACCCTAGGTGGTCAAAAACAGACGATAGAATATTTTGTTCAACAGCAGGCTATGCAAGAGATGAAAGGGAGTTTATTGCCGCTGTTTCACCTCGTGCAATTATGGCAATAGATGTAAAAAACAACAGCATAGATGAGCTTTATGCCGATGAGAAAACAGATTACTTAAAGCCTGATAATGATGCAAATGGAAATTTTTATTACATAAAACAGCCATATAAGGAGCCTAAACAGAATGAACCCTTGTGGAAAGATATACTTTTATTTCCTGTAAGACTGGTTAAGGCTGTAATTGGATTTCTCAATGCGTTCAGTGTTATTTTTGGCGGAGAATCGCTAAGAGGCAAACAGAACAACAATGATGTAAAGTCTAAGCAGAAGTCGGAAAAGCAACTGTATTTTGAGGGAAGGCTTATTGAAGCAGAAAAAAATGCGAAGGCAAATGCTGCAAAGGGAGAGAAAAATGCAGGTATATTTCCCGGCAGCCGAGTTCTTGTTAAAATTGACTCCAATGGTAATGAAACTGTAATAAAGAAAGGAATTCTCGATTATACAGTTCTTGAGGACGGAAGCATTATCTGCTCAAACGGACGCTATATACTTCATCTTAAAGATAATGAGGAGATTGTTCTGACAAAAGCAAAGCTTGCACATAGTATGTGTATAATAAATTGATACATAATACAAAAATTTTACGGCAGAAAAGGAGAAATACTTATGGACATTAAGAAGAAAATTGATGAAATCGTTGAAAAGGTGAAAAATGATAAGAACTTTGAAAAAAAATTCAAGGATAATCCTGTACAGGCGGTTGAGAGCATAATCGGAGTAGATTTGCCCGATGATAAGGTGAAGCCGATTGTTGACGGAGTAAAAGCCAAAATCGGTGCAGGAAAAATAGGCAGGATTTTTGACAAGTTTATGTAATATGAGGACGGCATTTCGCCGTCCTTTTTTAGAATAATGTCACAATTTAATACAATAATCATAATAATGTTGATAAAACAAGCATATTTTACAATTTTTATAAAAAGGGTTGACAAATCGAGTTGAAACAGGTATAATAATAAAGCTGATTAACGAGGCGTAACTCAGTTTGGTAGAGTGCTTGGTTTGGGACCAAGATGCCGCAGGTTCGAGTCCTGTCGCCTCGACCATCTTTTTTAAAACAAGAAGTTCAAAAGTTTTTCAAAAAATTTTGAAAAACTCTTGACAAGCTTAAAAAGATGTGATATAATAATTAAGCAGTTAACGCAAAAGCGAAAAACGCTGGTGTAGCTCAGTTGGTA
>DJPR01000034.1:0-65465 GCA_002438605.1 Ruminococcus sp. UBA6407
GAAAATAGAGAACTGCGGTCATAAAGTCTTGCATTATATTTGGTTCTGCGCTATAATCAAAGAGTCAACAGCAGACTTCTACCGCTTTCAAATCGAAGGAGGATAAAAAAGTGAAAGCAAGTCTGCCTTATACATTCATCACTTCCGCTAAAAACGGAAAACAGTATGTTGTTTTTGACTACAAGGATAGCACAGGAAAGCGCAAGCGTAAGTGGGTGACAACAGGTCTGCCTGAAAAATGCACGAAGAAGGCTCTGAAAGAAGCAGTCGATCAGATCGTGTCGGAGTTTGACGAACAGTATAGATCAGGTGAACTCGAAAAGCCGAAGTCGGCAAGAAAGTCTGCGGTGCGTGAGCTGTATGCAGTTTATGCGGATACTCCCGAAGCGAAGCTGAAGCTGAGTGCTTATATCGAGCAATGGCTGGCGGCTGTGAGACAGAATCTTGCCCGAACCACTTTCAATTCATACAGAAGTGCAAATAAGCGTTTTGTAGAGTACCTCGATGAGCATTATCCCGATCTGACACTCGGCACACTTAGATATACCCATGTGCAGGAGTTTCTCAATCACAAGCTCGATGAGGGCTGTAAGGGCAGTTGTGCAAAGCAGTATTACCTTGCAATTCACTCCGCATTAGCTTATGCAGTTAGAATGGAGTACATTCCAGTACACCCGATGGACAAACTCGTTGTTCCGAGAGCCGAGCGTTATGAAGCCACATTCTATAACAAGGACGAGCTGAGTAAATTGTTTGAGGTTTTCAAGGACGATAAGTTGGAACTGATCGTGCATATCGCAGCCTATTATGGGCTGAGAAGAAGTGAGGTGCTTGGTCTGCGGTGGGATTCGATCGACTTCACCAATAAGACGATCACCATTCAGCGTAAGGTCGTAAGCGACTATGACGGCAGCGGTCGAAGAAAGCTCTATGTGGAGAACAGACTGAAAAACAATTCCACAAGGAGAACGCTCCCTCTGATTCCGCATATCGAAAGAATGCTGTTGGAGAGGAAGGAGCTTGAAGCCCACTTCAAGAAAATCAGCGGCAGATCGTATGACAAAGAGTTTGAAGGCTTTGTCTGCCGTGACAGCTTCGGCAAGCTGATCGCTCCTGAGTATGTGACAACTCGTTTCCATTATGTCATTACCAAAGCAGGACTCCGTCATCTGCGTTTCCATGATCTGAGACATTCATGTGCCAGTTTACTTCTTGCGAATGATGTGCCGATGAAGGCGATTCAGGAGTGGCTTGGACACAGCAACTATACGATCACGGCAAACCTTTATAGTCACTTGGAGTATAATGCTAAGGTCGTTTCTGCGGAGACGATCGCAAGGGTGCTTGATGGTGAGACTTTAGAGCAGACGAAAGCTACTGCGGAAACTGTTGAGCCTGCGCCTGAGAAGAAGTCAACGAGGAAGAAGTCGGCAAGCAAAAAGCCTTCAACCAAAAAGACCTCGGACAAGAAAACTTCAAGTACGAAGTCCACGGCAAAAACAACAGAAAAGCCTGCACCTAAAAAGTCAGGTGGTAGAAAAAAGAAAAGCGAAACACCCAAAGCTACGGGTGAATCGCAAGTGTCAACATTATAAAATATAATATCGAAAAATGGATAGCGAGAAAAAGAGAACGTAAAAGAGCGATTTTGGTAGAAAAGTTGGTAGAAAAAAAGCGAGTTTCGACAATATATTCATCTACCACGATAGCTGACAAAGCCCGTTAATACGCTGTTTGACGGATGAAAATGTGGATTTGTTCATATAATCTCATTGACTAAATCAGCACTATATGCTATAATATTTTCATAATATATTTAGGAGGTTGCACTTATGAAAAAGAACATTACTTCAACTATAGAATATATAGGAGTTGACGATAAATCTATCGACCTTTTTGAAAGTCAATATATTGTACCAAATGGAATTTCTTATAATT
Organism: Ruminococcus sp. UBA6407; assembly: GCA_002438605.1. GTDB lineage: Bacteria > Bacillota > Clostridia > Oscillospirales > Ruminococcaceae > Ruminococcus > Ruminococcus primiciens. The sequence goes on from DJPR01000034.1 coordinate 1,939, forward strand.
CTTATATCATTAAAGATGAAAAAACGGCTGTAATGGATACAGTTGATACAAGAAAAGCTGATGAATGGCTGGCTAATCTTAAATCCGCACTCAATGGCAAAGCACCTGATTATCTTGTAATTTCTCACGTTGAACCTGACCATGCAGGCTGTGTTGAGCTTTTCACCAGAACTTATCCTGATGCAAAGCTTATCGGAAATGCAAAAACATTTACTATGATAAAACAGTTCTTCAACGGAATTGAACTTACTGACAAAACCGTAACAGTCAAGGAAGGAGATACAGTTTCTTTAGGTTCACATACTTTTACATTTATTATGGCTCCTATGATTCATTGGCCGGAGGTAATGGTTACTTATGAATCATCTGAAAAGGTACTTTTTTCTGCTGACGCTTTCGGAAAATTCGGTGCAATTGATACTAATGAGGACTGGGACTGTGAGGCAAGACGATATTATATCAATATTGTAGGAAAGTATGGAGTTCAGGTGCAGGCTCTTTTGAAAAAAGCTGCTGCACTTGATATTCAGATTATTTGTCCTTTGCATGGACCTGTTTTATCAGAAAATCTTGGACATTATATTGAAAAGTATAATATCTGGAGCAGCTACGCTCCTGAAAACAAGGGGATATTTATTGCTTACGCTTCAATTCATGGAAATACTGGAAAAGCAGCCGAACAACTTGCAGAAATTTTGAAGTCCAAAACTAATGACAAGGTTTCCGTTGCTGATTTGGCAAGAGATGATATGGCTGAATGTGTTGAGGACGCTTTCAGGTATGACCGACTTGTTGTGGCTTCTGCAACATATGACGGCGGATTATTTCCTTGTATGGAAAGTTTTATTGCACACCTTAAAGCTAAAAATTATCAGAATCGTACAGTTGGTTTGATTGAAAACGGTACATGGGCAGCAACTGCTGCAAAGAAAATGAAAGCAGAGTTTGAAGGAATGAAAAACATCTCAATTTGTGAAAACATTGTTTCAATTAAGTCAACATTAAATGAAGCATCAAGGGCTGAACTTGTTAAGCTTGCAGATGAACTTGTTTCAAAATAGAGAATTTTCTGATAAAGCGTTTGATGTGTTGCCTTAAAGCAGTTTTGAAACATTTCTTATAACAAGTTTTTATATTTTATATCAACATGAAATGAGGATAATGATGCAAAAGATTATATATTTAAGCCAGATTAAAGATTATGTTGAGTATATGGACCGTTCAATAATTGATTATATCGCTGAAGGACAGGTTGAAACTTACGAGAGCTTTAATAATCACAGTATTGTGGCATTTGATTGGCAGGATATTTCGGATGATACATCTAAACCCTCACAAATACTTATTTATGTTGATAATAACGATATATTTTTTATTTGTGAAAATGAGTCGGCATATAAAACAGCCTCTCAGCATTTTGTAGATGCTGAAACGAGTGAATTTGCAATGTATTTATTTTTCAAAAGTATGCTTAAAGGGGCAGCCAAATATCTGGATTTGCTTGAAGAAAAGGTTTCCTTTCTTGATGATGAAGTTTCAAATGGAACGGAATCAGGGCTGAGAGATAAAATAATCAATACACGCTTAAAAATAAATCGTGCTAAAAGATATTATCAGCAGCTTGATTTCCTTTTCAGTGAGATTTGTGATAATGATAATATGCTTATTACCGACAACTGCCTTAGATACTTTGAAATACTGCGAAACCGAACAGTCAGATTTTCGTCCCAATCAATGTATCTTTGGGAATATATAAATCAGGTTCGTGAATCATATCAGGCACAAATCGGTATAGAACAAAATAATGTCATGAAAGTTTTTACAATGGTTACTTCCATTTTTCTTCCGCTTACACTTATTGCCGGTTGGTATGGAATGAATTTGCAAATGCCTGAATTCAAATGGAAATATGGATATTTATTTATAATTGCGACATGCTTTCTTGTGAGCATTATATGGTTTGTTTGGTTTAAGAAAAAGAAATGGCTTTGAATATTAATGAATGTAAATTACTGCATACTATTTATAATGCAAATCAGCAAAAAATAATACTTGACAAATGTGTAAAAATATGATAAAATATCATTGCCGCATATGTTGGGCTTTAAAGTTATGCTTTTGCGTACGCCTTGCATAGCGAGTTTATTGAAAAGGCAGGTGCCAGAAAATGTACGCAGTTATTGAAACAGGCGGTAAACAGTATCAGGTAAATGAGGGTGACGTTATTTTTATCGAAAAGCTCGCAGCAGAAGCTGACCAGACAGTCGTAATCGACAAGGTTGTTGCTGTTGGTGCTGATGACGGTATTAAAATCGGTACTCCATATGTAAACGGTGCTACTGTTGAAGCTAAGGTTATTAAGAACGGCAAGGCTAAGAAAATTACTGTCTTCACTTACAAGCCAAAGAAGGGCGAGAAGAGAAAGATGGGTCACAGACAGCCTTATACACAGGTTAGAATTGAATCTATCAAGGCTTAATTAATGATTATTGTCGAATTTCTCAGGTCCGGGAAAATGTGGACAGGCTTCAGGATTAAAGGCCATGCAGGTTTTGCGGAAAGTGGGCATGATATTGTTTGTGCAAGCGTTTCTTCAGCCATACAGCTTTCTGTAAATAACATTACTGAGATTTTTAAAATTGATGCTGATACATCAGTCAGAGAGAATAATATTGCATTTAATGTAATAAACAGCAATGATATTTCAGACGGCATTATTGCAGGTCTTAAATTACATCTTGAATTTCTTTCACAGGATTTTCCGAAAACAATTAAAATTAATACTTTGGAGGTGTAAGTATGTTAAGAATTAGTATGCAGTTCTTCGCTCATAAAAAGGGTGTTGGTTCTACTAAGAACGGTCGTGATTCTGAGTCTAAAAGACTTGGTGTTAAAAGAGGTGACGGTCAGTTTGTAAAGGCTGGCAATATCATCGTTCGTCAGCGTGGTACACATATTCATCCTGGTAACGGCGTTGGTATCGGTTCTGATGATACAATATTTGCAACTGTAAGCGGAAAAGTTAAATTTGAACGCTTTGGTCGTGATCGTAAGAAGGTTTCTGTTTACGCAGATTAATTTACGGTGACTTTATGCAGCATAAATCCCGAGCTTATGCTTGGGATTTTTTATTAGGACATGTTGTGTATTTTAATATAAATAAGCAAATAATAAACAGAACAGTATTTACGATATTGTTTTGATATTATTTTACATCACTATATCCACAGAATAGAAAACCTATGAGGTGCATTATGTTTGTAGATAAAGCGAAAATAAAAATTAAAGCCGGCGACGGCGGAGATGGTGCTGTATCATTTCATCGTGAAAAATATGTGGCAGCAGGTGGGCCTGACGGCGGTGACGGCGGTAAAGGCGGAGATATAGTTTTTCAGGTTGATGATAATTTCTCCACTTTAATTGACTTTCGATATAAGAGAAAGTACTTTGCTGAAAAGGGTCAGAACGGCAGTTCAAGAAACTGTACAGGACGCAGTGCAGATCCTCTTATCATAAAAGTCCCGAGAGGCACTCTTATAAAAGACGCCGCAACAGGAAGAATTATGGCTGATATGTCAACTGACGAACCATGTGTTGTCGCAAAAGGTGGCAGAGGCGGTAAGGGAAATGTCAACTTTGCTACTTCAACAAGACAAATCCCTAAATTTGCAAAGCCGGGTTATCCGGGTGAGGAATTTGAGGTCACTCTTGAACTGAAGCTCCTTGCCGATGTAGGACTTGTCGGCTTTCCAAATGTAGGAAAATCCACACTTATATCTGTTGTAAGTGCCGCAAAGCCTAAAATTGCAAATTACCATTTTACAACATTAACTCCTGTTTTGGGTGTTGTAAAAGTTGCTGAGGAAAAGTCCTTTGTTATGGCAGATATTCCGGGACTTATCGAAGGTGCAAGCGATGGTGTGGGTCTTGGACATGAATTTTTGCGCCATGTTGAAAGATGCCGTCTTATTCTGCATGTTCTCGACGTTTCAGGCATTGAGGGACGCAATCCTGCTGAGGATTTTGAAATAATTAATAAGGAGCTTTCAAATTTCAGCGAGGATTTAGCCGAATGTCCGCAGATTGTTGCTGCAAATAAAGCTGATATGGCAACTGATGAGCAGATAAATGCCTTAAAAGAGTATATAGAAGCTAAGGGAATACCGTTTTATTGTATTTCAGCAGCTACAACACAAGGCGTTTCAGAGCTTATTCAAAAGGTTTCTGAGGTGTTGGATACACTTCCGCCAATAAGAAAATATGAAGCAGAACCTATGCCGCAGCAGGAATTTGACGAAAAGGCAGGACTTAATGAGAAATTTGAAATTGAAGTTGAGGACAATGTATATTATGTTGATGCAAATTGGATTGAACCGATTATGCGTACTATTGATATAGATGACTACTCATCACTTCAATATTTCCAGAGAGTTCTCAGAAACAGCGGCATAATTGACAAACTTGAAGAAATGGGAATAAACGAGGGTGATACAGTTAATATCCTCGGTTTTGAATTTGATTATATTAGATAAAATGAATGAAAAAATAAGTGAGCGTGAGGCTAATCAGTACAGTCCGCTTTCCCTTGCATTTTTGGGAGATGGCGTTTATGACCTGCTGGTAAGAGAGCTTTTGATGCTTGAGGCAAATATGCCTGTTTCAAAGCTCCATTCAAAAAAAATAAAGCTGGTTTGTGCGGAATTTCAATCTAATGCTTATGACACTGTTCTTCCTATTTTGAACGAAAAAGAAGCAGCTGTGCTGAAAAGAGGACGCAATGCAACTGGAAATAATGTTCCTAAACATGCAAATACTGCTGAATATCGAAAGGCAACCGCATTGGAAAGCCTTTTCGGCTATTTGCATTTAACAGGTCAGAAAGACCGTATTAATCAGATATTTAAAATTATCAGCAGTCTTGACGCTCACGATAATATATCTGAAAATAGTTAATCAGGGGTGAAAAATAATGTCAGGACATTCAAAATGGAATAATATTAAACGTAAGAAAGAAGCCACCGACGCTGTTAAGGCTAAAATCTTTACTAAAATCGGACGTGAAATTACAGTTTGCGTTAAAGAGGGCGGACCTGATCCTAACAGTAACAGCAAGCTTCGTGACCTTATTGCAAAAGCTAAGTCAAATAATGTTCCGAATGATAATATTGAAAGAGTCATTAAAAAGGCGGCAGGCGGTGATGACAAGAATAATTACGAAACAATGATTTATGAGGGTTACGGTCCTAATGGCGTTGCAGTAATTGTTGAGTGCCTTACAGATAATAAAAACAGAACAGCAGGTGATGTACGTCATTATTTCGATAAGTTTGGCGGAAATCTTGGTACAACAGGCTGTGTTTCGTTTATGTTTACTAAAAAAGGTATTGTTATCCTTGAAAATACAGGACTTGACGAGGATACTGTTATGGAAGACTGCTTTGAATTTGGCGGTGATGACCTTTCTGTTAATGATGATACAATTATTATCGAGTGTGCACCTGAAAATCTTCATGCACTAAGAGAAGGTCTTGCTTCAAAGGGATATAATATTTTATCTGCTGAAACTGAACAAATTCCTGCTACATATACAACTCTTACAGATGAGGAACACATCAAAAAGATGAATCTTCTGCTTGAGCATCTTGAAGATAATGATGATGTTCAGAATGTATATCATAACTGGGAAATAAATGAATAAAGACAATACCATAATGGACGATATATTGCCTAAATATTAATGTTTTAAGAGGTTACTTTTGATAATTTCAAAGGTAACCTTTGAAATTGTTGATATAATGAAAATGCAGGAGAATTGTATGGAAATAAATTACTGCAAATCATGTCCAAGAAAATGCAGGGTAAACAGAATAAATGAAAAAGGATTTTGCGGTGAAAGCAGCATTATACGAGCAGCTAAAGCATGTCTGCACAAGTGGGAAGAACCTTGTATTTCAACAGGCAAAGGTGCAGGTGCGGTATTTTTTTCAGGCTGCAATATGAAATGCGTTTATTGTCAGAATTATAATATATCATCATGCGAACAAATCGGAATGCAATTATCTGTAAGTCAACTTGCAGATGTATTTTTAAGACTGCAAGACGCAGGTGCTGCAAATATTGACCTTGTTACCCCAACTCATTTTTCATATGAAATTATTAAAGCTCTGGATATGGTCAGACACAAATTAAAAATTCCCGTAATATATAATTGCGGCGGATATGAGCTTGTTTCAGTAATTCATGATCTGAATGGGTATGTAGATATTTATCTGCCTGATATAAAATACTACAGTGATGAAATTGCTTTTAAATATTCTTCCGTAAATAATTACTTTAAACATGCGTCTGAAGCTGTTATTGAGATGACAAATCAGCTTGGCAATTTAAAATACAGCGGAGATACTCTTATAAGAGGTACTATAATCAGACATCTTATTATACCCAACTGCAGAAAGGACTCTATTAAAATAATGGAATGGATTAATGATAATCTTGACAAAAATAAATTTCTTTTAAGCTTGATGAGTCAATATACGCCAAATGAAACAGTAAAAAATTCTTTTTCTGAATTAAACAGACGTATAACCAAAATGGAATATAATTCTGTACTAAAAAAAGCTGCTGAATTTGAATTCAACGGCTTTTCACAGGACAAGTCTTCTGCTGCATCCGACTATACCCCTGATTTTGATCTTTCAGGACTTACAAGATAATTTTTCAGGCAGCACCGCACGAAATTCGTGCAGTGCTGCCCTTATTGCAATTCAAGATAATCCTTCAATTTTGATATATAAACAGTTCCTATATTGCTTAAAATAACGTTTTTACGCTGGATATAACCAATTTCCATAATATCGGTCTTATCTGAAATCGGAATTGCTTTATAATCAGAGCCGTTAAGATTTCCGCAAATAATCCCCGAACAAAACGTATATCCGTTTAATCCTTTCATAAGATTAAGCATTGTTGAACGATCTAAAGCCTTAATAACTCTTGTATAATCTGATGTGTTGAAAATTTCTTCCGCAAAGTAAAATGAACTTTTATCTCCTTGTTCAAAGGTCAGACATGGGTAATTTTCCAGCTCATCTATGCTTACGGACTTTTTTTCTGCAAGAGGATGTCCTTTCCATATGTATGCGTACACATCACAGTCAACAAGATGATGAAATTCAAGATGATTTGTTTGTAGTATCTTCATAATAAATTTCCTGTTAAAGTCACTCAGATAAAGGACTCCTATTTCACTTTTCAAAGCGCAAACATCTTGGATTACATCTGATGTATTCGTTTCTCGAATTGCAAATTCATAATCGCATGTATTATATTCCTTTACAGTTTCAACAAAGGCATGAACGGCAAAGGAATAGTGCTGTGCAGAAACTCCGAACTTTCGCTTGATTTTGCCATCACTGTACTTTTCGTACAAGGTTTCATACTGCTGATAAAGCTGTCTTGCATAAACAAGAAATTCTGTTCCATCTGCCGTTAATGACACACCTTTTCCGCTGCGGTTGAAAATAGTTATACCGATTTCCTTTTCAAGCTCTTTAACTGCACTTGTAAGTGACGGTTGTGCAATGTAAAGCTGTTCTGCTGCTTTATTCATTGAACCGGTTTCAGCAATCACTATTATATAATGTATTTGTTGTAAAGTCATAAAATCCTCCATAATAATCGTTATGTGATTTTCCTATTATTTTTATAGGTATTATATCATTAGCAGACGCTTTTGTCAAGGCAGTAACACAAATAAAGAAATTTATCTGACTTGAAAACATACTAAACCTATGGTATAATTATATTTAGTGGATTAAGACAAAGCAATTTCAAAAAATATTATTTTGCGTATAGTTACTTTTTAAAGGAGAAAAATTATGAAAATTTCAACAAAAGGAAGATATGCATTAAGGATGGTCGTTGACTTAGCCGAGCATCAGCATGAAGAATTTACATCTTTAAAAGATATAGCTGAGCGTCAGGGGATTTCAAAAAAATATCTTGAACAAATTGTGCCATTGCTCAACAGAAACGGAATACTCCGTACAAACAGAGGCAATAAGGGTGGATACAGACTTGCCAAAGCTCCGGAAAACTATACAGTTGGAGATATTCTTCGTGCAACTGAGGGTTCATTTGCACCTGTAAGCTGTTTGGAATATGAAACAAACGAATGTCCGAGAGCAGATTCATGTACCACTCTTTATATCTGGGAGGGACTTTATAAAGTGGTCAATGAATATTTTGATGGTATTACAATTCAGGATATTTTAAATCATAACAGTGATTTGAACGGCAACGATTACTGCATATAACAAATATAATCTGTGTTCAAAAAATAAGGCTGATGCATAAATATACTGCATCAGCCTTTATATATGATTATTCAAACATAGGCGTGGAAAGATAGCGTTCTCCTGTATCAGGAAGAAGTGCAACAATAGTTTTTCCTTTGTTTTCAGGACGTTTTGCAAGCTGAATTGCTGCCCAAACTGCTGCACCTGATGATATACCGACAAGCACACCTTCTGTTCTTGCAATGTTTCTGCCAATCTTAAAAGCGTCTTCATTTTCAACAGGGATTATTTCGTCATAAATTTTTGTATTTAAAGTTTCGGGAACAAATCCTGCACCAATTCCTTGGATTTTATGAGGTCCTGCAACACCCTCTGAAAGAACAGGTGAACTCTTGGGTTCTACAGCAACTACTTTCACATCAGGATTTTGTGACTTCAGATATGCTCCGACACCACTTATTGTACCACCTGTACCAACACCTGCAACAAAAATGTCTACCTTGCCGTCAGTATCTTTCCAAATCTCAACACCTGTTGTTTTCTGATGAACAGCAGGATTAGTCGGATTGGTGAACTGTGACGGAATAAAGCTGTTTGGAATTTCCTCAGAAAGCTCCTTAGCTTTGGCAATTGCACCTTTCATGCCCTTTGCACCATCAGTTAAAACAAGCTCTGCACCATAAGCTTTCATAAGATTGCGTCTTTCAATGCTCATTGTTTCAGGCATTGCAATAATAAGGCGGTAACCTCTTGCAGCAGCCACAGAAGCAAGTCCTATGCCTGTATTGCCGCTTGTCGGCTCAATAATAACACTGCCTGGTTTAAGTAAACCTTTAGCTTCTGCATCATCAATCATGGCTTTGGCAATTCTGTCCTTAACTGAACCTGCCGGATTAAAATATTCAAGCTTAGCAAGAATAGTTGCTTCAAGCTGATTGGCATGTTCAATTTTTTCAAGCTCCAAAAGAGGGGTATTGCCAATAAGCTCTGTAATTTTCTTATAAATTTTCATATATGAGGACTCCCTTTCATTAGTTAGTTATTAAACCTATCTGTTTGGTATGCTTAGATTGTATCACACTTTTTTTTATTTGTCAAGCACTTTTCAAAAAATTTCAAAAAAGAGATGTTTTGACCCATAACCTGATTCGGATAATACCGACGTTGGATAATGTTTATAATATTTCTATGCCAACGGCTTATGCTGTTGGCATTTTTGTGTTCGTTTAGTAAGTCGTGGTAATACCGTACAAAGATTGTACGACAGATGTTCAAACTGATTTTTGTCAGATTGCATAGAAATTATGCAGGAATACTGGCATATTTCAAGAGTTTCTGTATGATATGACGTCAGCAGATGTTCTGCAAACATGTTAACTTTGTATAACATTTTTCGAATTCTATTGACAAACTCTTTATAGTGTGATATATTAAACATATGAACAAACATTCAGATAAAGAGGAGGATTATTATGGAGAAATGTTATAATGTTGAAAATCTTGATTGTGCTCACTGCGGCAGTAAAATAGAAGCAGAAATTAATAAAATTGCAGAAGTTGAAAATGCTGTATTGATTTTTGCATCCAAAAAATTAAAAGTAAAGGGAAATATAACTGAAGATACAGAGAAGAAAATGCAGGCTGTATGTGACAAAATTGAAAATGGAGTTAAAATAAGTCCATATAGCGAAAAGAGTCATGAGCATAATCATGAACATGAATCACTTTCAATTGCTGCACTTATTGCAGGTGTAATATTATTTGCCATAGCAATTATTGTTCACAAATTTACTGATTTTAATATTTTAGGAATTGCTCTTTATATTATTTCATATTTGATTTTAGGACATGAAGTTCTGATTGATACATTTAAAAGCTTAAAGAGCGGTTCTGTTTTTGACGAAAATTTTTTGATGACAATTGCAACAATAGGTGCATTTGCTTTGGGGGATTATTCTGAAGCTGTCGGAGTTGTGTTATTCTTTAACGTAGGAAGTCTTTTTGAACATTATGCTGTAAATAAAAGCCGAAAAGCTATCTCAGATGCAATTGACCTTAAAGTTGATGAAGCTGATGTATTGATTGATAATGAATTTAAACGCTGTAAAGCATCAGATATAAAGGTTGACGATATTGTAAGAGTTAAAAATGGTGAACATATAGCTGTTGACGGAATAATTGTATCAGGAACTACGAGAATTGATACATCTGCAATAAATGGAGAGTCAGTTCCGATAAAGGTTTCTGTTGGTGACAGTGTTGTATCAGGATGTATTAATACATCAGATGTCATAACCATAAAAGCCACTGCTACTGCTCAGAATTCCATGATTTCAAAAATTGCAGATGCTGTTGAAAATGCAGTATCTTCAAAACCGGGTATTGACCGTTTTATTACAAAATTTGCAAAAGTCTATACACCATTTGTCATTTGTGCAGCATTTTTGACCGCAATTGTACCGTCATTAATTACAGGAAATTGGAGTTATTGGATATATACTGCATTGACTTTCTTGGTAATAAGCTGTCCATGTGCATTGGTTCTCAGTATTCCTCTTACATTTTTCTCAGGAATCGGAGCTGCATCAAAACGTGGGATTTTATTCAAGGGCGGCAACTCCTTGGAGGCTTTGAGTAAAATAAAGGCTGTTGTTTTTGACAAAACAGGTACTGTAACAAATGGTACATTCGAGGTAACTGAAATTGAATGCAGCAATAATATTACCAAGGAACAGCTACTTTTGGCTGCTGCAATGTGTGAAGAAGCTTCAAATCATCCAATAGCAGTAAGCATAATGAAATACTGTAAAAAGAATAATATTAAATTTAACTCAGCTGAAAGTGTAAGAGAAATATCAGGTCAGGGAATTATTGCAGAATATGAAAATCAGACTGTTTTATGCGGCAATTCAAAGCTGATGCAAAGCAATAATATCTCAATTGCGGAAGATAAAAAAAATGTAGGCAGCATAGTTTATATTGCTGTAAATAATATTTATGCAGGAAAAATAGTTATATCAGATACATTGAAACCGTCATCAAAAGACGTTATCAATAAGTTTAATAAATCTGGTATAAAAACAGGAATGTTAACAGGCGACAGAAAAGAAAATGCAGACAATATTGCTGAAATACTGGGTATGGACTTCGTTAAATCTGAACTTCTCCCTGAAAACAAGCTTGATGAACTGAAAAAAATACGTTCTGAATACGGTTCAGTAATGTTTGTTGGTGACGGAATAAATGACGGACCTGTAATTGCAGGTGCTGATGTAGGATTTGCAGTTCAGAATGGTTCAGATTTGGCAATTGAGGCAGCTGATGTAGTCTTGATGAATGATAATTTGAATTTAGCATATACTGCAAAACAAATTGCCGACCAAACATCTGTTATATCAAAAGAAAATATTATATTTGCATTGGTTATTAAAGCAGCAGTTATGCTTCTTGGGTTTATGGGCGTTGCAAATATGTGGTTTGCTGTTTTTGCAGACTCAGGAGTCGCAATGCTTTTGGTTCTTAACTCAATAAGGATTTTAGGAAAAAATAAGTTCAGGTAGTTTCTTAAAGGCAACAGCGTACAAACTTTGTATACGGTGTTGCCTTTATTTTTTTATTTCCTGACATAAAATGATTTTTTAATAAATAAAAACTTTACAATTTAACTTGAATATGATATAATGTTACCTGTGAAATAAAGAAAGCACTGTAAAATACAGTGTTTTTTATAAAATCGTTATTCTTGGAGGATTTACAATGAAAAAGGTAAGAATTGGTATTGCAGGCTATGGCAACCTTGGAAAAGGCGTAGAGCTTGCAATAAAGCAAAATGACGATACAGAGCTTGTCGCTGTTTTTACACGCAGAAATCCTGAAACCGTTAAACTTGCTACTGACGGTGTAAAGGTTTACAGCATTGATGATGCAGAAAAAATGAAAGACGATATTGATGTTATGATTTTATGCGGCGGAAGTGCTACAGACCTTCCTAAGCAGACTCCTGAATTAGCAAAGAATTTTAATGTTATTGACAGCTTTGATACTCATGCCAAAATACCTGAACATTTTGCAGCTGTTGATAAGGTATGTAAAGAAAATAATCATCTTGCATTTATTTCTCTTGGTTGGGATCCGGGACTTTTCTCTTTGAACAGAATTTATGCAGAGTCAATTTTACCGAACGGCAATACCTATACATTTTGGGGTAAGGGTGTAAGCCAGGGACATTCTGATGCAATCAGAAGAGTAAAAGGTGTAAAACTGGGAATTCAGTATACTGTTCCTATTGAAGATGCAATGAATCAGGTTCGTTCAGGAAGTCAGCCGGAACTTACAACACGTCAGAAGCATGAAAGAGTGTGCTATGTTGTTGCAGAGGACGGTGCTGACAAAGCTGAAATTGAAAATTCAATCAAAACAATGAAGAATTATTTTGATGAATATAACACAATCGTTAACTTTATTTCGGAAGAAGAATTTTATGCTGAACACAATAAGATGCCTCATGGCGGTTTCGTTATGAGAAGCGGTATGACAGGTGAAGGTGAAAAAACTCATCAGATGATTGAATATTCACTTAAATTGGAGTCAAATCCTGAATTTACTGCAAGCGTCCTCGTTGCTTATGCAAGAGCTCTTAAAAGACTTAAAGAAGAGGGTGCAACGGGCTGTAAAACTGCATTTGACATTGCTCCTGCATATTTGTCAAGACTCAGCGGAGAAGAATTAAGAGCCACTTTACTTTAAATAACAGGTTTCCAAGCAGACCGGCTTTTGGAAATATCCTGCAAGTGAGAATCTTCACTTGATTTACTGAATTTATTTGAGGCACTGATAAGTAAATCTTATCAGTGCCTCTTGATATTTTAATTCGGTTCGCCGATACGTTTTTTCAAGTTTGCTTCTTTTATAATTCTTCCTTCTTTAATCAGCTTCATAAGTTCAGGTTTATTGTTTTCAGAAATAACTTTGCTGTACTTTTGAAGATTATTAATAAGGATATTAAGCTCTTCTAAGAGATTATCCCTGTTCTGTAAAAACAAAGTTGACCACATTTCTTCATTCATTGTTGCAATTCTTGTCATATCCTGAAAACTGCCGCCACTGAAGCCGCATTCTTTTTCAATAACCGGACTCTTTACATAGGCACTTGAAACTACATGAGCAAGCTGTGATGTATATGCAATCATTTTGTCATGTTCATAAGGAGTAGTCACTACAAGTTTTTTTGCACCTACTTTAATTGAAAGCTCTTTAAGCATTTTGACGGCAGTTTTGTCACTGTTTTCAAACGGAGTAATAATAAAATTAGCATTTTTAAACAATTCAGAAGAACTGTTTTTATATCCGCCCACTTCTCTGCCTGCCATTGGATGAATACCAACATATTTAAGCTTTTTTTGATTGCAGTAATCATTAATTCTTTCAGCAAAATCTCCTTTAATTCCGCAGACATCGGTAATAACAGTACCGCTTTTTAAATTATCTCCGATTGAAAAAAGATACTTTTCAGCCGCATCAGGATAAAGACAAATTATAATCAATTCGATTTCCTCATAATTTTCGATGAATGTATAGTCAATTGATTTATCACTTAAAGCAAGCTGTTCAACCGATTTGTCTGTATCAAGTCCTATTATTGTATTATCTGTATACTTTTTTAATGCCTTACAGAGAGAACCTCCTATAAGTCCCAGACCTACTACAAGTATATTCATTTTTCCTCCACCAAATTAAGCATATTTGAGAACCTGTCCAATGATATAACAGCATTACAGTGTTTTATTTTCAAATTCGCAAAGCTTCTTAACATCACTCATTATATCTGCAAAAGCAGCAGGAGTTACTGACTGTGCTCCGTCACAAAGAGCTTTTTCAGGATTTGGATGCACTTCAATCATAAGTCCGTCTGCACCTGCAACAACTGCTGATTTTGCAAGCGGCTTTATAAGTGAGGACATTCCTGTAGCATGGCTCGGGTCCATAATAATAGGAAGATGTGTGAGCTTATGAATCAGGGGAGCTGCTGATATATCAAAAGTATTTCTTGTGGCAGTTTCAAATGTTCTGATTCCTCTCTCACATAAAATTACATTGTCATTTCCTCCTGACATAATGTATTCTGCACTCATAAGCCACTCCTCAATTGTATTTGCAAGCCCCCTTTTAAGCAGAATAGGCTTATTGCAGTGACCAAGCTCCGCAAGCATTTCAAAGTTCTGCATATTTCTTGCACCAATCTGAATTATATCCACATCATTAAACAAATCAAGATGTTCAAGGCTCATAAGTTCAGTAACAATCGGAAGTCCTGTTTCTTTTTTTGCCATGAGGAGAAGTTCCAGTCCTTTGGCTTTAAGACCTCTGAAAGCGTATGGTGAGGTTCTTGGCTTAAAAGCACCTCCTCTGAGGAAGTTTGCACCTGCTGCTTTTACTGCTTTTGCACACTCAATAATCTGTTCCTCTGTTTCTATTGAGCATGGACCTGCCATAACAGCAAAATGACCTCCGCCAATTTTAGTACCATTTATGTCAATTACTGTATCATCAGTATGAAATTTACGATTTACAAGCTTGTATGGTTCAGAAACTCTCTGCACTTTTTCTGCAATTTCATTTGCCTGTAAAGCAGTTATATCCAACTTTGAAGTATCGCCGACTATTCCAAGAATTGTTGAAAGAGTACCATTACTGCAATGTACCTTTAAATTCTGTTCCTCAAGCTCAGCAATAAGCTCATTGATTTTTTCTTGTGAGGCTGTATTTTTACAAACGATAATCATATTTTTTCTCCTATCTTACATATTAAGGCAGCATCGAACAAATTTTGTGCGGTGTTGCATTGTTTTTGGCAGACATTTTTGTCTATACCGCTTTTATGATTTAAAGTATACCACTTTAAATTGAAAAAGTCAATACCTTTTTAATTATTTTTTCTGCTTATTGAAAAGAAAATTATATTATGTTATAATTTAAATAGCAGTTTCATCTGAACTGCAAAAGCGGACAGATAAATTATAATGGAAAGTGATATTAATGTGTAAAACTCAATATCAGACTGATATACTTATAATTGGAGGCGGTGCATCAGGACTTGCCGCTGCCATTGAAATAAAAAGAATAAATCCTGATTTAAACGTTATTATTGCCGAACGCCTTTTAAAGACAGGAAAAAAAATACTTGCATCAGGAAATGGAAGATGTAATTTAGGCAATATAAATATAAATGAGGATTTTTTTCATGGTTCTGTTAAAAATAAAATGGATATAATAAACCAAACAGAAAATACAGAGACCTTTTTCAACTCAATCGGACTTATCTGTACAGCTGATGACTGCGGAAGAATGTATCCGTACAGCAATACGGCATCATCTGTTCTTAACTGTATGCGTAACAATATAATTGAAAATAATGTTACAGAGCTTTGCGGCTGTGAGGTAAAAGAAATAAAAAAGAATAAAAACATATTTATAGTAAGCGGGGATAATTTTGAAATCACTTCAAGAGCAGTTATTGTGTCAGCAGGAGGTTATGCCGCACCGTCAATGGGAACTGACGGAAGCATAATGCGTATATTAAAAAAGGCAGGACATAAAACAGCAAAAATTTCCCCTGCAAATGCACCTCTGAAAGTAAATCCGACAGATTTAAAAGGCTTAAAAGGTGTAAGAATCAGGGGAAAGGCTTCGGCTTATTCAGATGGCAAAAAGCTTGACGAGGAATATGGGGAAATTCAATTCAATGAAAATGCAATCTCAGGAATTTGCATATTTAACCTTTCATATTTGTATTCTGAACATGAAAATGATTTTTCAGTTTCCTTAGACTTAACTCCCGATAAGTCATTTGCGGAGCTTATTGATATATTGTCTGAGTTGAGAAAAATAAATGAGCATAATACTGCTGAAAACTATCTCACAGGTTTTTTTAACAAGAACATGGCTCATTACCTTATAAAAAGAACAGGAAAAGGACTCAATGAAAGCATTTCAGCTATGAACGGCAGATATATAAAACAGCTTGCAGCGATAATAAAATCACTTGATTTCAAAGTGACAGGTTCATCTTCTTGGCAGAATGCACAGGTTACACATGGAGGAATACATGGTCAGTCCATAGACAGCAAATTGCAGTCTGTTATTTATAAGGGAATGTTTTTTTCAGGTGAAATTTTAGATGTAGACGGAATATGCGGCGGATATAATCTTACATGGGCGTGGTCATCGGGAATATGGGCTGCAAAAAATGCTGTTGAGTATCTTGGAGGATAATATGATCAGATTAAGCAATCTTAATGTTTCTTTGGATTTTGATTTTGACGGATTAAAAAAACTATGTGCGGAAAAGTTAAACATTCCTGAAACCGATATAAAAGAGGTAAGTCTTTCAAGAAAGTCGGTGGATGCAAGAAGAAAGAATGATATACATTTTACATTATCTGTTGATATAAAAGCTAAGCAAGAAAATGTGCTTATAAAAAAACATAAAAATGTATCACCTGTACAGCATTTTAATTATGAAATTCCAAGGATTGATAATATAAATAAAAGACCTGTAGTGATAGGTTTCGGACCTGCAGGAATGTTTGCGGCACTTGTTCTTGCAGAAAGCGGTGCAAAACCTGTAGTTCTTGAACGAGGTTCAGATGTTGAAACAAGAACAAAAGCAGTTAATCGTTTCTGGGAAATCGGGATGCTTGACACAGAATGCAATGTTCAGTTCGGAGAGGGCGGTGCAGGTACTTTTTCTGACGGAAAGCTTACAACAGGAACTAAAGATAAACGCATTAAATATGTGCTGGAAAGCTTTGTAAGGTTTGGTGCACCAAAGGAAATTTTATATCTTGCGAAGCCTCATATCGGTACAGATAAACTTTGTACAATTGTAAAAAATCTTAGAGAGTATATAATTTCGCTTGGTGCTGAGGTTCATTTCAATTGCAGATTTACTGATTTTACAAGTGCAGATAACAGAATTACAGGTGTAGTGTATAAGGAAAACGGACTTGAAAACCGCATTGAGTCAGATAATGTCATTCTTGCATGCGGACACAGTGCAAGAGATACATTTGAGCTTTTATATGAAAAGAATATTAACCTTAGTCAAAAAAACTTTTCCATGGGTGTAAGGATAGAGCATCTTCAGTCTGAGCTTGACAGGACAATGTATGGTAAATTTGCCGGGCATAAGGCACTTAAAGCTGCTGATTATAAGCTGGCAGTGCATCTGGATAACGGAAGAAGTCTTTATACTTTTTGTATGTGCCCAGGAGGATATGTAGTTGCGGCAGCGTCAGAGGAAAAAAGACTTGCTGTAAACGGAATGAGTTGTTATGCAAGAAACGGTGAAAATGCAAACAGTGCCTTGCTTGTAGGAATAGGACCTGATGATTTTGGCAGTGAACATCCTCTTGCAGGTATGTATCTGCAAAGAAGTATTGAAGAAAAAGCATTTATTGCAGGCGGTTCAGATTACAATGCACCTGTTTCACTCGTTGGCGACTTTCTGAAAGGACGAAAAACCGAAAGCTTAGGCAAAGTAAAACCGACTTACAGACCGGGATATTCTTTTGCTGAGCCCGAAAAATATCTTCCTGAATATATCTGCGAAAGTCTTAGAAAAGGCATAGTAGAAATGGGAAAGAAGATAAATGGATTTGATGATGAAGAAGCTGTGCTTACAGGTGTGGAGAGCAGAAGTTCATCACCCGTAAGAATTAACAGAAATGAAAAACTGCAGTCGGAGTCTTTGGACGGACTTTATCCATGTGGTGAGGGTGCAGGCTACGCAGGGGGAATAGTGTCAGCCGCAGTAGACGGAATGAAATGTGCAGAGGTAGTAATTTCAAGTGAAAATGGAGTTAAATTAAATGGATAATCTGACAAATATAAATGTAATCAAAGGAATACTTGAAAAACATGGATTCAGCTTTTCAAAAGGGTTGGGGCAAAATTTTCTGATAAATCCTGATATATGCCCAAGAATTGCAGAAATGGGAAATGCACGAAAAGGTTTCGGCATACTTGAAATCGGGACAGGAATAGGAACTCTTACAGCAGAACTTGCAAAAAGAGCTGATAAAGTAACAGCAGTTGAAATAGATACCAGACTTCTGCCGATTTTAGATGAAACACTATCGGAATTTAAAAATATAAAAGTTATAAATGAGGATATTTTGAAATGCGATGTCAACAGTCTGATTGAAAAGGAGTTTCAGGGACTTGACGTTGCCGTATGTGCTAATCTGCCGTATTATATTACATCGCCAATAATTATGATGCTTCTTGAAAATAATCTGCCTATCAGGTCAATTACAGTTATGGTTCAGAAAGAAGCTGCACAAAGACTTTGTGCAAAGGTAGGGACAAGAGAATCAGGAGCAATAACAGTCGGTGTTAATTATTACGGAACAGTAAAAAAGCTGTTTGACGTATCAAGAGGGAGCTTTATGCCGTCACCGAATGTTGATTCTGCTGTTATAAGAATAGACATAAACAATGAAGGGAAGCTTGACGAAGAAACAGAAAAAATTTTTTTCAGTATAGTTAAAAATGGTTTTTCACAAAGAAGAAAAACTCTCGCTAACGCTCTTACAAATAAAATGAATATCAGCAAGGATACAGTTTTTAATGCATTTGACGATATAAATGCGGAAAAAAGCGTAAGAATAGAACAGCTTACAATGGAACAGCTAAAAAAGCTTGCATATTCCATAAAAAACAACCCTTAACATGAATTACCGCATAATAATATAATATTCTGAAACTTTAAAATGACATCTTTTTAACAGTATACAGCATATAATGTATTTATCAAATATACAAGGGTGATTAAAGATGTTGAAAACAAAGGTATCAATAAAAAACAGGAATATGGAAATTCTGGCAGGTATCATCTTATCATTTTTGATTGGATTTTTATTGTCAGACGCAAAAATATGCGGTACTATATCTTTTGTTAATGTGGCACTGGCAGGAGCTTCAAATCCGCTTTCAGCTCTGGCGGTACTTGTTGGCAGCCTGATAAAATATGTGGTGACGTCAAGCGTACATAAAAATGTTATCGTAATATGTGCAATGACGCTTATAATTGTATGCAAACTGATTTTTGATGAGAATTTATCAGCAAAGCAGGTTGGAATTATTACTGCCGCATCAGTTTTCACATCAGGAACAGTTGTAGCTGCGGTTATCGGTGAAAACTTCATAAAAATTGTTTTTTACCTTGTTTACAGCATACTTGCAGGTTTTTCAGCAGGTTTTATTAAAATTGCGTCCGACAGCTTAAAGCATAAAAGGGTAATTGATTTGAAATCAGCAATAAGCTGTGCGTATGCTGTAGTTTTTGTTATTTTGACCGCATCATTTGCATCATTTGAAATCGGAAGCATTAATATAGGGAGAATTATAGGAGTAACGGTTACTCTGATAGCTGCATATCATTACGGTTATATAGGCGGAATATTATGCGGGGCACTGACTACTTGCGGAGCTTTTCTTGTTTCATCAGAGGTTGGTTTTCCTCTCACGCTTTTATCTGTGTCAGGACTTTTAACAGGATATCTTTATAAAAACAGTTCAGCCATATTTTCAATATTTTTCATTTCAATAAACTTTATATTTCTTATAATTCTGGGTTTGCCGTCAGAGATTTTCGGATATATGCTTGAAATTATAATTGCTGTTGCATTTTTTTCAGCAGTTTCTCCGTTTTTTTCAGATAAATGGATACTTACTGAAAAAAATGAAAAGGGAATAAGTGATATAATATCATCTCAGATGTCATTTTTAGCGTCATCTATTTCAACGGTAAGAAACGACTCAAAGAAAATTGCGGAATATTTAAAATCGTCATGCAGTAAAAGTACGGAAATTGAAACTGCCTGTGACGCAGTATGTACAAATTGCTATAACAGGCTTTTTTGCTGGTATAACAATTATGAAATGACACGTCAGGGATTTAAAAAAATGTCGGAAATGGGTGATCCCTCAATTGAGAAGATTCCTTATGAGCTTGAGGAATGTCTATATAAGGACAAGCTTGCCCTTGAATTTGCAAAAAATTACAGGGAAAAAATAACAGCAAAATTAATGGATTTGCGTTTTTCAGACAGTCAGAAGCTGTTGTTTGAGCAGATAAAGATTACCGAAGAGATAATTTCATCAGCAAGTGAAAAGGTTGATGTAAGATACAGTGAGTCTATAAGCAAGGCGGTAAAAGCAAAATTAAGCAGATATAATTATAATGCCCAGAATGTAATTGCTTACTATAATTCGCAGAACAGGCTTTTAATGGAGCTTTATTTTAATGCGGCAGACGCTCCTAAAAAATGTGAAAGAATTTGTGATTTAATTTCGGACGAGGTAAAACTTTGCCTTGATTTTTCCGAGCCTGTACATTCAGGCAGGGAAATGAGAATAAGAATTTATGAGAAAACGCCTTATGAACTTGAAACATATCGTGCATCAATGTGTGCGGAAAATTCTCAGGAAACAGGTGACAGTTCAATCGTATTCAGTGATGGTGTAGGAAACAGCTATATTGTCCTTTCAGACGGAATGGGCAGTGGAAAAAATGCATCACTTGAATCAAGAATGGTTGTAAGTATGTTTAAAAGGCTCATCATAAGCGGAGCTGATTATTCATCTGCAATCAAGCTTATAAATTCGATTATGCTTACCAAGTCGCAGGACGAAGCATTTGCAACTCTTGATGCAGTAAAAATAAATCTTGATACCTGTAAACTTACGGTTATAAAATCAGGAGCGTCAGCAACTCTTATACGACATAGAAATCAGGTAATCAAGGTAAGCAGCCCTACTTTTCCAATTGGAATAGTTGAGGAGGCAGATACATTTTCTCGAGATTTTGAATTTGAAAACGGAGATATAATAATCATGCTGTCAGATGGAATAAGTGAAAATGAATATCACTATATAAAAGAACTTCTTTTGCAGAGTAATAATATAAAAGAAATAGTAAGTGAAATATGCAGAAAAGCTGATGTTTTTTCAGAAGTCGGAGGACGTGATGACGTTACAGTTATAGGATTAAGAATTTCGGAAACAGAATAACAACTGCACCGCACATTTGGTAGGTACTCATATAGAAGTTTTCCACCAACTATTATGAAAGACCTAGATCATGTAATCTGATAAAAAGCCGGGAAAGTTTGAAAAAACTTCTCGGCTTTGAATCTTTCGGGAAATGATTTGCCTCAAATATATAAGTTTTTGCTGAAATAACGATCTCCTCTATCGGGAAGTATGACTACAATATTTCCTGTTGCACCTGATTTTATAAGTTTTTTTGCTGCTGCCAAAGCTCCGCCTGATGATGAACCGGCGAAAATACCCTCCTTTTTTGCCAATTCTCTTGAACTGCCGAAAGCATCATCATCCGTTATTTTTATAACTTTGTCAACGAGTGACATATCCATTGTATCAGCTATAAAGTCATTACCAATTCCTTCAATATTGTAGTCGCCGTGTTCGCCGCCGCCCATCGTAGAACCGATAGGATCGGCAAGTATTCCATTGATTTTAGGATTTTTTTCTTTCAAATAACGCATAATTCCGCTGTATGTACCGCCGCTCCCAGCTCCGGAAACCAAATAATCAATTTTTCCGTCGAGTGCAGAGTATATTTCAGGACCTGTGGTTTCATAATGAGCGAGCGGATTTGCGGGATTTTCAAATTGTTTTAATGAAACAGCACCGGAAATGGATTCCTCCAATTCTTTTGCTTTTGCCGATGCACCCAGCATACCGTCCTCTCTCGGAGTATTTATTATTTCAGCCCCTAGCGCTCTCATAAGTGTTTGCTTTTCCTCAGAAAACTTTGTAGGCACAACAAAAATTACACGATAACCTTTATTTAGTGCGGCAAATGCGATACCGAGTCCGGTATTTCCCGCTGTTCCTTCAATAATCGTTCCTCCCGGTTTCAGAAGTCCCTTTTTTTCTGCATCAGCAATCATATACTTGCCGATTCTGTCTTTAACGCTGCCCGACGGATTATATAGTTCGAGCTTTGCAAAAACATTTACGCTTTCCGGAAAACCCAAATTATTTAATTTGACAAGCGGTGTATTTCCAATCATATCCTGCATTGAATTATAATATTGCACAACTTATTCCTCACTTTCTTTTATCGCTTGACTGATATCTGCAAGAATATCATCAATATTCTCAATTCCGATGGAAAGTCTTATAAGTCCATCGGTTATACCAACCTTTTGTCTGATTTCATACGGAATAGAAGCGTGCGTCATACTTGCGGGATGGCATACAAGTGATTCGACACCGCCCAAGCTTTCAGCAAGAGCAACCAATTTCAATGAAGAGAAGAATTTCTTTATATCATAGTTGGGGTAAAGCTCAAACGAAATCATTGCACCGCCGTTTTTTGCTTGACGCTTATTTATTTCATATCCTTGTGCATTCGGAAGTCCGGGATAGTATACATTTTTTACAGCTTTATTATTTTTAAGATACTCTGCGGCTTTTTCGGCATTTGACACGTGACGATCCATACGCACACCAAGTGTTTTTATTCCTCTGATAAGGAGGAATGAATCAAATGGGCCTAAAATACCACCTGTTGAGTTTTGAATAAACGCTAATCTTTCGGCAAGTGTACTGTCTTTTACAACAACAAGTCCTGCAACAAGGTCGCTGTGACCGCCGAGATATTTTGTGGCACTGTGTATAACTATATCAGCACCGAGATTAAGCGGTCTTTGAAGATAAGGTGTCATAAAGGTGTTGTCTACAATAGTAAGAATGTTATGCTTTTTCGCAAGGCGTGAGATTGCCGAAATATCAGTAATTGTCAAAAGCGGATTAGCTGGACTTTCTATTAAAACAGCTTTTACATCAGATGTGATTTTACTGTCTAAGGAGTCTATATCCGTTGTATCTTCTATTGAATATGTAATATTAAAATTATTAAATACCTTATCAAGCACACGGAAGGTTCCGCCGTACACATTGCTTGATATATTAATTTTGTCCCCAGTCTTAAAAAGGCTCAAAACTGCTGTGATAGCAGCCATACCTGAACCAAAGGCAAAACCGTTTGTTCCGTCCTCAAGCTCGGCAATCAAGCTTTCAAGTGCCGCTCTTGTCGGATTTCCCGTTCTTGAATACTCCCATTCAGGCGTACCGCCGAGTTCTCTTTGCTCATAAGTTGAGGTTTGATATATTGGAACATTAACCGCTCCCGTATATTTATCACCGTAAATTCCACCGTGTATCAAAGTCGATTCAATATTTTTATAGTTTGCCATAACCAAATACCTCTCTTTCTTAAAATAAGCTGATAAATTTCAATACAATTTCAACCGAATTATCAGCAACTTAATTCGCTATCAATTGTACTGATAATGCAATTATTTTATTATTCTGCATAAACCATATCAGCCTCTGTTTTTTCTGATAATACATTCAGCATATCGGCAGCAATTCCTTTTGCGCCCAATAAATCGTGTTCTTTATAGTTGCCGCATTCCTGCCGCTTGCTTCCCGGAATTTCCCCTTCAAAATTCACGATAAACTCAAAAGTTTTTCGGACAAGTGACAGAGCCTCCGACTTTTTTACATTACTGCGGAGCAGCAGATAAAATCCCGTTCGGCATCCCATAGGACCTACATAAATAACGCTGTCGGTATATTTCGAATTTCTCGCATAGGTTGCAAAAAGATGTTCAAATGTATGTAGTGCACCGTTTGAAATATAGTCGCCGTTATTTGGCTTTTTCATTCTTATATCGTAAGTGTATATATCGCCGTCAATGCGGGAAACATACATACCTTTTTCCAGCTTGTCGTGGTTTACGGTAAAGCTTGCAATCTTTTTCATTTTATTTTTCCTGCCTTTTCTCTTAAAATTCCCGCTAAATCCGTCTTTTCCCAAGGAAAAGTAATATCTTTTCTGCCGAAATGTCCGTAGGCGGCTGCTTCTTTATATATAGGCTGCCTTAAATTCAATTTATCAATAATTGCTCCCGGTCTGAAGTCTATTGTTTCGGTTACTATTTTTTGAATATCAGAATCGGGGATAATGCCTGTCCCGAATGTGTTGATATATACCGAAACCGGTGCGGCAACACCGATTGCATAAGCAATCTGAATTTCTGCCTTTTTGGCGAGGTGAGCGGCAACGATATTTTTTGCCGCATATCTTGCCGCATATGCGGCACTTCTGTCAACCTTTGTTGGGTCTTTGCCCGAAAAGGCTCCGCCGCCATGGTGAGCGCTTCCGCCATATGTATCAACGATTATTTTTCTTCCCGTAAGTCCGCTGTCGCCGACAGGACCTCCGATTACAAACCTCCCTGTTGGATTTATCAGTATCTTTGTTTCTTTACTTAAAAGTTTTTCGGGGATAACGGGTGTTATCACCTCACGGATAATGTCCTCCCGTATCTGATCCTGCGATACATCGGGATTATGCTGCGTTGACACCAAGACGTTATCTGCAAAGACTGCCGTATCATTCTCATACCTTATCGAAACCTGTGTTTTTCCGTCCGGACGCAAGTATGGCAATGTGTTATTTTTTCTCACCTCCGAAAGCCTTTTTGCAAGACTGTGTGCAAGGGAGATTGCAAGAGGCATATATTCTTCCGTTTCATCACTGGCATAGCCGAAAACCATTCCTTGATCGCCAGCTCCCGTTTCTGCCTTTGTATCAAAATTTCTTGTTTCAAGGGCATTATTTACTCCTTGCGCTATATCGGCAGATTGTTTATCCAATCTGACAATAATCTCAACACTGTGTGAATCAAAACCAAGCTCCGAATGATTGTATCCGATTTTATATATGGCATTTCGTACCGTTTGTTCAATATTGATGGTTGCCGAGCTTGAAATTTCTCCGGCTAATATTACGGTATTGTTTTTGACCATTGTTTCCACTGCCGTTCTTGCGTTTTTGTCTTTTTCAAGATAAGCGTCTAATATGGAGTCCGATATAATGTCGCTTACTTTGTCGGGGTGCCCCTCTGTTACTGATTCCGATGTAAAAATAAATGTATTCATTTTTTGTTTCTCCTCTCTGACTGCTGATATAAAATGTATATTTTCAAAGGCTTTTTGACCATCTGTACGACCGTCAAAATATTTTTGCTGTATTATTTGCGGTGTTTCGTGTATATCTGTTTTGTATTTGTATTTTTTAAGCACCTCCGAAATTTCTTTTACCGAATATCCGTGAAGCATCGGTTCGCCGAGTTTTTCGGTTATCAATGCAAGCTCTTTCGTTCGTTTTTCCGCCTTTGCCGAAAAAGTAGTTTCATCGGGAAAATCAAAAACTACTTCGCTTTCCGCTGATGAAAGATTTGCAATCTTTGCGATTGTATCTTCAAAGGTCGAAAGAGTAAGATAATAGGTTACACCAAGTATGGCAAAGAAAGTTGGAATTTGTCTGTTAAATCCGTATCGTATAAGTGCTTTTTCCATACTGTCTTTTGCAAAATCAACAGGAACGAAACGAACATTGTCTGGAATAATCCATTCAAGCTCCTTGATTTTATCTTTTTTATATTTTTGCGTATTCGGATGGTCTAGTTCAAACACTTTTATATTCGGATTTGTATTCCGAAAAGAAAAGGTGTCCATTCCGGCTCCGCAAATTACATATTGAATTTCTTTATGTTTTTTTGCAAACTCATTCAGCCGTTGTTCAGTAAAAGCCGCTCTCGACAATGGAATAGGAGCTATATAGTCAGAAATGCTACTATTTATTATCTTTCTGTCAAAAGCCTTATCGGGATTGTATTTTTCTGGCATGAATCCATTTTCAATAAGCTGCCCGGCTTCTTCATATTCTGTTTTTCCCATCATATCAAACGCAAGGTAATCATCAAAAATTTTGTCCTTATCAAAATTTGAATGATAAGCTCTTGCAAATGAGCAAAGCTTTGCGGTGATGCTTTCCATTGTATCTTTCATCGTAAAAAACTCCTTTCAGATAAAAAAATCCGCCCATGAAATTCACGAGCGGAATACCTTTATTCTATATAAACATCTGACTGTTATATATAACAAAAAAGCCGTACCACTCGTTTTTGACAGCAAGCGATACAGCAGCAATTATTTTTACGCATAGCAGCAAAGCCGTATTCTGCGGCTTTTGTCAAATATACAGTTGAAGAAAATATTGAGTTCATCATTGTAAATCCCTGCTTTCGTAAAAATAATAAGTTAATCTGCAAACATTGGTGTGGAGAGGTATCTTTCTCCGGTATCGGGCAAAAGAGCCACTATAATTTTCCCTTTATTTTCGGGACGCTTTGCAAGCTCTGTTGCGGCATAAACCGCAGCTCCGGAAGATATTCCGACAAGCAAGCCTTCTTTCCTTGCAAGAGTTCTGCCTGTTTCAAAAGCGTTTTCATTTTCAACGGTAATGATTTCATCATAGATGTCTGTGTTAAGAGTATCCGGCACAAAGCCTGCTCCGATACCTTGTATTTTATGCGGTCCGGGAGTACCCTTTGATAAAACAGGGGAGCCTGACGGTTCTACCGCAACAATTTTGACATTCGGATTTTGTGATTTTAAGTATTCGCCAACACCCGACAATGTACCGCCCGTGCCTACGCCTGCAACAAATATATCAACCTTGCCGTCCGTATCTCTCCAAATTTCAGGGCCCGTTGTGCTGCGGTGTGCAGCAGGGTTTGCCGCATTTGTAAACTGACTAGGAATAAAGCTGTTTGGTATTTCAAGTGCTAATCCCTGTGCTTTGGCAATCGCACCTTTCATTCCTTTTGCACCCTCGGTAAGAACAAGCTCCGCTCCGTATGCCTTTAATAGATTTCTGCGTTCAACACTCATCGTTTCGGGCATTGTTAAAATAATTCTGTAACCTCTTGAAGCAGCGACCGCCGCAAGACCAATTCCTGTGTTTCCGCTTGTCGGTTCAATAATGACAGAGTCGTGGGTTAAAATTCCTTTAGCTTCAGCATCATCTATCATAGCCTTTGCAATTCTGTCTTTAACGCTTCCCGCCGGGTTAAAATACTCAAGCTTTCCGTATATTGACGCTTCAAGCTTATTTTCTTTTATATAGTTATTTAGCTTCAACAGCGGAGTTTTTCCTATTAAATCAGTTATTTTTTCGTATACCTTCATAATAATCAGCTTCTTTCATTTGATAATTTATTCTATTGCTGTAAATTACCCCAACATCGTTTGCAAATAAGAATCTGCATTTTGTACCACCTCGTAATATCTATAATTCCTATTTATTTTATAGGTTTTATTATATCACATTTTTTGAATTTGTCAATATCTTTTGCCAAAAATACTTATAGATAAAATCTATAACGCTTAATAAAATACAAATCGCATTTTATGAGTACCTATAGCAACACAACAAAATCCTGCAACTATTCTGACAATTCAAACCGCATATTACTGCGTTGTCCTCCTCGCCATACGACAGTATGCTTTTGCCATCTTATGTCGCATTATTTTATTGTATTGCTATAAAAAAACGAATAAGTCTTAATAAGAAATCCGACACGATAACGTAATCAAAGCTTGCGGTCTGGCACCCCGAAACCTTGCTGTATTCACATTACAAAAATAACGGCGTTTTTAATGCGCCGTTATTTTTGTACGAAATCCCTCAAGCCTGTTCAATGCTTCATTTAAGGTTTCATCTTTTTTTGCAAAGTGCAGTCTTATCAAATTATTGACATTTTCTTTGAAAAAGCTTGAACCTGGTACTGCACCAACACCAACTTTTTCAGCCAAATCCTCGCAGAATTTCACATCACTGTCATAATTAAACTCAGAAATGTCAAGCAAAACATAGTATGCACCCTGTGGAATTGTGTGCTTGATTTTCAAATCATCCAATCCCTTCAAGAACAGATTTTTCTTCTTCGTATATTTGTCTGAAAGCCATTTATAATAATCATCACCGAAATTCAGCCCGACAACGGCTGCCTCCTGAAGCGGTGCGGCAGCACCGACCGTTAGAAAATCGTGTACTTTTTTTACAGTATCGCAGATTTCGGTAGGTGCTATAACATAACCCAAGCGCCAGCCGGTAATAGAATATGTTTTTGACAGCGAGCTGCACGATATTGTACGCTGTGCCATATTCGGCAGGCTCGAAAAATAAATATGCTTATTCGGTTCATATACGATATGTTCGTATACCTCATCGGTAATAACATATACATCATATTTTTCTGCCAAATCCGCAATCACCTTTAATTCGTCATAGGTAAAGACCTTTCCACACGGGTTGGAGGGATTGCATAGAATCAAGGCTTTCGGGTTCTGCTTGAATGCAGCTTCAAGCTCATCCGTATCAAAGTTAAATTCGGGCGGATAAAGCGGAACATAAATCGGTTCAGCACCCGACAAAATTGTATCTGCACCATAGTTTTCGTAGAACGGCGAGAAAACAATTACCTTATCTCCAGGGTTTGTTACTGTCATCATTGCCGCCATCATTGCCTCCGTACTTCCGCAGGTAACAACGATTTCGCTGTTCGGATCAATACTCTTTCTCATAAAACGCTCCTGTTTTTTTGCAAGAGCTTCACGAAAATTCTGCGCACCCCAAGTGATAGAGTATTGATGAAAATCCTCTTTTGTGACTTCTGCCAAACGCTCCAATATTTCTTTTGGAGGTTCAAAATCGGGAAAACCCTGTGATAGATTGACCGCTCCGTATTTATTTGAAATTCGTGTCATACGGCGTATTACCGAATCGGTAAATGTTGCCGTGCGCTTACTTAATTCTTTCATAATTATTTCCTTTCATCGCTGTATTTTTTCAAAAAATCAATATAATTATAATACTCTATTTTTCTGCGGTCAATATCGTTTGGTACAAATTCCGAAAGCTTTTTCAGTTCATCAAGATAATCATTATTTTCCTTATGCAGAGTTCCGAAACCGATTAAACTTTTATCTTTTGCACAAAGCGTTAATATAAAACTGCTAATACTTATAGTTTGCGGCACATTCATTGCAGGCGAGAAAATCGTATGCAATGTAATTTTCCTGTTTTCAAAAGTGCCGCTGTGTATCTTGTAAAGCTCTGCCAATGTTCACATAGGGAACATTGGCAGATTATAGAAATCACCAACACTGCTTTTTGCTTTTGCCGCAATACTGTCGGGGAAAATATGTGAATTGGCATCTGTCACCGGCAGTATACCATAGTATATCATATTGAGTAGTCAAGCTTGCGTTCGTCAATGATTCTCCTTGATTTATGCTCGCTTCGGGTATCAAGTCCGCCATCCGGATGAACAACAACCGTATATGGTTTAACTCCGATTCTTGCCTTTAACGCTGCGCTTACCTTTGCCGCTACTTCCTCATCAGTGTCAGGATTGTCTATTTTCTTCTCGATTTCAACACTGTATTTGCAAGTGAAATCCTTTTCAAATACCCTTATCAGGTATTCGCCGGTAATGTCTTTCTGTTCACGGATAACTGCCTCAATATCGCTGGGAAATACATTGACTGCCGAAACGATAAACATATCGTCCTTTCTGCCGTTTATATGTATTCTTCCGTGCGTTCTGCCGCATTTGCAAGGCGTGTTGTCGATCCAGCCAATGTCGCCCGTTCTGAAACGAATAAGCGGTCTTGCTTGCTTTCTGAGTGTTGTAAATACAAGCTCGCCGACTTCTCCCGGTTTCAAAACCTCGCCTGTATGAATATCAACCGTTTCAACAAGAATATGGTTTTCGGCGATATGTAATCCATCCTTTGCTTCGCACATTGCGGCGCACGCTCCGAATATATCAGAAAGTCCGTAGAAGTCATAGACTTCCGCACCCCACAAATCTTCGATTGCTTTTCTTGTTGCGTCGATTGAGCCGCCAAGCTCACCGGCTACAATTATCTTCTTAATATTCAAATCTTTTTTCGGATCAATGCCGGCTTTAAGTGCCTTTTCGCCAAGTTGCCAAGCGTAGGAGGGACTTGTCCAGATTATAGTCGGCTGATATGTTTTCAGTATAAATAAAAGTCTTTCGCTCGGAAGCGTGCCGCCCCATATGCAAAGTGCTCCCAAGTTCTGTGCGCCGATAACATCAGGACCGCCGACATACAATGAAAAGTTAAGAGCGTGAACATATCTGTCGTTCGGTCTCATTCCGATCTGCCAAAACCATCTGCTTTCGGTATCCTGAAATTCATCGAAATCCTTTTTTGTAAACGGACTCATTGTCGGAACGCCTGTCGAACCCGATGAGGTTGAAATAAATACGACATCTTCTTCGGGAACTGCGCAAAGCTCGCCCAAGAATGAACCGACGCCCTGCGTATCTCTCTGCGTCTTTTTGTTTATGAACGGGAACTTTTGTATATCCGAAATCTCTTTTATATCATCCGGTTTAACGCCTGCTTCGTCAAATGAACGCTTGTAGTACGGTGCATTTTCATATGCGAATTTTACAATCTCCTTCAAATCCGCAAGCTGTTTTTTTTCAAGCTCCTTTCTCGGAAGTGTTTCCAATTCCTCGTCCCAATATTTGTTATTTACATCTCTGCTCATTATTTTATCCTCCAATTTTGATTGATTTTTTCCCACTTTTTATCCCGTGAGCATTTTATGATTTCTATATCGTTATCGCTTAAATGTCTGAAACGCCCTTGCTTTTTCAGATATTTTCCGACATCGGTAAATTTCTTCGGTTTATAATTCAGCGTATATTCGCCATTTTCATATTCCGCAAGATACCAAAGTCCGCAATCGACAACTTCTTTCGCTATTTCTATGGTAGAATCGGTTTCAACGCCCCAGCCTGTCGGGCAGGGTGCAATTACGTGTATGTATTTTGTGCCTTGTATTTTTGACGCCTTTTCAATCTTATTCATAAAGTCATTTATATATCCGACACTTGCCGTCGCAGCATAGGGGATATCATGCGCCGCAGCAATTTCAAACATATTTTTTTTCGGTCTTAAATTTCCGTGAATATTTTTTCCGGCAGGGGTAGTTGTTGTTTTTGCTCCGAAAGGTGTCAGAGAGCTTTTCTGAATACCGGTGTTCATATATGCCTCGTTGTCATAACAAATATAAAGAATGTTATCGTTTCTGTCAATCGCCCCCGAAAGAGCCTGCAATCCTATATCTGCCGTACCACCGTCACCGGCAAAGCCGACCGCTTGAAAGTTCGTTATTCCCTGTGCCCGAAGCCCTGCTTCAATTCCTGTCAGCATAGACGCTGTTCCGGCAAAGGTTGAAATAATGGCGTTATTTGAAAAGCAAAGCTGCGGAAAATTAAATCCGACCGCCGACATACAACCTGCCGGGAGTACGGCAACGGATTTTTCGCCCAAAACCTTTAATGCAATTCGTACCGCCAGACTGCCGCCGCAGCCACCGCAAGCCTTATGTCCGTAAAAGTATTCATCTTCGTTTAAGCTTTTTGCATTCAATGCCATTATCATTCACCTCCAAGTCCTAAGAATGTAACGTCTGTTTTTCCGCTTTCAATATCACCGAAAATATTTTCAATTTCTACTTCCGATATATTTTTTCCGCCAAGTCCGCCGATATAGTTTGATGTCGTAATATGGATATTCTGTTTTTTGAGTGCCGAATTTACATTGGTGTAAACCGTTCCTTCGTTTCCGAAAGATATGTCCTTTTCCAAAACAGCGGCGGCTTTTGCATTTTTAAGCGCTCCTGCGATTTCTTCATTCGGAAACGGGCGCAAGTAGCGAATCCGCAAAAGTCCGACCTTTTTTCCGTCATTTCTCAACTTATCAACCGTTTCTCTTACAAGTCCGGCTATACTGCCGAGAGTTACAATGATATAATCTGCGTCATCGGTTCTGTATTCTTCAGTAAGTCCCGAATATTTTCTGCCAAAAATTTTTGCAAATTTTTCTTCCGCTTCGCCGATAACCTCTTTTGCATTTAAGAGTCCGATATGTTCTTTGTACTTAAACACTGTATTCTGTGCTGGACCTGCCGAGAATGCAAGATTTTTCGGATTATTAAGGTCAAGTTTATTTTCCGTCTTAAACGGCGGAAGAAACTCATCTGCCTGCTTTTTGGTCGGAACATCTACAACCTCATAGGTATGAGTCAGCACAAAACCGTCAAGGTTTGCCATAAACGGTGTCGAAACCCGTTTGTCCTCGGCTATATAATAGCTCATCAGAGCCAAGTCAAGACTTTCCTGTGCGTTTTCCGCATACGCTTGAATCCAGCCGCTGTCCAAAAGCGAAATTGAATCTCGCTGATCACCATATATGTTCCACGGCAAAGCAGTGGAGCGGTTTGCATTCATCATAATAATCGGGAATCGTCCGCCAGAGGCATATGTAAGACATTCCGCCATATACAAAAGTCCTTGTGACGATGTTGCGGTAAAGGCTCTTGCTCCGACAGCGGAAGCACCCATCGCACAGGAAAGTGCGGAATGTTCCGATTCAACGTGGATAAATTCAGCTTTTAATCTTTTATCCTCCACCATTTCGGAAAGCCGTTCAACCACAATAGTCTGCGGCGTTATGGGATATGCGGAAATTACTTGCGGCTTTGCAAGCCGTATGCCCTCGGCAAAAGCTTCGTTGCCCGATAAAAATTTTCTTGCCATTATTTTTCCGCCTCCATTTTTATTGTGCCTATTTTGCATATTTTGCGACAGATTCCGCAGCCCTTGCAAAAATCATAGTCAATACCGACTTTTCCGTTTTCCTTAAAGATTACGCCGTCGGGGCAATGCAGATAACATTGCAGACAGCCGATACATTTATCAAGATTTATAACAGGTTTTTCGTTGCGCCAACCGGCATTTTTTGTGACCAAATAACCTGCTTCATATGAGGGTGCGTCGGGAATTTCGGATAGTGATTGTGGTATTTTATCTCTTAAATACGGTTTCATACCAACGCCTCCTTTGCTGCTGTGATTGCCGCTTTGACAGCACCGATATTCTTTTCGTGCAGCTTTTCCGGCATATACTGTCTTATTGCTTCCGAAATATCGTCAAAGCTTATTTTTCCCGATATTGCCGCAAACGCTCCGAGCATTATTGTATTTGTAATAGGGCGTTTCAGAATTTCTTCGGCGATTGTGTTTGCGTCAATCGTAAAAATTCTGTTGCTGTCAAAATACTTTTTTGTATTAAGTAATATAATACCTTCAGGTTTTAATTCGTTAAAAGCGGTATCGGAGAACAAAGTATCATCAAGGAATATCGAAAAATCTGCTTTTTCCGTTTCACTCCGATTTCCAATCGGTTTACCGTCAAGCTTTGTAAACGCTCGTATCGGGGCACCTCGTCTTTCCGGGCCGAATGACGGAAAAGCAAGAGCATAATTACCCTTTATCGCATATGCTGCTCCCAAAAGTCTTGCCGCAGTAAACGCACCCTGTCCGCCTCTGCCGTGCCATAGTATTTCAATCATTGTCTTTCGTCCCTTTCTATTGTTTCCAACGCAGTAAATATCCCTGTAATTTGTTAAACAAAAATGAAATCAGCATAATTACCGCTCCTATTACCAAAAGTCCGACAATGGTGCGTGTATAATCTCCGAAGTCGGAATACTGTTTTATATAATATCCCATTCCGTTTTGTGCTCCAATCATCTCGGCTGATGTAAGCAATATAAATGACACCGACAAGCCTTGATTGCAGCCGATGAAAATCTGCGAAAGAGCCGCCGGAAGTATTACGGAAAACAGCATTGTAGGCTTGCTTACGTTCAGTACCTTTGCAGAATCAATCGTCTTTTTGTCAACATTCAGAACACCGCTCATTGTGCTTGCAAGCACGGGCCAAAATGTCGCAAGAAATATAACGAATACCGAAACGGAACGGAATGTCGGCAACAGTGCTATTCCATAGGGAATATATACAATAGGCGGTATTGAGCCTAAAAACTTTGAAATGTATGTAGCCGCATTTCCGAGTCTGACGCTCCAACCTAAAAACAGTCCCAACGGTATCGCAATAACAACCGCAAGCAAATATCCCTGAGCTATAATTTCGAGAGAGCTTTTTATATTTACATAGATTTTGCCGATGTCCTGTATAAGTTGCCAAAGGACCTTTCCGAGCGGCGGAAACAATGCTTCATTTAAGACATTGAATTTTGCTGTTACAAGAGTCCATACTATAGTCAAAGCATAGAGAAAACCAATTATATCAAGAGAAAGATTTAATCCGTTTTCATTTTTTGATAATATCGAAGCCGCTAAAGCTAATACTTCAAGAACGATTGCAAAGCCTATGAGATAAGTGGTATGCGTTTCGCCCGAAACTTTATCCGGAAGAAGCTGAACCAGCATTAACACAACAAACAGAATATTGGTCACTCTTAAAAAACGTTTTTGCACTGTCATTATAAAACCACCTCACTTCCGCCGATCTTATCAACAATATCACCATAAAACAATGATATAAGTTTATTACGAAAATCGTTGTATTCTTTCAAGCCAATCATTTCTGATCTGTTTCTCGGTCTTTTGAACGGTACACGGATTTCTTTGTACACACGCCCCGGTCTTGTAGACATCATAATGATTTTATCCGACAGAAAAATAGCTTCGTCAATATCGTGAGTTACAAAAACAACCGTCTTTTTGCTATCCTCCCAAAGAGAGAGCAGTAATTCCTGCAAAATGGTTCTGTTTTTTGCGTCAATAGCTCCGAACGGTTCATCCATCAGCAATATATCTGTATCCATAGCCAAAGCACGGGCGATAGCTACACGCTGCTGCATTCCTCCGGAAAGCTGTTTGGGATATTTGCCCTTAAATTCTTCCAGACCGACTTTGTCTAAGAATTTGTCAGCGATTTTAAGCCTTTCATCTTTTTTTAATTCTTTCTTGGCTTGCTTGATTCCAAAAGCAACATTGTTTCTTGCCGTCATCCACGGGAAAAGGGAATAATGTTGAAACACAACTCCTCTGTCAAAACCTGTACCTGAAATGGGATTACCGTCAATCAGAATCTTTCCGTCGGTAGGGGAATTGATTCCTTCAAGAATACTTAAAAGGGTGCTTTTTCCACAGCCGCTTGAACCTATGATGCTTACAAACTCTCCCGGCTCAACCGAAAATGAAACATTGTCAAGTGCTTTGAAAGAATGGTTTTTATCGGAATATTCAACTGTTAAATTTTTAATATCTATTTTACTCAAATTGTATCACCTTTGCGTTATGCTAACCGACAGAACATTGTATGAATGCTCTGCCGGCAGTGGTTTACTCATTCATACTTATCAAAATGTTCTTTTAAATCGTTGTATGTTTTGTCATCGGGATTTTCTTCTAATATACTTTCCAGCGCTTTTGAATATACGGAAGTATTATACAGAGGCTCTATATCATAGTCATTCGTATATCCGAGATCCACAATCGTCTTTTTTAATTCAAGCGTTCCCTGTTTATCGGGATCCGGACTTGAAGAACTGTATCCGCCGTAGACTTCAGTTTTTATATAATCAGGATCAATGTCTATATACTTCTTTATATCCTGTATGGTCTTGTCCTCATTTTCCCGTGAAAATTTATATGCCTTGATAACAGCTCTTTCAAAAGCATTGTATGCGTTCGGATTTTTTTCAAGAGCAGCAGTCGAGGCAACCTGTCGGCAGCATGGCTGATTTTTTAATTCCTCGATTTCCGAGCAATAGTAAACGACTTTATATCCCTGACCTTTCGCCAATGATGCATAAGGCGAATATACCGAAGCAGCGTCAATTGAAGAATTTTGCAATGCTACATATGCGTCTTTTTGGCTGTCAAAGTAAACTATATTTACCTTATCGCCGCCTTCACCTATTTCTATGCCGTTATTCTTCAATAAAAGCTGAAGTTCTGCATCCTGTATGCTGTTTTTAACGGAAGCAACATTTTTTCCTTTTAAGATGTTAATGTCAATATCATCAGTATCTTTTGCATATTCAGATTTGATTACATAACCGTGTCCGTTTGTCATTGCACCTCCGAAAATAGTAAGGTCATGTCCCTGACTTTGAAATGTAAGTGCCGGAACTGAACCGATGAGAGCTACATCAAGTTTTCCCGATTCAAGTCCCGAAGCAAGTTCCGATGCACTTGAAAATTGTGTAAGCGTTACATTCAATCCTTCTTCTTCAAAGTATCCTTCTTCTTTTGCAACAAAACCTAAAAGATGAGCAGTTGAATTTAAGTAACCGAGATTAAAAGCCTTTTTCTCAAGATTTGAAGTTTGTGCTGTGTTATTTGTTTGTTTATTCTCTGTGCTTTGGCATCCTACCAATGATAAAATTGTTATTGCAGCAACAAAACCTGCTAAAATTGTTTTTTTCATAATATTTACCGTGCGATATTAAATATCAATAATCCTTTCTTTAATTGATTTATTGTAATATGAATATTTCCTGCAACACATTCGATTCATACATCGTTTGGATTCTCCGATAAGTAATGTAATTGTTCTCATATTATCAGCCTCCCATCAAAACATATCAAGTTGATATGTTTACTATGCTATGATTTTAACATAATTTTCTTTGTTTGTCCAATACATATAATTTATCAGTTCATATAGATGAAATTTATAGATGAAGAAACTTGTTTTAATTTTTTAGAAAAAACAAACGGTTTACTGCCATATTACAAGCAGCAAACCGTTTTCTGTTGACTGATAACAAAATAAGAACCGATGTCAAAGCTATACTAATCCAACACAGCTTGTTTTAGATGCCGCATTCGTTTCCGTTTTTTATTCTGTATTTCCTTCCTTACAATAATCATATCCCCCGTTATTTTGACCTTGTTTAAAATAGTCCTATCTTATGAAATGCTTGCTCTAAATCCTCTATAATATCTTCCGGTTCCTCAAGACCTACGCTGAACCGAATAAAACCATTTCGGAATTTTTCCGGATAAAGTTCGATTCTTTCATCGTAACTCGGCTGCGGAAAAATCAGGCTCTCATCGTGACCGAGCGAAACGGCAAATGTAATAATTTTGAGTGCTGCACAAAATTTTTCTACTGTTTTATCATCAGCATTCACACCAAAAGAAATAACGCCGCCGTAACCGTTTTGCATTTGTCTTTTTGCAAGCTCGTGTCCAGGATTGCTTACAAGTCCCGGATAAGAAACAAAAGTAACATACGGCTGTTTTTCAAGCCACTCTGCAACAATTTGAGAAGATTTGTTTATTCTTTGCATTCTGAGTGGAAATGTCACAGAACCTCGGAAAATCTGCCAAGCGTTAAATGGACTGATAACCGAGCCGACATTTACCTGTGCTTCATACCTAATACGATCCATTGTTTCAAGATCGTTTGACAAGATTGCTCCTCCTTGTGCATCTCCGTGTCCGTTTATAAATTTGGTTAAAGACTCAACAACAAAATCAGCACCGAGTTTAAGCGGTTTTTGATTATATGGAGAAGCAAATGTGTTATCTACGGAAAGTACGGCTCCGTTTTCGTGAGCGATTTTTGCAATGGCGGCAATATCGGTAATACCAACAGTCGGATTATCCGGTGTTTCGATATGGACAAGTTTTGTGCCGGGAGTGATTGCTGCTTTTACCGAGTCTAAATCAGTCATATCGACCATAACAGTTTCCACCCCGAATTTCTTGTTAAACAATTCGTGAAACAAACGATAAACAGCCATATAACTGACTTTCGGATAAATAACCCTGTCCCCGGATTTTAGAAGTGTCCAAAACAATGCGTGTAATGCTGCTACACCGCTTGCAAGTACAATTGCGTCATCCGCCTCATGAAGTGCGGCAATCTTTTCTTCCAGCCAATGTTGATTTGGATTCCCGTTTCGAGAATACATTAAGAGATCGGTAGAAGAATAATTCACTTGAGAAAGATCATCAGGCAACTTATAACTGTTTGCCATATGCAGTGGTCTTCTTACAGCTCCCGTTCCCTCATCGTAATCTGTTCCGGTATGTATTGCCTGTGTTGCAATTCCATATTGTTTATATGAATTTTCTTTTTTAGCCATTTATTTTCACTTCTTTCTTTATTTTAATGAGAACAGTATAACATATATCACATACTTTGTCAATAGGTTTTATAGGAGTTACGCGTAAATCAATTTTGTTGATTAAAAAATTTGCTTTATGGCACTATATATTAATTTTGAATACTTTAGTATGTTTTTCAGATAATTTTCGTCGTTTAATCCTTTACAGTTGTAAATAAAGTAATGGCTTTGTTTTTACGTTGTTCCAAAGTATAAAAAGGTCTTAAAAGAAGTCTTTGATATTTCTGGTCACATAGCATACTATAACGTGATGACACGATTTATCGGGCTTTTTTGCGTATCTGGAGTCGAAATTTTTTATATGAAAACCGTAGATGCAATTTCGCCTTTTCAGCATGAAATAGGACTCATTGGGCGGTAGCGGAAGGAGTGGGCAAAAAAGTCCGTGCAAAGTGGGCAGTGTTAGCGGTATATATAACATTACAAAAACATACTATAATCTTGAAAATTTATTGTTTTTTTACTTTTTTTATGTTACAATTTTATAAGAAATTTCTGTAGGGTATATTAATTGGAGGATTAATATGGCACATATTCTTGTAATTGAAGATAATAATGATATAAATAATCTACTTAAGGAGGCACTGAATAAATATAATTACACTTGCGACCAAGCATTTTCGGGTACTGAAGCAAGGCTCCTGTTTCAGATTAATAAGTACGATCTTATTCTTCTTGACCTTATGCTGCCTGGAATAAAAGGGGAGAACGTTCTGCAATACATACGGGAACGCAGTGACATACCTGTTATTGTAATAACTGCAAAGGATAGTCTTGACGATAAAATTGACGTATTGGTAAATGGTGCTGATGACTATATTACCAAGCCTTTTGAAATCAAAGAAGTAATAGCAAGAATTACAGTTCAGCTGCGTCACAGTGAAAAATATACAAATGATTTGGAAGTTTTTCAGCATAAGGATATAGTATTAAATAAACAGGACTTTAGTGTTACTGTTTTAGGTGAAAAACTTCCAAAAGTTACAAAGCAGGAGTACTCTATCCTTGAATTGCTTGTACGCAATCCTAAACGTGTGTTTACCAAAGAGGAAATCTTTGAATACGCATGGGATGAACAGTATATGGGAGAAACCAAGACGCTGGATGTGCATATAAGCAACATAAGGAAAAAATTAAAAGCTGTTTCGGATGTTGAATTTATAGAAACAATCTGGGGAATTGGTTATAAACTTTACTAATTCTTTACTTTTATTTTGCGGTTTATTAGCAACTGGAAATTATAATTAAATACAGTAAAGACAACACCGCACAAAAATTATTCATTATTGCAAGAAACAGAAGGAGATGTAATTATATGAGCGAATATTTACTTACCACAAGAAACCTGACTAAGACTTTCGGTAAGCATAAAGCTGTAGATGGCATAAATATGCACATAAAAAAAGGTTCGATCTATGGCTTTATTGGCAGAAACGGAGCGGGAAAAACTACGTTTATGAAAATAATAA
Organism: Ruminococcus sp. UBA6407; assembly: GCA_002438605.1. Taxonomy (GTDB): domain Bacteria; phylum Bacillota; class Clostridia; order Oscillospirales; family Ruminococcaceae; genus Ruminococcus; species Ruminococcus primiciens. The sequence goes on from DJPR01000034.1 coordinate 41,714, forward strand.
GCGGACTTTCAGCTCCGTCTGAAGGAGAATTTTCACTTTTTGGTTATCCATATTCTGAAATTAGTAAAGTGAGAAACAGAGTAGGCTGTCTTATTGAAGCTCCGGGACTGTATCCAGATATGTCAGCTTTTCAGAATTTAAAGGCAAGATGCATCGGCAGCGGAGTTTACTCTAAAAAATATGTTGAGGAGCTGCTTGAACTTGTAGGACTTTCAAATACGGGACATAAAAGGTCAAAAAAGTTTTCACTTGGTATGAAACAGCGTCTTGGAATTGCTATGGCTCTTGTAGGTGAACCTGATTTGCTTGTGCTTGATGAACCTATTAATGGTCTTGACCCTCAGGGTATCGTTGAAGTCAGGGAGATTATTCAGCGTCTTGCAAAAGAAAATAACATGACTATACTTATTTCAAGCCATATTCTTGATGAGCTTTCAAAAATTGCAACACACTACGGAATTATAAACAATGGAAAACTTATAAAGGAAATGTCAGCAGAAGAAATGATGTCCGAATGTAAGGAACGTATAGAAATCAATGTTGATGATACTAAACACGCTCTCACAGCTTTGGATAAAATAGGTATTACAAAATATCAGGTAGTTGATTCTCATCACATTTGCATTATGGAAAGAATAGAAGAAAGTGCAAATATAAATAAACATCTTGTCGAATCCGGAGTTGCTCTTATAGAGAGTTCAATTTGTGGCGAAGAATTGGAAGACTACTACATTAATCTTACAGGAGGTGCTGTAAATGCTTAATTTAATAAAAATGGACTTGTATCGTATGTTCAGCATGGCAAGCTTTTATGTGATTATATGCTTATTTTCAATAGAATGTGTTTTAATGGTATATTCATCAACTATGGAGTCAGATCCGCTTTATTTGTCAATAGCAGATTTAATAATGACGACAACAAGTACACCTTTTATTACTTTGTTTACAGGAATTTTCAGTGCATTATTTTTAATAGCAGATAAATCAAGCCAATTTATAAAAAACTACGGTGGACAGCTTAAACATCGCTGCTCAAGAATCTTTTCAAAAATTATTTGTATTATTATTTATAACATACTTTTTTCAGCAATAACCATTTTGCTTTTAATTGTTTCTGATAAGATATTTAAAACTAATTTAGAACTTGGTTTTGATGCCAATTTTTTCAGGTATTATGCTTTGGCATTTTTTGGCAACATAGCATTCTGCATAGTAATAGTCCTTATATCTACTTTATTTAAAAGCACTATTCCTGTTGTAATATTACCTATATTAATTTCTACATCTGTTTTTTCAATCATATTTTCAGGAGTTGACAACATTTTACATAGAATTGGTATTGATTTTTCAACTCAGAAATATATGCTTTCAGAAAATATATATAATTTGCCATGGCTTGAAGGTACTGATAACATCAGTTTTTTTGTTTTGCTTTTCCTTGGATATTCCATTATTTCTGCAATTTTAAGCTGTATAATTTTTAAGAAAAAGGATATCGCATAATTATGTATTGTATTGTTTTAATATTATGTGCAGTTATTTTTATATTGACATTAAAAATATTTCAGTACAGGCGACAGATGAAACTCATCTGCCGCCAATTGGCGTTTATAAGAAAAAATGACAGTATTTCCATAATATCAACAGAAATGCAGTCAGGTATTACAGGTAAACTGCGTAATGAAATTAATATGCTGATAAAAGAAAAAAAGAAACTTCAAAAGCTTTATTTGGAAAAAGAACACAATATTGCCTATACATATACAAATATAGCACATGACATAAGAACGCCGCTTACTTCATTGGACGGCTATTTTCAGCTCCTTTATGATAGTCAAAGCAACGAGGAGAAGGAAAGGTATATTAATATTATTAAGGAACGTATAACCAGTTTAACAGAAATGCTTGGTGATCTTTTTACATTTACCAAACTAAAAAATGATGCATACGAGCTTGAACTTTCATCAGTAAATTTAACCGCAATATTAAAAGAAACAATTTTATCTTATTATGAAGATTGGCTTGCCAAGGGGATAAATCCAAATATAAATATAACAGAAAAAAGCTGTATTATTAACGGAAATGACTTGGCTGTAAGACGTGTAATTCAAAATATAATAAAAAATGTTCTTGTACATGGCAATGATGAAATATCAATCAGTCTTGAAAGTGAAATGAATGTTAATCTTATAATAAGCAATAAGATAGATAACCCTGAAAAAATAGAAATCGACAAAATTTTTGACAGATTTTATAAAGCAGATGAATCAAGGACAGTTTCTTCATCAGGTCTTGGACTGTCAATTGCATATGAGCTTGTCAGACATATGAAGGGGAGTATAGAGGCTGATATAAATGGAAATATATTTTCTATTAAAATTATATTTCACTCAATAAGTAAAGACGTTACCAAAAATAATTTTCCTCATAAAAAATAATGTAAAATGTTAGTTGGGATTTTGATAAAAACGCACCTCAGCTTTGCTTTAAGGATATTTTGTTTTAATATGGAATAATTGCGTTTCTAAAATAAGCTATTGCTTTTAGTGACGGCTTATTTTAGAAGAACTTTGAAATAAAGAAAGAGCAGCATTTCAGCTGCTCTTCATCTTATTTAATTCCAATTTATTTCATCATCAAAATCGTAATCTTCGTCATACCAATCTTCGTAATCTTCTTCGTCCCAGTCATAGTCTTCCCAGTCATAATCATCATCATAATCGTAATCGTAGTCATCATAATAATAATCGTTAGAAGTATTAAACAATTCATCTGAAATCATTTCAGCAATAGTTTCAGAAATATCCTTACCAAAACCAAGCTTCGTGAATATCGAATCAACAAAATTAGTAAATTCATCCTGAGTTACATAATCTTCAATATTAAAGTCGGATTCATTATCAATCATATAAGCATCATCAGTGCTTGGTATACTTACATCACCTGATTTATCAGAAGAATATTCAATTTCAATTTCGCCATAGTTTACATCATTGATATTAAGGTCGAAATTAATTTTCTGAGATTTTCCATCTGAAGAAAGTGTCAGAGAGAACGGTTCAACTTCAGGAATAACAAATGTAAATTCTCCATCAAAATATGCTTTTTCCTTATTTATCACCTTGAATTTATCAAACTCAACAGATAAAGTTACACTTTCGTCCTCATCGTCATAAGAACCGGTATTGAAAGAAACTTCAAATTCACCGCTGTATGTTTCATTTTTGCTTTCAACTGCACTAAATTCACCATTGAAAATATTATCACCATCAGAAGAAATTGAAGCTATTCCGCAAATATTATCATCTTCTTTTCCAATAATATATTCATAGCTGAAGTTTTCGTCATCTGAATCCGTATTAAATGAGCAGCCCCTGATATGACCCTTAGGGTCAACGTATGTAACGATTTTTCCGGTTATTGAATCATCATCTGCATTTTCTTTTGATTCCTTGAGTTCATCAAGAGCATCATTAATTGCATTGTCAAACTCTTCTTCTGTACATATTTCTAACTTATCAATTACAATTTTCTTTATGGTCTTATCTTTTGAAATTTCCTTTAAATAATTTTTTGAAAGATCATAGACCAAATCAGAGTCGAGGTCAACAGTTAATGTTGTGTATTTTACAGTGATATCGCCAATATCAATATCTTCTTTTTTTTCAAGCTCAACATCATCAATTGTAGTATACCATATATTTGAATACTTATTTAAAAGTTCTTCAAGTTCTGAAGCTGAAATAAGTGACTCAGGATCCTTCAAATAATTGTTGAACTTTTCATAGGCTTCGTCATCAGAAATTTCTTCTTCAAGAATTTCATTAAAATTTATGCCAAGATATTTTTCGGTAAGCTGCGGAATTCTGAAGAAACATGAAAGCCCTTCAAAATCCAAGGCATATTCAAGTGAAATAAGGGTTTCATCATTTACGGCTGCAAAAACAGAACCGCTACCGTTAGTTCCTTTAGAAGCAGAGTTGCTTCCAAGCGTAATTTTATTAATATTATTTATAACATCAATAAACTCTTTGGTATCATTATCTTCATATTCTTCATAACCTGTACCAAATATTGTTGTAAGAAGTTCTGATTTTACATCATCTGTTGCACTATAACTTATTTTAAAATCAGAAGAAGTATCGTCTTTTGAATTACCGCTCATCAAATCGGCAAGCTCTTTATAGGAATCCGCAAATTTCTTTGCAGCTTCCTTAGAATTTTCTTCATTAACCCATGCATAATATTTTTCAGGTGACAGAGTAGCAAGCTTTATTTTATTTTTTACAAAATCAGAAGTATTATAGGCAATTAAAGTACCGCCTGCACCAACAGCAAGAACACCGGCTGTAACAGCAGCAATAATCGGACCTTTCTTTCTTTTTGTTACTGTTTCAACACCTGAAACAACATCATAATTACTTTGATTATTTTCATATAATTCCGACATTAACATTTTCCTCCTTAAAATCCCAATATATAAGCTTTTGTTTTTAGCTACTGCTTTTATAATAGCATAGTTTTCCTATAAAGTCAAATAATAAAACATTTTTTAATTAATTGTTTATAATTTGTAATAAATTTGTTTATTTATAGCAATTTGAAAAGTATGTATAAACAATTAAAATAATGCAATAATATAAACATGTTCCGATGGAGCAGCAATTTGAATTTAAAGGAGTTAAAAAAATGGAAAACAAAACTAAAAATTCAAGTATTAAATGTTCAGTATCACAGTGCAAGTACAACATGGTAACTGAGGATTATTGCAGCCTTAACTGTATTTCAGTCGGCACACATGAAGCTAATCCTACAGTACCAGAATGTACAGACTGCAATTCATTTGTAAAGCGTACAGGCTGCTGCGGCTAAAAAAATCCCGACTTATGTCGGGTTACATAAGTTGCTTCAGCGGTAGTGTACTTATTTCTATTTATATTCTGCTCTTGACAACAATGTGACAGTAAGCTATAATGTATATGAAAATAATGAACGATAATGAACAGCAGGGGACTGCTGATACATAAAAGGGATGTTCTTATGGCTAAAGAAATTAAAACAAATGCAATCAGATTTCTGGATAATTGTAAAATCAAATACGAAATAAATATATATGAATGCAAAAATTTTATTGATGGTGTGGATGTTGCTGAAAAATTAGGGCAATCAAATGCAGAAACATTTAAAACTCTTGTTGCACAAGGGAAAAGCGGCGATTATTATTGTTTTCTTATTCCTGTAAATCTTGAACTAGATTTGAAAAAAGCTGCAAAGAGTGTAAATGAAAAATCAGTTTCCTTAATACCTGTAAAAGATATTACAAAGGTTACAGGGTATGTAAGGGGCGGATGTACTCCTATCGGAATGAAAAAGCAGTTTCTTACTGTAGTACATAGTACAGCAAAAGAACTTGAAAATTTTTATATAAGCGGCGGAAGAATAGGCACACAAATAAAGCTTTCTCCAATTGAGCTTGTAAAATCAATAAACGGAAAATTTGATAATATTATAGCAGAATAATAAATCTCCTCAAGAGCAATGTACTTTTGAGGAGATTTTTATAATTTGAAGATGTGTATAGGTGCTTGTGAAGATAGAGTATTATTATAAAATTCGTTCAAAAAGCTGTTTACGGCATTCTTCTTCAAATTTATCATTAACAGGCTGAGGAACAAAAACAGAACCTGTTTTTCTTGACATGGTATAAGAGATAATATAATCTGCAACTTTTGGATTCTTTGAAAGCAAAGGTCCATGAAGATAAGTTGCAATCACGTTTTTCTCCATATAGCCGTCAGCTTCGCTTTTAAACTCATTTCCATTTCCATAGAGTACTTTTCCAAAAGGAGTTTTTACGCCTTTGGTCTGACCGCCATGATTTTCAAAACCTATAACACGATAATTCTCACCATTCAAATTAGATTCAAGAATAACATTTCCTATACAGCGACAGCGTTTATTTGTAGACGCTATGGTATAGTAATCAAAAAGACCCAATCCTTCAATTTTTTTATCATTTGAATCTTTATAGTATTGTCCCATAAGCTGATAACCGCCGCAAATCATAAACAAAAAAACACCGTTTTTATATGCTGATTTAATATTTTCCCTGTATGAAAGCAGATCATTTACAAGAAGCTGCTGTTCAACATCAGCACCGCCTCCAAAATAAATAATATCCTGATTTTCAAAATCAGTATCTTTGTCACCAATAAAATGTTGAGCCACTTCAAGTTCAATTCCACGAAGCCTACAGCGGTATTTCAGAATTTCAACATTTCCGTTATCACCATATAAATCAAGCATATTTGAATACATATGCAGAAGTTTAAGCGTTACCATTTGAAGTTCCTTTCATTTCTACAGAGTCCATATATTTTTTTATTGCAGTTCTTGTTGGCTGTACAGCAGTATAGTTGGCTATAGCGAATTTAGTACCTTTTGTTGTGAAAAGCTCAGCAACAGCATTATCAAGCTCAGGCTTTACAATAATTTTATCAGCATCATATCCTGAACATTTTATTCTTATGGCAATATCATATGCTCTTGTACCGCTTGTTACAACTCTATCAACGTCCTTGAATACAGAAAGATTAATATCCCAAATCCATGAAACATCATTTCCGTCTGCAATATTGTCATTCAGAACAAATAAAAGTTCTTTGGAGCAGTTGAGTTCATTCATAACCCTTAAAGTCATGTTTGCCCCGACAGGATTTTTGGCAAGATTAAGTATAAGAGAGCTTTCATTAATATTAAATTTCTCAAGTCTGCCATTATTTACTTCAAAATTTTCAAATGCATCATGCAGTATTTTTTTGTCTATGTTATAAAGACTCGCTGTTGTATATACTGCTGCCATATTATACATATAATATATACTGTTATGACGAGTACGATATGTTTCGCCATTAACTTCAAAACTAGGCACACTTTGATTTACATTTTTTACTTCCACAAAAGGCTTTATATTACCAAATCCACATTTATCACAATGAAATCTTCCAATGTGAGAGTACTGATAGTAATCATATGTCAGTTTAGTGCCGCAGAAAGGGCAGAATTTTCCTTCACCAACTTCATAAGGCTCATTTGTTGCTCCGGAATATCTTTCAACGCTGAAATAAAATATATTTTTATTATTTGGATTAGCTTTTCCAAGTCTTGCAATATTGGGGTCATCAGCATTTAAAACTACATTTCCTTCAAATGTATCAAGAAACCCTTTTATTTTTAAAATAAGTGTTTCCACCTCGCCATTTCTGTCGAGCTGATCTCTGAAAAGATTTAAAAGCACAAGGGTCTGCAGCTTAAGCTTTGAATAAACTACAGGAACATGAGATTCATCAGTTTCAAGAACAAGAAAATCAGCCTTGATTCTGCCTCGTATGTCGCATTTATCAAGTAAAAGCGAGCAAATACCTGTATCGAGATTATTTCCTTGACTGTTGGTTATTATATTTCCGCTGTAATTTTTAAAAATATAACTTAGGTAATTGGTTACAGAAGTTTTTCCATTTGTTCCGGTTACAGCTATAATCGGACATTCTACTTTAAAAGCACTAAGTGCGTTTTTATTTATTCCGCATAATATCAATCCAGGAAGATTACCTGCATTTTTTCCTATAAGACGCATTGCCTTTACAATTATTTTACCTAAAAATATAGTTAACGTGTTCTTAATTCCCATTTACAAATTCTCCGGTTTTTTAATCAGCAGTATTACAAATTACAATTATTATAATAAAACAAATATCAGTTTTTGTCAAGATTGAAAATAAAATTTTAAATTATATTCAAGTAGTACAATAATAAAATTAAAGTAAAAACTATCCTAACTGCGCCAAACTTATATTTGGCGCAGTTAGGATGCAAACATTAAAGGCTGTAATTAATTTGCTTTAATGTCTGTAATATAAAAATATAAATTTATCGCATTGTATCAGGAATATCGTATTTGTCTTTCCAGCTGTTATCAATGTAATCTAACGAAATGCTGCTTATTATATTTTCATATTCTTGCTGACGAATGCCGCTGCAATCACTAAAAATGATCACATGAGAATCGTTCACATTACTATCAAAAAGAACAATTATTCCACTTATATTCCCCATATTGCTATTCGCAGTAAAACTACATCTTTTAGCTGCCTTTTCGTTTGGTGATTCCGGAGAATTTGTATTATCCACAGAAATAATAATCTGCTGTGGTTCTGAAACAGATACATTATCGTAGAAAAATGAAAGCTCGCTCAAAATATCAATTTTCTCAAATTCTTCAAGACGAGTCATAAAAATTACTTCATCACCGCTGAATGTGTCAGGTCTGAATTTCAGAACCTCTTTATTATGCATGCTCCAGAATCTTCTATTCTCAAGGTCTGATTCACGTATTTTTAAAGATGTAAGACTATAACTGTCATCTGCATTTTTTGATTTAAAAAAGTTTGACGGTGTATAATTTTCAGGAATAAAAACTTTCATATGATTTGAATCAAATGTATATTCAACTGGTTCACCTCCGGGTTCTGAAACGCCTGTTGTCAACTCAGTAACAGGTTCGGTAGTCACCTGCTGAACAGTTGCAGTCTTTACAATAGCTGGAACAGCGGCAGTAGGTGCAGTTATTTTAGCACTTGTAGAATGTTTTGGTATTGCAGATGCTTTTTCATCATTATTTACAATATGATAGATTCCAACAGATCCTCCAGCAACAGTAACAGCTGTTGCTCCTATAACAATTTTGGTTTTTGTATATGCAAATATAGATTTTAATGAACGTGATGCTTTACTTTTTCCAATAATATTGTTCATTATTGTTGATGTGGCTGCTGAAACAGTAAAAGCTGAAGCATGAGCTTTCAGTAAAGCTGAAACAAGGACTGTAGTACCGCCCAAAGTAATTCCACGTTTTACAAGTTCATCTTTTAAAATTTTTCTGCTGTGGTAAAGACGTGTTTTTACTGTTCCTTCAGGGCAGTCAAGCTCCTTTGCAATATCTCCGACAGACATTTCATCATAATAATATAATACAATAGTCAGTCTTTGAGATTCGGAAAGATTTTTTGTTATAATTTCTGTAATGATTCTTTGAATTTCTGCTCTTTCAGCATAACTTTCAGGAGCATAAAGCTCTCCTTCCTCAACGGCTGTTTCATCAGGTTCGTCTACACGCAGCTGAGGCTTTTCTGCTCTTAATTTATTGTAGTATTTATGAAGTGCAATAGTATGAAGCCAGCCTTTAAAATTTTCATCACGTCGATACTGGTCCAATTTTTCAAATGCAGTAAGATATGTATCTTGAAAAAGATCCTGTGCATCATGCTCGTTTCCGCATAACTGCTGACAATAACAGAAAAGCTCGCTGCCGGTTAATTCATATATTTTTTCCATTGCCTTTCTGTTTCCGTTTTTTGCTTTAGCAATAAGCTTAGTCATTTTTTCTTTTCCTTTCCAACTATAGCAATACAACAAAATCCTGCAACTAATCTGACAATTCAAACCGTATATTACTGCGTTGTCCTCCTCACCCATACGACAGTATGCTTTTGTCATCTTATGTTGCATTATTTTATTGCATTGCTATAAAATTTTGTTCTTATATTTATTATAACACAGAAACTGCCTTTTTGGTTCAATTTTTTCTTAACGATTTTTTTATTTTTATTCTTCTTGTATTTATTTAAACCTCCAAATCTTATTTGTAATTATTTACAATTTATATTTAATGTGTTATCATAATTATAGGATAGATTTTTCTATAAACAAAAAACAGACTTTCTTTGTATAATGTTTTTAGGCAGCATGTTATAGGCAATATCGTACAAAAACTTTTGATGTGCCTTGTGCGGTGTTGCCTATATACAAAGAATATATCTGTTAAGTTTTATATAATACAATCCGAATGTTAAAAAGGAGTAATGAAGATGAAAACATTGAAAAAAATTTACGCCGTTTCAACAGCGGCAATAACTGCATTTTCAGTATGCTGCATTCCGGCAGTTTCTGAAAGTATTACCACTTCCCTATCGGCTTTGGCTGCAGAAGAATCATCAGAACTTACTGATGCAAACACAGGTCTGAAATATATTGTTGAAAATGGAACAGCAACAATAACAGGATGCGATCCAACCCTTATTAATGTAAATATTCCTGCAAATATTAATGGAAATCCTGTTAAAACAATAGGTGAAAGTGCTTTTTCATCAAATAATAAACTTGAAAAAATAACTATTGCCGAAGGTATTACAACAATTGATGACAATGCCTTTTCTTACAGCAGATTTATTACATCTGTAGATTTACCTTCAACTGTTACATATATTGGTAATGGTGCTTTTGATATGTGTACAAGATTATCAGATGTTGAAATTCCATCAGGAGTTACTGTTATTAATTATCGTACATTTCGCTGCTGTGCTTTAGAGCAGGTTGTAATTCCTGAGGGTGTAACGGAAATAAGAGAAAGTGCGTTTGAAAGCAACAATGAACTGCTTGAAGTTGATATTCCGTCTACTGTAAGCGTAATTGGCAGCAAAGCATTTGACGGCTGTCAAATGCTGCAATATTTAATCGTACCCTATGGAGTGGTAAGCATTGGAGATAATGCATTTCATGGCTGCAACAATATGTCATTTGTAGCACTTCCTGAAAGCTTGCTTTATATTGGAAAAGAATCTTTTGATTATTGTCGTGCATTAAAAAAAATTACACTTCCTGACTCTCTTATAAGTATAGGTGATGCTGCGTTTTATGACACCTCAATTACCGAATTTGAAATTCCGGACAGTGTTATTTATGTTGGTACCTACGCTTATCCTAAGAATGCTGTTACTGAATTGGTTGACGGTGTTGATTACATTGGGAAATGGGCTGTAAATCATGAAAATGTTAATGATTTTAAAATTCGTGAGGGTACTGTTGGAATTGCAGAAAGTACATTTTCATATGCTTCATGCAAAGAAATGGAATTTCCATCTACTCTTAAATATATCTGTCCAACAGCTTTTTATAAATCTAAAATAGATAATTTTACAGTTTCAGAAGATAATCCGTATCTTTGTGCTGCTGACAGCGTTATATACAGTAAGGATATGACTGAAATTATATTATATCCTGATTGTAAATCCAATGAAAGTTTTGATATTCCTAATACTGTATGCATGATTGATGATTATGCTTTTTATAATTGCAGTCTGCTGAAATCTGTAACAGTTCCTGAATCTGTATGGTATGTAGGAGATTATTCATTTGCATATTGTTCCGGAATAACTGAAATAAATCTGCCTGAGGGCGTTGAACGTATCGGTGATTTCGCATTTTATGAATGTTCAGGACTTGAATCATTTGATATTCCGGATAGTGTCATAAGTGTTGGAGCCAGTGCTTTTAGCGGATACCCTGTCTGCGTTGACAGATACGGTCATGTTATGGTTGATGATTGGATAATTTACGGAGATGATTTCTATTCGGAAATTGAAATTAATGAGGCAGTAAGAGGTATTGCAGACAATGCTTTTAATAACTGTTCGATTACTGATGTAACTTTTCCAAGTTCAGTTGAATATATTGGTGATTCAGCTTTTGAAAATTGCAAAGAGCTAAAAAACGTCACAATGTCGGAAGGACTTGTATCAATTGATGATTATGCCTTTTTTGGATGTAAAAAACTTAATACACCTGAAATTCCTGACAGTGTAATTCGTATAGGAACTCTTGCTTTTAAAGATTGTTTCAATGCAGTTAAAAATTTTGATGGCATTGGATATGTTGATTCATGGGCAGTTGACGCTGATTATTCTATTGATAAAGCAGTTCTTCAAAATGGTATAAGAGGTATTGGTGAAATGGCGTTTTATGGCTGTATCGACCTTAAATCTGCTGTACTACCTGATACACTTTGCTTTATTAATCAATCTGCTTTTGAATACTGTCTGAGTCTTGAAGACATAACGCTTCCTGAAAGTTTACTTTTGATTAATAACAGAGCATTTTCTGAATGTGAAAAGCTTTCAAAAATCTCTTTTTTAAATCCTGAAACTTTAATTTCTTTAAATTCCTTAACAATTGATGAAAATGCTGTTATTTATGGTTACAAGGGGTCATCTGCTGAGGAATATGCCATAACATTTGAACGGAAATTTGAAGCACTTGATGATGTCGGTACAAAAATTACAGGTGACGTAAATTCAGACGGAACATTTGATATTTCAGATGCAGTGATGCTGAAAAATTATATTGTCAATGCAGGAAGTCTTACAGACTGGACAGTCGGAGATTTATCAGAGGACGGTATAATTGATATTTTTGACCTTGCATTAATGAAAAATCTGTTAATTTCATAATAAACCCCAAGCCTGCCCACGATAATTGAAGTGGACAGGCTTTTTCTATAAATTATTCTGTACTGCGTAATCGGTCTGTAACACTGTTTTTTGCAACCATTCGATAAACTGCGGCTGGAACCAGTATACATATTATTAAAATAATCAGAGAAATACAGATTATCAGCTGCCATGGATAACTAAAGATTGCATAATCAGCAATTTTTAACGATAATTTTCCAAATATATAAACGATTCCGCTTCCTAATGTAAGAATCAGACCATCAGTTATTAATGCATAATAAAATCCTTCAAATATAAGCATTTTTCTTACTTGCTTTTTGGTCATTCCTATGCTTTCCATTACTGCAAGTTCATTTCGTCTGGTAAAAATTCCAGTAAGCATTACATTTATAAAGTTGATTATTCCTATTAATATAAGAACAGCACATATTCCTGATGTCATGATCCGCATTGATAAAATTGAAGATCTGAATTCTTCTAATTCTTCTGATTTTATTTGAATATGAGCTACAGACGGAATACTGATATTATGCTGAGTTAACTGCTTGATTTGCGTACGAACTGATTCTTCATTTTCAGGACTGCAGTTTGCAATAATCGTTTCAACATGCGGTGAATCGCTAAGTTCATTAATAACGCTCTGACTAACCAAAACACATTCAGGCGCACCCACCGTACACCAATAATATCCTATTTCGAGTAGAGCATTATCATCACTTGAGGCACATACACCAACTTTTATATCTTTTTTTCTGCCTGTTTTTTCATTAATAAGCGTTATAGTTTTTCCTTCCATTTGAGCTGCTTTGGTTTTATCATTAATGTAACCGATGAAGCATATTTCTCCCTTTTCAAACTTATCTATATCAACCTTTTTCTTTGCTTTTGTGTTATGCATTTCCATCATGGCAGCGTCAATTCCAAGAATGGGTGCATTATATTTTAAATTATTTTTTGGGTTTTCATAGATCTTTGCAATATCATCAGAGTTTGAACCATCTCTTTCAGCAGCTTCTTTCAAGAAAGGTTCAAATGTTTCTTTATCATAAACAAGAGATATATCAGCACTTGTATTGGTTATTACTTCCGTTATCCCTTTTACTTTCCTGATGTCATCTGCTAATTTAATTGATGCTTCAGTTTTCTCATTATCCTTGATTTCAAAATCTTCTTCAGATGAACAATCAGTATAAATTACAAAATCATTTGGCAAATAATAGTCAGCATAATTTTTTAGGTCTAAACTGTTAAGAAAGGTTTGTGTTGACAAAAGTGCAATTACACCCATTAAAAGTGATGCAAATACAAGAACAGTACGCTTTTTCTCACGAAATATATTTCTGTATGCCATTTTATATATTTTACCGCCGTTTGTTGCTTTTCGTGATTTTATTTTGCAGTTATTTTGTCCATTATATTTGAGAGCTTCTATTGGAGAAATACTTCCTGCAAATTTGGCAGGTTTACGGCAGCTTATTAAAATCGTTAATAAAGCAAATAAAATTGTACCTATATAAATAAGTGGATTAAAACTGATATCTGTCGGCATTGCAGAATAAAAGTCGCCTCCAAACATTGAAATAGAATATGGAACGGCTTTAAATGATACAATTGTTCCAATCAAAATTCCAATTGGTATGCCAATAACTGATAAACTGAGTGATTGGTATTTTACAATACTTCTGATTTGTTTTGATGTAGTTCCTATTGTTTTAAGTAAGCCATAAAATCTTATGTCATGGTTTACTGAAATATACATAATATTATAAATCAAAAGATAACCGCTTATAATTATAATCAAACAGATAAAAAGAACTGCTGCCGCAATTACAATGCCGTTGTTTTCATTATTATCAAATGTACATTCAAATTCCTGTCCCTGATTCAATTTTACACTTTCATACAGTTGGTCGTACAGTATGTTTTGCAGGAATGATTTTGATGAAATTGAAATTAATCCGTCTTGTTCAGCAGTGAGTCCAAGACTATCTGAAAACTTTTCTGAAACAAATGCGTCATAATTGTTTGTACGGAAACCATAATCAACGAAATATCCTGATAATTTAAAAATTTGCTCCTCATTTTTCAGCATAAGCGGAATATCCATTCCAATTTCAGGAGATTTAATTCCTACTGCATTAAGTCCACTTACCGAAAGCATTATTTCATTTTTTTCATTAGGATAATTCCCCTTTAATGAGGATAAGGCAGGTTTAATATTTCCGTTGAAATTTTCCTTATCATGATATATAAGTTTAAAATTCAAATCTTGATCTTCTTCTGATTTAGCTTTACAAACAGGAATGGTTACACCTGCTGCACTAAGTGCAGAACATTTTTTTATTTCGTCAATTTGTTCCGGAGCAGGATTTGCAAGTGATATTTCAGCAGTAGTTCCTGCTTGTCTTATCAGCATTGTATTCATATTTTTTGCCATTGAAAAACCAATGCTGAAAACAGTTGTAAACATGAACGTCATAAGAATAATGGCAAGAATAGTTATTCTGTTTCGCATTTTGTTTTTATGCATAAAACGTTTGCTGATTTTTCTTGTAATAGCTTGATTATTATTTTTAAGCATTATTTGCTCACCACCTTGCCGTCCTCAATACGAATCATGCGGTTTGCCATAATTGCAATTTCTTCATTGTGAGTAATCATAACAATAGTCTGCTGAAATTCTCGGCTTGTAACTTTCAGCAATGAAATAACGTCCATGCCTGTTTTGCTGTCAAGGTTTCCTGTGGGTTCATCTGCAAGAATAATTGCAGGCTTTGCAGCTAATGCCCTTGCAATTGCAACTCTCTGCTGCTGTCCGCCTGAAAGCTGATTCGGCATTGCATTTACTTTTTCATTAAGTCCCAATGTTTTTATAATCGTCTGTATGTAATTCTTATCTATTTTTGTTCCGTCCAGTTCAATTGGAAGAACAATGTTTTCGTATACGTTAAGCACAGGCACAAGATTATAATTCTGAAAAATAAAGCCGATGTTTCGGCGGCGAAATATTGTAAGTTCCTCATCATTCATATCTGAAAGCTTTTTGTTTTTTACATATACTTCTCCTGATGTCGGACGGTCAAGTCCGCCAAGCATATTCAGCAATGTGGACTTTCCGCTTCCTGATGTACCTATAATTGATACAAATTCTCCGTCATCTATCGAAACAGAAACGTTATCTAATGCTTTTACCATGTTTTCTCCTGAACCATAGTACTTGCATAAGTTTTGTGATGTTAAAATCTGCATTTTAAGCACTCTCCTTTTTTGTTTTTCTGTTTCTATTTTAATATATAGTTCTTACAATCTTGTGACAGTTTTTTTGAAATAAAAAAACGCTCTATGGATAAGAGCGTTTCTTACATATGCTTGTTATAATATCGAAATAGCCTCGCTTATGCTTTTTTCATAAGCTTCTCTGCCGTATTTATCAACTTCAGCTTTATTTTTTTCTCCATGTGTAAGACAGCCTGCACCACCGATACATCCGCCTTTACATGCCATACCCTCAATAAAGTTTCCATTCAATACATTCTTTGATTTTTTCAGAAGTGCTGTGCGACATTCTTCAATTCCGTCACATGCTACAGCTTTAAGCTCAAAGTCAGTTATATTTTGTTCTTTCAGACCTTGTGCAACAGCATCTGAAAGTCCACCGCTTCTTGCAAAAATTCTTCCGAAGTATGAGGCATTATCAAGAACATCCTGATTCAATGCGGTTATGTCGATGTCCTTACTATCAAAAAGTGCCTGTAATTCTTCAAATGTAATTGCAGCATCAACATACGGCTTTACGTTTTCTTTCTGAACTTCTGCTTTTTTTGCAGTACATGGACCTATAAAAACTACCTTACATGGAGCGTCATGTTCCTTTATATATTTTGCAATCTCCGCCATTGGCGAGAGATTATGTGATACAAGCGGCAGCATATCAGGAAAAGCCTTTTCAATGTAGCTCACGAATGCCGGACAGCATGAGCTTGTGAGAAATCCTTTTTCAGCAAGCTCAGCCGATTCCTTGTAAGCAACCATATCAGCTCCTAAAGCAGCCTCGACCACTGTATGAAATCCGAGCTCCTTAAGACCTGTAATTACCTGACCAAGCTTTGCATATGTAAACTGGCTTGAAATTGACGGTGCAACAACGGCAAACACTTTATATTTACTGTTGTTTTCACTTTTCTTGATAATGTCAATAACATCAAGAATGAATGATTTATCCATAATTGCACCAAACGGACATTGATATACGCATGCTCCGCAGGCAATGCACTTATCGTTGTTTATTTTAGCTGCCTTATCCTCATTCATGGATATTGCTTTGATTTTACATGCACTTTCGCATGGACGCTTTCTGTTTATGATTGCAGTATATGGACAGACCTTTGCACATGCTCCGCAATCAACGCATTTTGATTTGTCTATATGTGCCGTATGATTATGGTCAAATGAAATAGCACCTCTGCGACAAACATCTTCACAGCGATGTGCAAGACAGCCTCTGCATGAATTAGTAACTTCATATCCGCCCATAGGACATTCGTCACAAGCAGTTTCTATGACTTCGATAACATTCGGATTCTCTTTGTCGCCGCCCATTGCTAGTTTAACACGGTCGCTTACAATTGCACGTTCCTTGTAAACACAGCAACGCATTGTAGGAGTTTTTCCCGGAACAATTATTTCGGGAATATTTAAAATATTATCAAGCAGAGCATCATTCCATGCAAATCTTGCAACCTCACGAAGAACTCTGTATTTAAGATGCTGAACTTTAGTATCAAATTTTCTCACAATAATCATCCTTTAAAAATAACTTACCTTTATGCGTTTTCCCATTTGTTTAAGACATGCGGACAGCTCCTCAACAAGTCTCATTTTAATATTGAAGTTGATTGGCAGGTCTGGATTCTGATGTGCAGGATTAACTGCTCTTCCCACATAAAAGTTAATATCAGTTGCTTCTTCAAACAGTAATCGGCAAATCAGTGAAGCTCCGTCATTACTGAATCCCCACTCCTCGTATTTTTCGTTTTTATCAAGCATATCTTTGGCGTATTCAATAACCTTATTAATTGTAATTACACCCTCGGTTACAAGGTCAACTCCCTCAATTTCAGCTGTAGGCGGAATATCACTTCGTTCAAACTTTAAGCTTGGTTTAAGAGGCTTTCCGAGGTATTTCGCAGCAATTGTTGAGGTAGTTCCTCCACATATAATATGCTTTCCCTCTTTAGAAAAGAATAGGGACATCATTCTGTCACAGTCATCACGATTAGACGGCGGACCAAACAATAAATTCATTGGTTCACGCTTTCTTATTCTTATAACGCAGGCAGTAGCATCATCACCGGGCTGACCTCCATACAATTTATTGCATTCATCAACAAGCATTGAGGAAAGCGTTTTAGCTGTATATCCAACATAAGAAAGGTCTTTCATAAATTCTGCAATTTCTTCATATTTCCAGCCAAAATTATATGCAGTACCTATTCCGGCATGCGGACAGCCGTCACTCATTGCTACAAAAATATCATTTTCCTGCAATTTAATAGTGGTCTTGTAAATCTTTTTTTTATCAATAATCAATTCGCTTTTCGGATAGTCATAGATTTCATAATTTCGGATAAGAATAACCTGCGGATTGTCATATTGAATAAGTTCAGCAGTTGAATTATCAATGATGTGTATAATTGTAAATGTTGAATAAGCTACTCCTCGAACCGAACATATAGGAAGCGTTGCAGCTATAGTTGAAACACATTCTTCAAGCGGCAGTCCTTCTGCCATCATAGTGGATATAATTTTTGAAGTAAGCGTTGATAGTATGCTTGCTTTTACTCCGCTGCCAAGACCGTCCGCAAGCACAATCACCATTGAATTTTCATTCTGCTCAACAATGTCCACATGGTCGCCGCAAAGCTGTTCACCCTCATGATTTATACTTTTCCAGCCAATTTCAGCACATAGATTATTCATTGCTTATAGACTCCTTAAGTTTATACAGTGCAATTTTTGTTTCTGCAGCAGTTTCTCCGAGAAGCGATGCGATATCCTGAACGATACGCATTTGTTTGTCAACAACCCGGTCTGCAATTTCAATAGTCTGACGGCTGATGCTTTCCTTTTTTTCTTTAACTGTTTCTTCATCTGTGACATCACGCATAATGCAAATCAGAAGTCTGTATTCTTTATCATATATTATAGTTTCGTCTACATATTTCTCATATTCTGCAAGATAAATATGTCTGTCATGAATAGCTTTTCCGCTGTTTAATACTTCGATAAAATCTTTTGGGTCGAGGACTCTTACAATCGCATCGCCCAATATATAACTTGCCGATTTAATATTCATTATTTTAAGTGCAGCCTTATTTATCTGCTGAACCTCAAGCTTTTCATTCAATACAATAAGTCCATTCGGAGTGTTGCGGACAATATTATCCGAAAAACTCTCCGCTTTATCCTTTAAATATGGCAGACACATTGAGATTTCTGCTTTTCCCTGATATATCGCAACAGCCTTTTCACGACAGGTTTCATATCCGCATGAACCACAGTTAAGCTCGTCAGACGGCTTTGTTTTGCCCATCTGACACAATATTTCTTTTATTTCGCTTTCTGAAGGATACTGCGACTTTCGTTCAATAACAGTAAATTCCTTGCGCAGCTCCAGACTTTCAGGCTGTTCAACATCAAAATCCTTTTCACCTGCAAACTGTGCTACAGCCATATAGTCCTTTACAGGCGAACGGTGAAATTTTTCCATTACAGGACCACCTGCACAGCTTCCTGAACAGACTGACATCTCGATAAAGCATTTGTGAATTTTTCCGCTTTCTATCTCTTTAAGAGCAGCAATACAGTTTTCTGTTCCATCAACAGCAAGGTAAGTATAATCAGGATTTTTCTGCGTAAGAGTTTTAAGTATTCCGCCTGTTGTAGGAAAGAAACGTGCAAGTCCATTTTCTCCGCTGTCAGCTTCCGGTTCAAGCTCAATATTCTCAGCTTTAAACCAGTTAGTAAGCTCGTCAAAGGTCATAACTGCATCTACAATGCCGCTGTAATACTGTGCTTCGTCTTTTTTGGCAACACATGGTCCTATAAAAACTGTTTTAGCATTCGGAAAGCGTCTTTTTATATCCATACAATGTGCCTGCATTGGTGAAAGAACAGGTGCAAGATATTGGAGTGTGGACGGGAAATATTTTTGAATTAAAAGATTAGCCGAATGACAGCATGAACTAATGATTACATCACTGTTTCCTTCATTGATGATTTTTTCATACTCATTTTTGACTATTGTTGCACCTAATGCAGTTTCTTCAGCATCGAAAAATCCAAGTTTCTTTAATGCTTTTCGCATCGCTTCTATGCCTATTCCCTCGTAATTCGCAACAAATGACGGGGCTATACTTACAATAACCGGAGCATTGTCCTGAAGAAGAACTTTCACCTTTTCTGTTTCATCAACAATCTGTTTAGCATTTTGCGGACAGACTACAAAGCAATGTCCGCACAAAATACATTCATTGCCGATAATATAAGCCTGATTTCCGGAAAAACGTATTGATTTTACAGGACAATGTCTGATACATTTGTAACAGTTTTTGCAGTTTGATTTTTTTAACGTAAGACAATCCATTTCCCTGCTCCTTTCACTTAAAATAACGTTATGAATTTATACCGCAGCTGCTATATTTTCGTTAAAAAAGTCTTTTACATTTTCCGGGCTTACAGAAAAGAATTTATCATCAACAGAAACACATACTCCCTGCTGACATTTACCCATGCAGAATGTACCTGTAAGCTCTACCTTATCGGAAAGATTATTTTCGTGAATAAGGTATTGAAGCTGTTCAACTACCTGACGTGAACCTTTAATATGACATGATGAACCAATACAAACTGTAACTTTCATTTTAACATCCTCCTACTCGTAATCAACAACATCAATCCATGAACGTAAAAATTCACGTTCTGTTTCATTACCTTTTACTGACTGTGAAGCAGCTACAATCGGCATCCACTTCTGAACATACTGCATTGCAGTATTGCTTTTATCACAGAAAAGGCTGAGATATTTTTTTGCTCCGCTTATATCACCGTTTAACCAGAATAAAAGATATGTTCTTGCTGCATCAGCCGATGCATTTCCCTGTGTTGCATGTGACCAGTCAATTATGTATGGTATTCCATTGTCTGAAATAATAATGTTTGACGGATTAAAATCGCCATGACAAAGCTTATTATGCTTAGGCATTGAATTAAGTCTTGTATGCAAATCGTATCGAACCGTTGCATTGAAATCTGTTTGAGAGATTTTGCGGTTCATTTTGTCTTTCAGCTTTCCAAGCATAGGACAGCTTTTTTCATGCATTTCAAGCTGTAAATCAACAAACTCCTCAAGATACTTATCTTTATTTCCCGGATTTTCAAGCATAAGCTGTGCAAGTGTTTTACCCTTAATAAATTCTGAAACAATAGTCCACTTTCCGTCAAGCATTGTTACTTCAAGAATTTTCGGAATGGCAAGCCCTGTTTCTTCAACTCTGGCTTGATTAAGAGCTTCATTTAATATATCAGCCTTTGAATAATCTTCATTAAACACCTTTAGGCAACGTTCGCCGTCACGATAAACAGTCTTGCCTGTTCTTACAGCTATAATTCTATCCAGATTCATGATCTGTTCCTCCCTTATATCTTTTTAAGATACTTTTTGTCATAATCGGAATTTCTCATAACATTGTGAAGAAAATCCGCATATAATATGTTTTTTCATATCTTTGTTATAATTTTAACATAGTTTTTATATAGTGTGAAATGCCTCTTTGTAATATGGGTAATATACTTTTTGATATATCCGGATACATAAGGGAGAAAAATTTATCCGAAAATTTCACGCTTGGATTTTATAAGCTGCTCAACAAAAATATTGTCAAGTTCTGAAAGTTTATATTCACTGCGATGTATTAGTACATCTTTATATACTCGTTTATTTTCATTACAGCTGCACTGTACAAGATTATATCTTTTTAACAACGACTGAGGCATTGGTGAAACCCACATAAAGCATTCCGGATTTTGAGTAAGCAATTCAAATTGACTTGCTCTTTCAAATACAAAAATCCGTCTGTTTGTATTATCCGGAAGCTCCTCTTTTTTTACCGAAGCAAATGGAAGTGACGGTACATATGGGTCGCCATGAGCCACTTCTATTAAATCAGACAAATCGTCATATGTTATATTATCCTTTGAAGCAAGCGGATTTTTTTCATTCATTAACAAAACATACTTAAATTCTGTAACGAACTCACAACTGAGACCCTTTTCGTTCATCATATCTTTATAGTATCTGTCATAGTTTTCTGCATAACGAATAATTCCAAGTGAATAATTTTCATGAATTATATTTTTTATTGCCCGCATTGCATTAGTTTCTTTATAGAAAATTTCTGCATGTACGGATTTATCTATAAGCTTTGAGAATTTTGCAAATGCGTCTGTTATATAACCGGCACGAGGAACTGAAATTGAAAATCTTTTTTTGTTCAAAGCATCTTTCTTAAATATATCTTCAATTGAGTCGATCTGGCTTAATATTGAGCGTGCATAATGGACAAACTGTTCTCCGTCAGGAGTTAAAATCATTCCCTTTGCACTTCGTTCAAAAATGCTGATTCCAAGTGAATTTTCAAGTTCTTTAATCGCACGGCTCAAATTCGGCTGACCAACATACAATTTTTCAGCAGCTTTATTTATTGAACCTGTTTCCGCAACCTCAACAGCATATTTCATGTGCAGTAAATTCATTTTTTACCTCCGGAAATTTATGATGTTTATATCATTATAACATATAAAATCAAAATAGTCTACGATTTTTTTATTTGTACATCTGTTTTGTATATATATCTTGCTGAGTTCCGATTTTGCCCTCAATTGAGTATGTTACATTATAAGTAACTTCTGTTTCATTTTCAGATTTCTCAATTTTTCTGTCCAGTATTTTTTTATCCTGAAGAAAATTCTTTTCATAAAAAAATATTTTTTGCATAATCATAGAGTCTGTTTCTTCTTTGTCGTAAACTTTTTGACAGTATTTATTTTCTGAAATTCTTTTTTCAGTAAAACTTATAGGCAATTTTTTTCCAAATAAAATCAAGTCCTTTGTATTTTCGTCAGAAGAATATAATTCATATTTATTTCTGCCTAAAAAAAGCGGAATTTTTAAATTGAAAAGGTTAAGATAGTGTTCTTCCCTTTTATTTCCAGTACTTTCATAGCTTATGTCTGAAATTAATTGAGTAAAGCATACTTTTTCTTCATAAATTCCTGTTATATCAGCCATTGAATGATGCATGGTAATATGTCCGTTTGAATCTTGAATAATACCGCTCACAAGTATATCTCCGCTTCTGACATAATCCCCTACTATTCTCATAAGCTGTCCGTCAAGAACGGAAACGTTTGTTATCTGTGCATTTTTATCAGAAATAATATTGCATGGAGTTCTCTCTTTCAACATTTCAGGAATATCAACAATTTCTGTTACATCAACTACTATTCTGTTGCCTGTTCTTCTTATAGCTGTCCATGAAATTTTATCTATGCGGATACGAAGCTCTCTTTCACATTTTGAGTAGTTTATATCATTAAGACAAGTCCCTTTTTTCACTCCCATATCATTCAAAACAGAAAGTATAACGCTTTCTTTTACTCTGCTGTTCCCGTTGACCTCAATTGTCATAACAGTATTTGAAAAATAAAAGCATGCAAACATAAATGCCATAATACCTATTGCAATTCCAAACCTCAGTTTGTATTTTTTCAGCTTTGATACTAACGTGTCATATTCAAAAATCTCAAGACTTATTCCATGCTTTTGAGCAAGCTGTTCTATTAACGGCAGATTTTTTTTATAAACTTCACCATAAAAAACTTCGGATTTACAGTATTGATTAAAGCAATAAATCCTTGCTGTATGTATTCCATTTATGAACTTATATAAATTTTTTCCTTTTGCACTGAATTTAATATACTCATTTATTTTTTTCAGCAATTACAATCACCTTTTTTCCGTAAATTCAATTTGGTCAATTTTCCCTTTTATAATAAGTCCGTTAGTTTTAAAATCAAAAGCCTTTAAATTACTTCCCCATATCTGAATGTAGATATCTCTGGATTTCAGCCGTATATAAATGTCATTATATTCCTCAATCCGTTTGCAGTTTTCAATATAGACCTCTTTATTGCTTTGAAGGTGCATAGTTGGATTTAAATATAAAAAATCACGACTTTTATCAGCAGCTTTCTTTAACATAAAAAATTACCGCCCAACATAATATTTATTTAGGGCAACACCGCACAAAGCACGTCAAAAGACTTTGCACGTCATAAACTTGCAA
>DJPR01000034.1:65584-85018 GCA_002438605.1 Ruminococcus sp. UBA6407
AAGCTTTATGCGGTATTGCCTTAGAATTCAGACGTTGTCTGCATGATTAATTAATATGATAAAATGGGTGGAAAATATGAAAAAAGTAAAAACATCTGCTTTAGAAATGATAAAAATTTTTTTCTTGCTGTTCTTAATATATCAAACGTTTACTTCTCTTACATTGATAAAAAATTCTGTTTTTAACGGTACATTAAGGTGTTTGGAAATAATAATTCCGTCTTTGTATTTTATGATGACAATATCAGGAATTATTATAAACAGTGGTATACCTGATTTAATTGCTCCAATATTCAATAAGTTTTCAAATATTATTTTCAGAATGAATGGTGTAGTATTTACGGTCTTTATTTTCGGAATGTTTGCAGGTTATCCAATAGGGGCAAAAATGCTTTATGAGCTTTACGAAAATAAAAAAATATCGAAATTTCAGGCTGAAATATATCTTTGTGTCTGTTATGGAGCAGGCCCTGCATTTATTTTCGGCTGTATCTCAGGAAATTTGTGGGGCAGCAAATCAGGTAATATCATTATATTGTCTAATATACTATCTAATGGTGCAGCTGCAATCATATTAAGACTTATTTATGGCAAAAAAATAAAGTTCAGTTATACGTCTGAATATTCCAAAAATAAAATTTTATTTGATACACAGACTCTTTGTAAGTCATCATATGATGCTGGAAAAAATCTGTTTATACTATGTACAATGATTTTATCATTTTCTGCTATGAGTGGGATTATCACCCAACTTCCGATTTATAAAGAAATACTAACATCATTATCAAATGATAATTACTGCTTAACAGACCAGGTGATACACTGTATATTTGATGTAAGTGCAGTAGCAGAACTGAATATATACAGCATAAGTATGCTTCCAATTGTAAGCGGATTGATTTCATTCGGAGGTATTTGTGTTATAATGCAAATCAAATCCATAACTCATGGCAAATTTAAATTAAAACGATTTATATTCTGCCGCATTTTTACTGCATTCCTTAGCTGTGTAATATGCTTTATATTAATAAGGCTGTCTATAGATGAACAAACAGTAAATACCTTTAATACTGTTTCATCTGAACCTGATTTCTACTCCCCTGTCCCCTCATTAATGCTTGTTTTTATGATTTTTATTTTATCTAAGAAACTAGAAAATAAATTATAAGAAAAATATATATTTTATATTGCGTTGCTTTAATTATTTTCCAAAAAAAGTTGACTCAATTAAAAAATCATGATATAATGTGTATAGTTTAATTTATTTTTCATAATTAATTACGAGGGGGTATTCTCTTATGAAAATCAGTAAAAAAATTGCTGCACTTTTAGCCATGGCTGTTGTTGTAGCTAATACTGCTTTGGCAAGTCCTATGAGTCTTGGCGGAACAGCTGCTGTTGACGATGGAAATGATGACTGGCTTCATGCTGTCGGCAGCCGTTTATATGACAAGGACGGCAACGAGGTTTGGCTTACAGGTGCTAACTGGTTCGGCTTCAACTGTTCTGAAAACTGTGCTCATGGTCTTTATGCTGTCGATTGTGATGAATTTTTATCATCATGTGCTGACCATGGTATCAATGTAATTCGTTTCCCTATTTCTTCTGAACTTCTTGTTTCATGGATGGAAGGCACTCCGAATGAGGTAAGTTCTGTTCAGGCAGGTTATGAACCGCCTTACGTTGACATTAACCGTGATTTTGTTTATGAAGACGGTAAGACTATTAAAAACAGCATGGAAATTTTTGATGTTATCATGCAGAAGTGTAAAAAATACGGCATTAAGGCTTTTATAGACATTCATAGCCCTGATGCAAACAATTCAGGTCATAATTACGAGCTTTGGTATGGCAAAGCAGGTGTCACAACTGATGTATGGATTGAATCTATTACATGGCTTGCTGAAAAGTACAGCAATGATGATACTCTTATCGGATATGACCTTAAAAATGAACCTCATGGCAAGCGTGGCTACAAGGGCGATACCTGTCCAAGCGATATTGCTAAATGGGATGGCAGCACTGATGAAAATAACTGGGCTTATGCTGCAACAAAATGTGCCGACTCTATCCTTAGCGTAAATCCGAATGCTCTCATTTTCGTTGAGGGTGTTGAGCAATATCCTAAAACAGATCAGGGATATACTTATGATACTCCTGATATATGGGACGCTCCTGCTGACAAGTCACCATGGTACGGTGCTTGGTGGGGAGGCAATCTCAGAGGCGTAAGAGAATATCCTGTTACTCCTAAAAGCGGTACAAGCCAGATAGTTTATTCACCTCACGATTATGGCCCGTCAGTTTATGCTCAGACATGGTTTGATAAGGACTTTACAACACAAACTCTCCTTGATGACTATTGGTATGATACATGGGCTTATATCAATGAGGAAGATATTGCTCCGCTTCTTATTGGTGAATGGGGCGGTCATATGGATGACGGTAAAAACCAGAAATGGATGACTCTCCTTCGTGATTATATGATCGACAATCATATTAACCATACATTCTGGTGTCTTAACCCTAACTCAGGTGATACAGG
Source organism: Ruminococcus sp. UBA6407 (assembly GCA_002438605.1). Lineage (GTDB taxonomy): Bacteria > Bacillota > Clostridia > Oscillospirales > Ruminococcaceae > Ruminococcus > Ruminococcus primiciens. Next base: position 68,130 of record DJPR01000034.1, read on the forward strand.
CGGACTTCTTGACAGCAGCTTCAAAAAATGGGATGATGAAAAATATGGTCTGTTTGAAACCTCACTTTGGCAGACATCTGAATCAGGCAAATATATAGGTCTTGACCACCAGATTCCGCTTGGCGTAAATGGTACAGGTCTTTCTTTAACAGAATTTTATGATTCATATGCATCAACAGAGGGAAGCAATCTTGATGGCGGCACTAAGGGAAACAATCCTGTAAAGCCTACAACACAAGCAACAACAAAAGCTACTGAAAGTACAAAAGCTTCCGAAACTACTAAAACTTCTGCTACAACAACGGATATTATTTACGGTGATGCAAACTGTGACGGTAATGTAGATATTTCTGATGCAGTTCTTGTAAAATGTTACCTGATTAATTCAGCAAAGCATAAAATGTCAGAACAAGGTAAATTGAACAGTGATGTCCATGGTTCATCAAACGGTGTTAATGCACAGGACGCTGTTACTATTCAAAAGTATGTACTTGGTTCTATAAAGACATTACCGGTTTAATTTCAGTAAATCCAAAAACGGAGTCTTAACGGCTCCGTTTTGTTTTTATGTGATACTGCTCTTAAAAATTATATTTGCAAACTGATTTTGATGTCAATATAACCATAGTAACAAAAAACACATTAAAAAAACATGTATTTTTTCTTGATTTAGACTTGCTTTTTATCGAAAAAAATAGTAAAATAGTATTATCAGTGTTTAAATGAAGAAAAAATAGTAAAGGAGCTTTTTTATGCCTATTAAATATGTATTTGTTACCGGCGGTGTTGTTTCAGGTCTTGGTAAGGGTATTACTGCTGCTTCTCTCGGAAGACTGCTAAAAGCCAGAGGCTACAAGGTAACTATTCAGAAGTTCGACCCATATATAAATGTTGACCCGGGTACTATGAGTCCGTATCAGCATGGAGAGGTTTTTGTTACTGATGACGGTGCTGAAACAGACCTCGACCTCGGTCATTATGAACGTTTTATAGATGAAAATCTCTCTGTAAATTCTAATGTTACAACAGGTAAAATTTATTGGACTGTTCTTAATAAGGAAAGACGTGGTGACTACCTCGGAGGTACTGTTCAGGTTATTCCTCATATTACAAACGAAATTAAAGAACGTATTTACCGTGTTGGCAAGGAAACATCAACTGACGTTGTAATCACTGAAATAGGCGGTACTGTAGGAGATATTGAAAGCACTCCTTTTCTTGAAGCAATAAGACAGTTTGTAGGTGAAGTCGGACGTGAAAATGCAATGTATATTCATGTTACACTTGTACCTTTTATTTCAGGTTCAAACGAGCTTAAATCAAAGCCTACACAGCACTCTGTCAAAGAACTTCTTTCAATCGGTATTCAGCCAAATATTGTAGTTTGCCGTACAGAACTTGAAATTCCAAAGGATATGGCAGAAAAAATAAGTCTTTTCTGTAATGTGCGAAAAGAGGACATTATTCAGAATATGACGGCTCCTTCACTTTATGAAGTTCCTATGATGCTTGAAAATGAGGGACTTGCTGACAGCGTTTGTCATCACCTCGGACTCGAAAACAGAAAACCTGACCTTTCAGAATGGACTGCTATGGTTGAAAGACAAAAAAATGCAAATAAGACTGTTACAATAGGTCTTGTAGGTAAATATGTTGCTCTTCCCGATGCATATCTTTCAGTTGCAGAAGCACTGCGTCACGGTGGTATAAATAATGATGCCGACGTGGAAATACTATGGATAAATTCTGAAGAAATAACAGCTGATACTGCAGAAGAAAAGCTCTCATGCTGTGACGGAATCATTGTTCCTGGCGGTTTTGGTGACAGAGGAATTGAAGGAATGATTGAAGCCATTCATTATGCAAGAGTTAACAAGATTCCGCTTTTTGGTATATGCCTTGGAATGCAAATGGCAGTTGTTGAATTTGCAAGAAATGTTGCAGGTCTTGCTGATGCTAACTCTTCTGAATTTACTCCTGACGGCAAAAATAATGTTATCGACATTATGGATGACCAAAAAGATATTACAGATAAAGGCGGTACAATGCGACTTGGTCTTTATCCTTGCAAGCTTGCAGAAAATTCACTTGTAAGTAAAATTTATGGCGAACAGCTTATTTATGAACGTCATCGTCATCGTTGGGAATTCAATAACAGCTATCGCACAATGTTAATGGAAAAAGGACTTTCAATTGCGGGGCTTTCTCCTGATGAACGACTTGTGGAAATTGTAGAACTCTCTGATCATCCTTGGTTTATTGGTGTTCAATTTCATCCTGAATTCAAGTCAAGACCAAATAAACCGCAGAAACTTTTTGCTGATTTTATTCGAGCTTCACTTGAATATAAAGGCCAGTAAAATATTTATAACATGCAATTCAGACCTGTACCCAAAGATTTTGAGTGCAGGTCTTTTGTTTACCATTTTACCTATAAAAATATTCCGATAAACTTTTTGAAATGTTTTGTGGCACAAGGCGATAATTTTTTGAACCCACTCTTGCAATCAATGTTTTATCTGAATTTACGTTGATTTTGAAGAGCTGCTGGTAGATAAAAATTTTTGGTCAACCTTATTTTTATACCAAAACCATTCGATTTTCCTTCTGCTGAACTCTCAATTTCTGACCGTAACTTTTTTGGTAGATTCGTTGATGTTGCATTCTGTGTTATTTCAGGGTTGTCTGAATCCTTATCCGTACCATCAAGTCCTCTCCACTTAATGTCATTAAGCTAAGTGAATAGAGAAAAAAGGAATATGTTTGAGAAACAGAAAACATACTCCTTTTGGCTTGGTTAAAAAAGAAGCACGACAAAAAGACAAATCAAAGATCTGCCGGAAAAATCATTAGCAGCGAATAAGAATTATGATAATCTGTAATTGAAGCCAATGGCAGAATGATAACGAGTTTTTCTTTCAGAAACACGATCGAGTCTGACATGACACTTTTTTCTTGCTATCAGTTTTTCCAAAGCATAAAAATCTGCGTGAGTAGAGCGAAAGAACCTGATGCAGGCATGTATAGCAATGGCATAATTAATTTTGTAACGATAATTATTATGATTATCATCGTCTATAAAGATATTTTCTGTTATCAACATAGAGAAATTATATATAATCAAACTTGCAAATATCTTCTGTATCACGCATTCTTTCTTTTTAGAATGAAAATCAATCAGACCAACATTGTACTTCAATTCTCTGAAATAGGTTTCAATTCGCCAACGCATTTTGTAGAGCATTTTGATATCTTTGACAGAAAACTCATCATCCCAAAGATTGGTAACAGTTGTTTCGTAAAAACCGTCAGAAATCCTAATTCTTAAAGATATCAAAATATTTAATTTGATTGAAGTAGAAGCATTTAAAATGGCTGATTATATGTTTTTCGAAATAATACGCCAAATTCAAAATTGTTAATATTATAGTCTAGAGACATTAAATCACAAAATATTATAACCTAAAATTAGCAGAATTTTTAAGTTTGCTCTTTTTGAAGTTTCTGTTATTTATCTGTTTTATAGATGTTCTCCATCCATTCTATCATTGAGTCAAAACCTTCCTGTGTGAGTTCAAATTCTTTTTCATGTTCAATTTCAGCTTTCATTGAACATAATTTTCCATGCCATATAAGACATTTCAGTATTTCGCCATATTGAATTTTATAACTGAAATTTCCTTTGCTTCCTGAGTAATCATTCCCACTTTGAAAATAATAAAATTTCGGAATATCAAAAATCTTTGAAACACTCATTAGACTTTCTCCTTTTCTAATACAACTATAACTTCATCAAGGCTTTTACAAACTGTCATTAACTTTTTTTCTAAAGAAGAATCCGGCAGAGAAAGGTCAGGAATCATAATAACGTGACATCCTGCACTATATGCTGATTTTATGCCGTTTGGCGAGTCCTCAAGTGCAATGCATTCATCAGGTGAGAGCTGAAGCTGCTTTGACGCTTCAAGATAAATATCGGGGTCAGGTTTTCCACGTTTTATCATATTACCGCAGACTATTTTATCAAAATAAGAAAGTGCATTTATTTTATTCAGGTACAACTTTGTTCGTTCATAATCTGTCGCAGTTGCAACTGCAATTTTAAATTGATTGAATTTAAGATATTTTAGTAGTTCAAAAAGTCCTTTTTTTATTTCAAAACCATTTTTATCGATATAATCATTCATTAACTCTATTCTTCGTGCTCTGATTGATTCAAAGTCAAAACTTTCTCCAAAGATTTTTTTTAAATGCGGAACAGCATAAATTCTTGACAGGCTTCTTATTTCCAAAACATGTTCTTTTTTCATATCAAAGCCATGCTCTGCTGCTGCCTGACACCAAAACTTGACCAAAAGTTTTTCCGTATCAAGCATAAGTCCGTCCATATCGAAGATAACACCACTTATCATTATAATAAACTCCTTTATGCAATCATAATTTTTTATGAGGTATATTCAAATGGTGGTAACATCTTAATGACATTACCAACGTTTCATATATACTTGGATTATTTCTTTATCAGAAACCCTTATTTTTCAGGTCACTCACAAGGTCAACGTAAAAGCTTCTCACGTTGAAATCAGGGATATTCTCCCTGTTGAGGTCGATCATATCTGCGTGCGTAACTCCACGTTTTCCGTTTACACTGACGAATTTGAAATTATCACCCCATTTCATTGAAGTCACCGCAACAAGACCGTCATTGTCGCCGTCCTTAGCCTTTACAAGCGGATAAGAGACATTCAGAGGAAAACGTCCGCTTTTTGCATTCCTCGACATTGAACCTACGCTTTGATAGTAAACGTTCGGAGAATCCTTAACTTCACTGTTGAAAATCTCACAGGCACTTCCGCTTAAATCAGTGACTGCGGCAATAAAATCCGGAGTTGTGTCGCCAAGCTTTTTAGCTCCGGCATTGTATGTGGAAGCCATTTTATTTCTCATACTTTCAGGAATAACACTGAAAAGATAATCCACAAAGATACAGCCTCGATGAGGAGTGTTTACTGTTGTCAGCGAAGCAATATATTTGTCTGCACCGTATTTTGAAATTGCATATCTTGTGTCAAGACCACCTTTTGAATGAGCAATAACATTTACCTTTTCCGCCCCTGTTTGTTTCAGGACTTCCTGTATTTTATTGTGAAGTTCCAAAGCACTGTCCTTTACCGCAAGTGCAGACTGCTGTTGTCCATAGAAAAGATCTGCCCCATTTCTTTTCAGGACCTCTGGAATCCTGCCCCAGTAGTTGAGCAGCTTATTGTCACGGAAGAAAACCCCATGAACGAGGAGTATCGGGTATTTCGTCCTGCACAGGTTCTTTCCGTCTCTTGCAAGCTGTTCGTTCTCAAATTTTGTTTCATATGAAACCTCTGCTTTTGCCGCTGAAATAATCTTTATCAGGAGTATAAGGTTGACGATCGGAACGAAACCGAAAAAAATTCCCAGTAACTTAAGCTTTAAACTGACCTGCTTTGAGTAGATATACACACGTATTATACCGCTCCAAAAAACAAAAAGTTCTGATAAAAATACTATTATTCCATAGATTAATCTTGATTTTGCTCCGTAAAGCGAACCGTTCATAACAGCCACCGTAAATATTATGACATTCGTGGCAGTTGTCAGCAGAAAGAGTATCAACAGATCTGTTCCAAACGAGAGTTTTTTCATTTTCTTTAGAGAAAATTTTTTCCTTATTGGAACAAAAATTATTATTAAAAGAAAAAACCATGATACAATTTCAAATAAAGTCATATTTTTTCCGACAATTTGACCTATGAGATAAAGATTCGGCATTATGCCTATAAGTAAATATTCAAGTATTAGTCCTGCTATCATTTATATATCCCCCTTTTGCAATGATTATAGCATAAAAGCATAATAATTGCAAGAAAAGTATTTCAGTCTCTAAAACCAATACCGCACAATCTTTGTGCTATGTTGCCTTAACTTAGACATTTTTTTAATAATTATAGCTTATTTTTAACAAAATAGTTGATTTTCATGCCGAAATGTGTTATAATTTTTACAAAACAGAACATCAAAAATATTTTAAAAGATTCTGTATTTTTGGACAGTGGATTAAAAACTTCACTGTCCTGAAAGCAAACATCTTTTTGCAGAGTTTGTGAAGAAAGTATGTGATTTAAGGTGATATGCCTTGAGCATAGTTTTACAAAGGAGGAAATTTTATGAGGAGCAGATTAAGAAAATCCATGGCGGTTCTCGCCACGGCAACAATGTTTGGCAGTATACTGCTGAACTTTCCAAGCAATACTTTCAAATCGTCTACCGCATCTGCGGCAGATGAATTAACTGTTGTCATTGATAACGGCAGTACAATCATACTAAGGGATAAAGATAACAATGGTTATTATGACATCGGAACAGCTGACGAACTTTATGCTTTTGCAGCAATCGTCAATGGCAGTAACAACATTATTAATGCTGAGTTAACAGATAATATTACAGTCAACGATTCTGTTCTTAATGAGGACGGCACACTGAACACCAATGACGCAGACAAGTTCCGTACATGGATGCCAATTGGTTTTTGCTACGATATCAATCATGATGACTTACCCGAAATCGTTTACTACAAAGGATTATTTGACGGAAACGGACATACTATCAGCGGATTATATTTAAATAATAAAGAACAAGGAGATGCCGGTCTATTCGGTCAGATATCAGAAGAAGCTGAAATCCGTAATGTTGGCGTGATTAATTCTTATTTTTATGGAGATTATCGTATTGGCGGAATATGCGGTTCTAACTATGGTACTATAATTAACAGTTACAACAGCAGCATTGTAAAGAGTGATGACATTGCAATTGGCGGTGTGTGCGGTGCTAACTTTGGTACTATAACCAACAGTTACAACAGCGGCAATATAAGTAGTAGTTCACGTTATGTTGGCGGTGTGTGCGGCGTGAACGAGGAATCAGGAAAAATAACGAACAGTTACAACAGCGGTAGCCTGAGCGGTAATGAAGATGTTGGTGGAGTATGCGGTTATAACTTAAATATGATAACAAATTGCTACTATAACAAAGACAAGTATAGTGGGAATGGTGTGGGAAAGAATTCAGGTGAAGCTATAGGCAAAACCACCGCCGAATTCAAGAAAGGCAAAATATCATATTTTCTGTCACTGGGTGAGAATGGCAGTATTTGGGGGCAGTCAATCGGTATAGATGATTATCCTGTGCTGGGAGGCGAAAAAGCCTATGAACCGGCAAATAAAACTAATGACAAATATGATTTGGACGGTGATGGAGTAAAAGATGAAGTTTACGAAATCAGCAGTGCCGGTCAGCTTTACTGGTTTGCAGAGCTTGTAAATGGAACGCTCGGGATTGTTAGTCAGAATACTAGTGCAAACGCAATTCTGACAAATGATATTACAATTAACACAAATGTTCTTAATGAGGACGGCACACTGAACACCAATGACGCAAACAAGTTCCGTACATGGATGCCAATTGGTTTTTGCTACGATATCAATCATGATGACTTACCCGAAATCGTTTACTACAAAGGATTATTTGACGGAAACGGACATACTATCAGCGGATTATATTTAAATAATAAAGAACAAAGAGATGCCGGTCTATTCGGTCAGATATCAGAAGAAGCTGAAATCCGTAATGTTGGCGTGATTAATTCTTATTTTTATGGAGATTATCGAATTGGCGGAATATGCGGTTCTAACTTTGGTACTATAATTAATAGTTACAACAGCAGCATTGTAAAGAGTGATGACATTGCAATTGGCGGTGTGTGCGGTGCTAACTTTGGTACTATAAACAACAGTTACAACAGCGGCAATATAAGTAGTAGTTCACGTTATGTTGGCGGTGTGTGCGGTGTGAACGAGGAATCAGGAAAAATAACGAACAGTTACAACAGCGGCAGCCTAAGCGGTAATGAGGATGTTGGTGGAGTGTGCGGTTATAACTTAAATATGATAACAAATTGCTACTATGACAAAGACAAGTATAATGGGAATGGTGTGGGAAAGAATTCAGGTGAAGCTATAAGCAAAACCACCGCCGAGTTCAAGAGCGGAGAAATTGCATTTCTTTTGTCGCAAGGTGAAAAAGGCTCAGTATGGGGTCAGTTAATTGGTACAAATGATTATCCTGTTCTTGACAGCACCAAAAGAGTTTACAGAAATGTAACTTATACAGGCTGCAGCGAAGCGTATAAGGGTGACTTGAACTATGTTTATTCCAATACAGAGATTATCAATCCGATTTATAGAGAGCATGACTATGCATCAGGCGGTGTCTGCAAGAATTGTGATTCCCTTAAAAACGGTAAGGACGGCTTTAAAAGTGCATCTATTACACTGACAGACGGCGTAATCATGAATTATTACATGATTCTTTCACATGAAGCACTGGATGATGAAGAAGCATATATTCATTTTACATCTGAACAGGGAATTGATGAAAAAATCAAGCTTTCTAAAGGCAGCGAAGTTGACGGAAAATACAAATTCAGTCTTAAACTTCGTCCTGATCAGATGTCAGATGAAATTACTGCAAAAGTTGTTTACGGTGATACAACAGAAGGTAGCGGTATAACATATTCGGTTAAACAATATGCTGAGAATTTATCCCAAAATGAAAAGGTTCTTGCAGATGCAATGCTGAAATTCGGTGCATTTGCTCAAAAATACACCGGTAATAACATTGATAACCTTGCAGCAGATGTAACAGACTATACTGAAAATGCAATCATTGGTGATGAATATAAGCATAGTTTTGGAGGTGAAATTGACGATATAAAGGTTAAAGGTGCAACACTTCTGATTGGTGCAAATACAACGATCAGAGTGAAATATCAGCTTGACGAGGGTGAAAATATTGAGGATTATACATTCAAGTGTGACGGTATTGCAATTGAACCTGTAAAATCAGGTGGTTACTGCTATGTATATCTTAAAAACATTTGTCCTCAGGATCTTGATACAATGCATAACTTTACAGTTACAAAGGGTGAAACTGAAAAAACGTTAAAATACAGTGCATTTTCATATATGAAGAATATTCTTGATAATGCAGAATCATATGCTGACAATCAGAATCTCATAAACCTGATAAATGCAATGTATGAATATAATCAAGCTGCAGAAGCTTACAACGGTTAAAAGAGGTGAATAAAGTGAAAGAGAAGTATGAACAAGCTCATATTGAGATCATAGAGTTCAAAACAGAAGATGTTATTACTACAAGCAGTTACATAGAGATGCCTGAACATGAATTTGAGTAGTCTATAACATCATCAACATAAGTAAATTGGCGTACATATATACACACAGATTATCAAAAGCCCTGATTTCTTGCTTGAAATCAGGGCTTTTGGACAAATCTGAATTAGTTGCTGGAGTGGCTGAGATAAAATTATTCTTTTTATAAACTGTCTTGAGTTATGAGAAATTCCTCCTACTCGATTATATAAGCATACGTTCATCACAATATTCGCATTCAATGAGTGTATTATCTCTTGACCCCGTAAAACTGCTTGGTAAGTATTTTTCACTGTTTGTAATGCATTTTGGATTATTGCATCTTATGCCGTTATAAGTTTTTCCCTTTAAAAGTTCTGAAGGAGCTTGATTTTTCAGCATTGTCATTATCAGTGCCATTCTTACAAATACACCATATTTTGCCTGATTGAAATATAAAGCTCTCGGATCGTCATCAACCTCTGTTGCTATTTCATCTACTCTTGGGAGAGGGTGAAGTACAACAAGATCCTTTTTAGCTTTAAGCATTTTTTTATGATCAAGTATATAAATATCTTTCTGAGCAAGATATTCTTTTTCATCAGCAAAGCGTTCTCTTTGAATTCTTGTCATGTAAAGAACATCAAGTCTATTTATTACATCCTCAATTGAAGATGCTTCTTCAAAATTACTGCCGTTGGCAGTAATTATATCTTTTATGTAGAATGGAAGTTTTAATTCAGGTGTTGATATGAGGATGAATTTATTATTTTTAAAGCAGCTCATAGCCTTGCAAAGTGAGTGAACTGTTCTTCCGTTAATCAAATCCCCACATAAACCAAGAGTGAGATTATCAAGTCTGCCCTTTTCAATTTTTAATGTAAGCAGATCTGTTAGAGTCTGAGTAGGATGAAGATGTCCGCCGTCACCTGCATTAATAACGGGACAATCTGCTGATAGTGCAGCTGCTTTTGCTGAACCTGCTATTGGGTGACGCATCACAAGAATATCAGCATAGCTGCTCACTATTTTAGTGGTATCCTTTAAATTCTCACCTTTGGAAACTGATGACGTTGCAGGATTGTCAAAACCGATAAGCTGTCCTCCAAGACGAAGCATTGCAGTCTGAAAGGACATCTGTGTTCTTGTTGAGGGTTCATAGAAAAGGGTTGCCATTATTTTTCCGTTGCACTCATGAGCGTATTTTTCAGGATTTTTCTTTATATCCTCTCCAAGCTCAATAATGCCCTTCCACCAGTTAACCGGATAATCACTCAAGTCGATTAAATGCTGATAATTTGAATACATTTTTTATCCTCCTGATTCTTATACATACAGAAATTCCAAAAGCAATACTGCCTAAAGTACACTTGCACCATTTACTATCATTTCAAATCTTAATCCAAGATATAATGATGCTTTTTTACAAAGAAGCATTCTTTGCAGGAATATTTCAAAATATTCCAGAACAGAAGAAATATCGGTATCAATCTGCAGTTCAAGAATGATAGAGGTTTTACTTTCATTGAAGTGTATTTCGGACTTTTCAACTGCATAGTTAACTCTGTCATGAATATCGAAAGTAAGCAAATCAGTATTTCTGACTCTGCTTCTTCTTACATCTGTTTTGTCCGCAATGATAAGTGCGGCTGAAATCGGGTCAAGAGGCTGACCTGTCCCCTCATCATGATTTCCGATTGCTGAAATAATAGAGCATATTTCATTAGCAGGCATACTTAAGTTGTCAAGCAGTCTGAATGCCATAACGGCTCCGCTTTGTGCATGGTCAATTCGGTTTATTACGTTGCCGATATCATGCATAATACCTGCAATTCTTGTAAGCTCAACAGTACGTTCATCATATCCCAGCTCAGTAAGTATCATGCTGGCAGTCTGAGCTACCTTTTCAACATGAGCAAATGAATGCTCTGTAAACCCCTGTGCTTCCAGTGCTTTGTCAGCTCTTCTGATATATTCCATTATATCAGGACTTTGTTTTATATATTTGTATGTCACTATACTTGCCATATTAATCTCCCCATTTATGCAAATTTCCCGTTGTTTTCAAAATATACATTATACCATACGAGAAAGGTAAAAACAGTCCATATTTTTCTGCTGTTGTCAGCTTTTCCGTTCCTGTGGTCATCAAGCAGCTTTATAATCATATCAGTATTAAACAGCTTTTTGGAAATATCACTTTGAAAATAGCTTTTAACTGTATTATAGTACTTTTCTTCCTTGAGCCATACTCTGATTGGTACAGGAAATCCAAGTTTTTTCTTTGCCGCAGTTTTGGAGGTTTGCTTAGGTGTATCCTTTTTTGCAGCCAATCTCATTGCATATTTTGTTATATATTTTGTATGTTCATCTGTATACTCCTTATGAGTTACACGATATCTGAGAGGTATTCTTTCTGCCAATGACATAACTTCTTTATCAAGAAAAGGAACTCTCAGCTCAAGTGAGTTAGCCATACTCATTTTATCTGCTTTAAGAAGAATATCTCCAGCCATCCACAAATGCAAATCAAGATACTGCATTTTTGTTACGTCATCTTTATTCTTTACGTTATCATAATAAGGTTTAGTAATATCCTGTGGTAAAGGTGCATTAGTTTTTACCCTTAAAAGGGCTTTTCTTTCAGCAGGAGTGAACATGTATGCATTGCCGATAAATCGTTCTTCAAGGTCTTTTCCTTTTCTTACAAAGAAATTAACACCTCTTTTGGCAGGCAGTTTTTGGGCAATCGAACCAATACATTTCTTAACTCCCTTTGGCAGACGGTCATAGGCAGTCCCGTCAGGTTCACTGTAAACATTGTATCCTCCGAAAATTTCGTCCGCACCCTCTCCTGAAAGTACGACCTTCAGCTTTTCTGACGCTAAATTGCAGACAAAATAGAGAGCAACAGCCGATGGGTCAGCAAGAGGTTCGTCCATGTGATACTGTATTTTAGAAAGACTGCCCCAGTATTCTTCGGCTGAAATAACTTTGCTTGTATTTTCTTTGCCGATTGCTTTTGAAAAATTCTTTGCCCAACCGATTTCATTGTATTTTTCGTCATTACCAAATCCGACTGTAAATGTTTTGTCTACATTTGCAATAGCAGCAACATAGCTTGAATCAACTCCGCTTGAAAGAAATGAACCCACTTCAACGTCAGCAATTTTATGTGCATCGACTGAATTATGAAAAACGTCTGAGATTTCATTTACCCAGGTGTTAAGGTCAGTTTTTTCATCAGCATTGAAATGAACATCCCAATATTTTTTTATTTCAAGTTTTCCGTTATTGTATATAAAGTAATGTGCAGGCAAAAGCTTATTTACATTTTTGAAAAATGTTTCAGAGGTAGGAGAATACTGAAATGTCAGATAATTTTCCAGAGTATTGAGATTCAATTCCTTTTTAAAATGAGGATGCTCCAGAAAGCTTTTTATTTCTGAACCAAACATAAAAGTACCGTTCATTTCAGCATAATACATAGGCTTTATGCCAAAAAAATCCCTTGCACCAAAAAGTTCCTTTTTATTTTTATCCCAAATTATAAAGGAAAACATTCCTCTGAGCATATTAAGTAAATTTACTCCATATTCCTCATATCCATGAATAAGAACCTCAGAATCAGTGTTGGTTTTAAAGACATGACCTGCTTCAACGAGTTTTTCTCTTATTTTTTTATAATTATATATTTCACCATTAAAGACAAGAACCATTGATGAATCTTCATTATAAATCGGCTGGTCGCCCTGAGAGCTTACGTCAATAATACTGAGTCTGCGATGTCCTAATGCAATATTGGAATCAATATAACTTCCCTCTGCATCAGGACCTCTGTGTTTGATTCTGTCCATCATTTTTTCTAAAACTACGTTAGAATTATCTATTCTGTTAATAAAACCGACAAAGCCGCACATAAATAATAATTACCTCCGATTTATTAATTATACCCTTTAGTATTATACTACAATATTTTTATTTTTGCAATAAAAATATACAATATCTTTACAAATAAGTGTTCAAACGTCAATGAATGGGAGTAAGTCGGAAAATATTGGTTTTTATTTTGATATTTACCTTGACTACATGCTAAATGTATGATATAATATATTTAATTTTTATAGAGTAAAATAATATGACATAACAACTTTCTGTTAAAATTTTACCGTAAAAATTATATTTCTATATTTTTTTAAACAACAACAGGGGGAATAAAAATGTACAAAAAAGCCATTGCCGGTGCAATTGCAATTATCTGTACTGTAAACGCACTCGGTATTGCTCCAAACTTTAACAAAAATTCATATTCTGCTAAATCTTATTCAATTAATGCTTATGCTGAGGGCGAGGAGGAAGCTAAGGTATATAATTTTGATGAAGATTATGCGGACACATCTTATTACAATTACTCCATGTCAAAAGTTTCGGGAACTGAATGGACTGTAGGCAGCAGTTACAAATACAGTATTATGAATATTAAGGCTACTCACAAGGATGTTGAAACCAACAAAACAGTTACCGACCTTAATGAATATGTGATTGGCTTGACGTATTTTTCAGATCAGCATGAAATTGATGTAAAGGCATGTAATTATGTTTATGTTCCTGACGATATAATGGAATTACTTAATTCAAAAAATATTGTTCTGAAAGACGAGTCTAAGGTTCTTGCAATTGCAGCAAGTACATTCAGTAATCAAATATACATAAAATCAGTAGACCTTGACGGAATAGAATATATTGGTGACAGTGCTTTTTCAGGCTGTCCGTATATCACTGAAGAAACTATTCCTGAAAGCGTAAGATACATGGGCAAAGGTGTATTTAAAGGTTCAGGACTTAAAACTCTTATATTTAAAAACAAGGTTTTAAACATTCCTGCAAGTTTTTGTGAAAATACCGTTGTTTCAAAAGTTGAATTCTCTTATCCGAAAATGGTAAAAAATATTGGTGAATCGGCATTTGCCAACACTGTACTTACAGATTACATTTTGCCTGCATCATCAGAAGATGTTATAATTTCTAAAAAAGCATTTGCAAATTGTAAACAGCTTGCAAAAGCAATACTTCCGGATAATACAACCCAAATTGATACTGAAGCTTTCAGCGGATGCACTGCATTATCAGCTGTTTCAATCGGCAATGGTGTAAGTAAGATTGGTGATAAAGCATTCTATGGATGTTCAACCCTTACTGATATTACTTTAAATAACAGCATATTATCATTAGGTAAAAATGCATTTATGAATTGCACCAGCCTTGTTAACGCTCCTTCTTTCCCTGATAATATGGTAATGGACGAAGGTGTATTCAAAGGCTGTAGTAAGCTTAAAAAAGTTTCATTGCCTTATTCAATGACTACTGTACCTATTGAAACCTTCGCTAACTGTACTTCTCTGACACAAATTGAACTTGGAGAAAATGTCAATATAATTGGAAAAAGTGCTTTTAATTCCTGTACAAATCTTCAAGAAGTTACAATGTATGGATATGCAGCTATAATAGGTCAGACTGCTTTTGCAAAATGCAGCAGTCTGAGAGAGCTACCTTTTAAAGAATGCGGTATTCTTAAAAGCAATGCATTTGAAGAGTGTACAGCTCTTACCAATATTGATCTTATGGTAACAGGCGATTATATGTATTATGATGATACAAAAATAACAGGCACACCTGATTTTTCAAAAGACACTAAGCCTGCACTTGGTTATTATGTATTTAAAAATTGTACAGGTTTGAAAACAGCTTCAGTTGAATCACCGCATTCATGGGGTTCAGGAACATTTTATGGCTGTTCTTCATTAACATCAGCATATATTGGCATGAAAGGTTACACCTCTTTACCAACACATATTTTCTATGGCTGTTCATCTCTTACGGATTTAAAGAACACAGATTTTTCAACAATTAACTATATTGGTGAAAGTGCATTCCAAAATTGTAAAGTTTTGAAAAATGTTACATTCCCTAATGTAATTGTTATAGAAAAGAATGCTTTTAACAGCTGCTATGAACTTGAATCAATCTGCAATGGTGATATAATTGCCACAGACTATGGTGAGAGTTGTTTTGCAAATTGTAAAAACTTAAAGCAAAAGGTAAACAGCACAGCTTCAACTATTGATGCGTCTGCTTTTTCAGGTTCGGGTATTACTTCACTTTATATTAAAGGAACTGTAGGTAATACTGTTGTATTGGGTAGCAAAGCATTTTCTAATTGTGAGAATTTAACAAAGGTTGACATAATAATTCCTGACGGGATTGAATATTCAGTCGGCAGTGAGCTGTTTTCAAAGTGTCCTGTACTTACAAGCTGTAAATATACAGGCAGTGAAATTCCTGAAAGTATGTTTTTGAATTGTACAGAACTTGATGATTTGACATTGCCAAATGCCAAAAATGTAAAGAAAGCTGCATTTAAAAACTGTACAAAGCTTAAGTCAATTAAAGAAATGAGTTATCTAAACTCAATCGCAGGCGAAGCTTTTGCAAATTGCTCTGCTCTTACTAAAACATATGCAAACGGTTCAACAACATTTGTAGGTGATTCACAGTATTCAGGATGTAGTTCTATATCTACAGCAAATGTATATGCACTTACACAAAGTATGTTTAAAAATTGTTCAGCACTTGGTTCAGTTACTCTTTCTGAAAATATAACAAGTATACCTCAAAATGCATTTTCAGGCTGTACAAATCTTTCATCAATCAATCTTGAAAATATAAAATCTTTTGCAGCTTCTTCAATGGCTGGTACGGGAATTAAAAATCTTGAACTTAAATCAGTAAATGATATTGCAAGCAAGGCTTTTGATTCATGCTTGGAGCTTGAATCAGTTAATCTTGAAGCTGATACTATTGCCGCATCTGCATTTATAAAATGTGCAAATATGACTAAAGCTGAAATCAGTGCAAATAAAATAGGAAGCAGTGCTTTTTCAGATTGTTCAAACTTAAAAGAACTTTATCTTAAAAACAGTGAAAATTATACACTTAGTCTTGTTGAAGATAATGCATTCGCAAACACTTCACTTGAATATGCTGTAATCCCAGATTCAGTTGATACAATTGGCAAAAAAGCATTTGGTTATTTGAAAAACAAAGCAGTTAATGGATTTGAAATTGTCGGTACACCAGGTACGACAGCTGAAACTTATGCTAATGAAAATGGTTTTAGATTTGTTGACGCAAGTACATTTATTCCTGGAGTTGTTCTAGGTGATATAAATGGAGATAAAGTTATTGATGCTATTGACGCATCATTAGCACTTACTGAATATGCAGCTATTTCTACTAATCAGCCTTCTACATTTACAACTGACAAACAGAAAGCTGCTGCCGATGTAAATGGCGATACCATTATAGATTCTATTGATGCTTCATACATTTTGAGCTATTATTCATATGTTTCAATCGGCGGTAAAAATACATTTAAGCAATATTTGAATGAGCAGTAAAACTGCTTTAAAATAATTATATTCCGATAACCGAAAGTTTTTTCAAAAATTTTTTGAGATATTGCAAGTCGAAAATTGAATATCATACATCGCTTCTCAGCAATGAGGAGCGATGTTTTATTCTAGTCAAGGAGATTTTTCTATACCAAATTTACGGCATCAAAATCCCATGCGAAGCAACCGTTCGCAG
>DJPR01000020.1 GCA_002438605.1 Ruminococcus sp. UBA6407
CTGCTACATCTGTTCCTTCAACAGTTACGTCCATTGTTACTGTATCACCGGGCTTAGCTGTTACTGTCGGAATTACCCAACCGATTTCGCCGCTCTGTGTTACAGCTGTTGTAGTTGCATCTTCAATTATAATTGCACCGTCAACGAGGTTGATAAGTGATGTTATATCATTACCGTTTTCGTCTACAATCCATGCATTTGCCCATGTGATTGGGTATTTGCCTGCCTTGCAGTTTTCCGGTACAGTATACTTGAGTGTGAATACTGTTGATCCGTCAGCAGCCTTCTTGTTAAGTCCGCTTGGTGTAGCAAATGCAAGAAGTGATTCGCCATTGTCAACCATTTCAGCGTCATATGCTGAACCGCTTGCAACTCCTGCGTAGTCTACTCCTGCTGCGTGAGCTATTCCGCCCTCGTAGCCTGCCACTGCTACATCTGTTCCGTCAACAGTTACATCCATTGTTACTGTATCACCGGGCTTAGCTGTTACTGTTGGAATTACCCAACCGATTTCGCCGCTCTGTGTTACAGCTGTTGTTGCAGCTGTTGTAGTTGCATCTTCAATTATAATTGCACCGTCAACGAGGTTGATAAGTGATGTTATATCATTACCATTTTCGTCTACAATCCATGCATTTGCCCATGTGATTGGGTATTTGCCTGCCTTGCAGTTTTCCGGTACAGTATACTTGAGTGTGAATACTGTTGATCCGTCAGCAGCCTTCTTGTTAAGTCCGCTTGGTGTAGCAAATGCAAGAAGTGATTCGCCATTGTCAACCATTTCAGCGTCATATGCTGAACCGCTTGCAACTCCTGCATAGTCTACTCCTGCTGCGTGAGCTATTCCGCCCTCGTAGCCTGCCACTGCTACATCTGTTCCGTCAACAGTTACGTCCATTGTTACTGTATCACCAGGCTTAGCTGTTACTGTCGGAATGATCCAACCGATTTCGCCGCTCTGTGTTACAGCTGTTGTAGTTGCACCTTCAACTACAATTGCACCGTCAACGAGGTTGATAAGCGATGTTATATCATTACCGTTTTCATCTACAATAAGTGCATTCTCCCATGTAATCGGGTATTTGCCTGCCTTGCAGTTTTCCGGTACAGTATACTTGAGTGTAAATACTGTTGAGCCGTCAGCAGCCTTTTTGTTAAGTCCGCTTGGTGTAGCAAATGCGATAAGTGACTCACCGTTGTCAATTGTTTCAGCGTCATATGCTGAACCG
The DNA here is from genome assembly GCA_002438605.1 of Ruminococcus sp. UBA6407. Classification (GTDB taxonomy): domain Bacteria; phylum Bacillota; class Clostridia; order Oscillospirales; family Ruminococcaceae; genus Ruminococcus; species Ruminococcus primiciens. The sequence goes on from DJPR01000020.1 coordinate 1,230, forward strand.
CTTGCAACTCCTGCATAATCTACTCCTGCTGCGTGAGCTATTCCGCCCTCGTAGCCTGCTACTGCTACATCTGTTCCGTCAACAGTTACGTCCATTGTTACTGTATCACCAGGCTTAGCTGTTACTGTTGGAATTACCCAACCAATTTCGCCGCTCTGTGTTACAGCTGTTGTAGTTGCACCAGGTGTTACACTGCTAACAATTTCAATAGAACCGTCAACAAGATCAAGTTCTGCCAGCGTTGGAGGAACATTATCATCGCCTCCGCCTGGATGAATTGTTGCACTTGTATAAGATGTATCCCATTTAATCGGATATACACCAGGCTTAGCTCCGCTCTTTATCTTGAAACCAAAATAAGTTACTTCATCGCCCTGCTTTGCAATTGTACCTAATCCGGAAGCATTTGAAAATGTTGTAATAAACATTTTTTCATCCAGATTAACCATTGCATTGCCATAGCAAGAACTTGCACTAATTTCAACAAGCTCAAGAGCTGTTTCATCATAGCTTATTGAACCCTGGAGACCACGGATACCCTGTGTATCAGGATCTGTACCCCATGCTCTTGTTACATTTACTGGAACGTAAACAATATCAGAGCCCATATCGTCAGTGTACTTTTCGTTTCCGATTGACCACTGAAGCTTATCACCTACAGGTGTATTAGGCTTTGTTGTTGTTGCCTTTGTAGTTGTCTTGGCTGTAGTTGTTACTACTGAACCACCGCTGCCAAGTGTAATTGAACCGTCAACGAGGTCTACGTCAGCTAATGTCGGAGGAACATTGTCATCACCGCCGCCAGGGTGGATTGTTACTACAGTATCATCCTTAACCCATGTAATCGGATATGTTCCGTCCTTAGCTCCGTCCTTAACCTTGAAGCCGAAGTATGTTACTGTATCGCCTTTCTTAGCGATTGTACCGAGTCCTGTGCTGTTTGAAAGCGTTACTGTAATTCCGGCACTGCCTGTACTGCTTTCAACTGCACCATAACATGAATCACCGATTTCAACAAGCTCAAATGTGCTCTTGTCATAATCGATAAATGCCTGTAATCCACGGATTCCTTCCTTATCAGGATCAGAACCCCATGCATTTGTTACAAAAGCGTCAACGTAAATAACGTCGCCGGCCTTGTATGTATCCTTTGTAACGTCAGTAAGTGACCACTGAAGTTTGCCTGTTGATGGTGTGACAGGCTTTGTAGTTGTCTTAGCTGTAGTTGTTACTACTGAACCGCCGTCACCAAGTATAATTGAACCGTCAACGAGGTCTACATCAGCCAATGTCGGAGGAACATTGTCATCACCGCCGCCAGGGTGGATTGTTACTACAGTATCGTCCTTAACCCATGTAATCGGGTATGTACCGTCTTTAGCTCCGCTTTTTACCTTGAAACCGAAGTATGTTACTGTATCGCCTTTCTCAGCAATTGTACCAAGACCTGTGCTGTTTGAAAGCGTTACAGTAATTCCGGCACTTGCTATACTGCTTTCAGTTGCACCATAGCATGATTCACCGATTTCAACAAGTTCAAATGCGCTTTTATCATAATCAATAAATGCCTGTAATCCACGGATACCTTCCTTGTCAGGATCTGTACCCCATGCATTTGTTACAAATACGTCAACGTAAATAACATCGCCTGCTTTGTAAGATGCCTGTTTTACATTATCAATTGACCACTGGAGTGCATCGGCAGAAGAAGCATTTTTTGCAGCAACTTTATCATTTGCCGTAATAACAGACTGTTCAGCGAAGCTAGAAGCCTCGCTGACAGCATATGTACTAAACGGAACGGCAAACGCACTTGTGAGAATTGAAATTCCCATTGTCAAGGAAGTTACTGCTGATAGTATTCTCTTCATCAGTGCATTTTCCTTTCTGGGCAATGCCCGTTTTATCTAGTCTTAAATATTAAATTGTATTAGTGTGTGACAGATTAGCCCTTGTAAGGAAGTGTGATGAGTTTAACAACTGATCTGATAATGCAGTATGAGTCATTTGTTGTGAGCTTATCATCAAGATCTACCTCAGCATTGATAGCACCCTGAGCTGTAAGCGGATACTTTTCTGGGTTTGTGAGGTACTTGTTAAGGATAACAACGTCAGCAATATTTACCTTGCCATCGCAGTTTGTATCACCGTAAAGAACAGTGCCTGTTGATGGAGTTGTTGGATCAACCTTTGTTGTTGAAGGAGCCTTTGTTGTTGTTGTTGCTGTTGTTGTAGGTGCCTTTGTTGTTGTAGGTGTTGGTGTTGTTGTTGAAGGAGCAGTTGTTGTTACTACTGAGCTGCCCTTTCCAAGTGTGATTGAACCGTCAACGAGGTCTACATCAGCCAATGTTGGAGGTGTATTGTTTTCACCGCCGCCTGGGTGGATTGTTACTATAGTTTCATCCTTATTCCATGTGATTGGATATGTACCGTCCTTAGCTCCGTCCTTAATCTTGAAGCCATAATATGTTACTGTATCGTCTTTCTTAGCAATTGTACCAAGACCTGTGCTGTTTGAAAGTGTTACTGTGATACCGGCACTTTCTAAGCTGCTTTCAACTGCACCGTAGCATGATTCACCGATTTCAACAAGTTCAAATGCGTCCTTATCATAATCGATAAATGCCTGTAATCCACGGATACCTTCCTTATCAGGATCTGAACCCCATGCATTTGTTACGAATACGTCAACGTAAACAACATCGCCAGCCTTGTATGATTCCTCTGTAACATCATTAATAGACCACTGAAGCTTATCTGTTGTTGGAGGTGTGTCAGGCTTTGTTGTTGTAGTTGCAGCAGGCTTTGTTGTAGTTGCAGCAGGCTTTGTTGTTGTAGGTGTTGCAGCTGTTGTTGTTGTCTGTGCATCACCCTCAACTGTAACTGTAATACCCTTTGTTTCAAGACCGCCGTAGAAGAGGTTGTCATAGCACTCAGCAACTGAAAGGTCATGTGTACCTACCTGTGTTGTTGAGTTCTTTCCTGAATACTTAGGATCATCTGGGTACTGGTCTTCGTTGATGAAGTCAATCTTGTAATCACCAGCCGGTGTGCCCTTTTCAAATGTTACATAGAATGTAGCAACAGGGAAAGCTGTAGAGCTGCCTTCAATATATTCGCCCTTCTGAGCTGTTGTCCAAGAGAAGCCTAATCTCTTATCAGATGCCTTTTCAGCCTGGTAGTCACCTGCAGGAGTATACTTGCCTGTTCTGCCTGCAATTGTTCCTACGAAGAAAAGACCAGTTGTACAAATAACTGTTGTGCCCTTCTTTTCACCGTTCTGAATAGTATAATTATACTGTTCACGGTCAGCAAAAAGCTTGTCGATGCTGTCCATCTTAACTGTGTCGCCTTCACAAGTCATCATAGCTGTGATTGAAGCTGTATCGGAAAGTCCGTCTGTATCAGGAGTTTCCTCGAAGTAAACGTCACATTTTACAGTTACATCACCTGCTGCGATTTCTGAAGCAGAAATAGTTGTCTTTTCAGACTCAATAGTAAGTGTCTTATAAGTCTTGTCATAAGTTAATGCACTTCCTGCAAACGGAACTGCTAATGCGCCTGCTGTGAGTGAAGCGCTCATAGCAAGTGATGTAAGAGTTGAAATAAATTTTTTCATCTGTTTTAATTCCTTTCTTTAAGGCATGAAGCCAATATTGATGTTTGTTATATAGGGTTAACCCGAAAAATCAAGCAAAATGCCCGGAGTTTTTTAAACCGGAAGAGATGTTATAGCTTTAAGAATGTACTTCTGAACTGAAACAGCATCCTGTGCGTTTACGCCGTTTCCGTTACCCTGAACATCTGCGTTAAGCTTACCCTGTGCAGTAAGCGGATATGTTTTTTCATTAATCAGGAAGCACTTAATTAAAACTGCGTCTGAAATGTCAACCTTACCATCGCAGTTAGCATCGCCTGCTAATGTAACAGTACCTGCAGAACCGCCGACAGTAACAGAACCGTTTGTTAATGCAGTATCATACATTACTCTTGTTCCGTTGTAATAGCCAACCTTAACATCCTTATTAGTTACGCCTGAACCCGGATATGTTTCACGAGCAATGCCCTGAATGTCAAAATCAGCTACTGAACCTGACTTTGCAGATGATGATACAGTACCTGTAATTGTGAGCATTACGCCCTCACCCTGCAGCCAGTATTTTGAATCCTCAGCTGCTGTTGACCAACATACATTAACTGCACTGTTTGTTTTATCAATGTAGTAGTCGAACAAAGGAGCTGATGATGCAGATGTGTCTACTGATTCAGCTTTTGTTTCTGTTAAAGGACCTGCCTCAACATCACTGATTGTAACGAGTGTACTATCATAACCGATAGCAAATTCACAAGCATTGATACCTGTTGACGGGATATCTGAAAGTGATACTTCAATTTCAAATGTACCGCCTGCTTCGGCAGTTACTTTGTTTGCAGAAATTGCAACCTTTTCACCTGCCGCAAATGTAAATGATGGCATTGCACTGCAAGCCATTACCATTATCGCTGCTGCTCCTGCGATAATTCTGTTTCTCCTCATTTTCTTTTCCTCCTTAATTTCGGATTAATATAACCGGAAAGCTTTAATTCCTGCGTTATATAATGTTTTTGCTGCAGTAAATACAGCTGCGAAATGTTCACACTTCACTTAAATTTACTTATAGTAACCCACACTTAATATTATAAAATAGACCTTGTTTAAAGTCAATAGGTTTTTCCGTTTTTGTAAAAACTTATAAATGAAGATAGGTAAAATTGTACATATTATCAATTAAAACTTCAAACATGGCAATATTTAATTTAAATTCAGCGTGGTAAATGGGGATTTTCCGTTCAGCATAAGTAACCAGCGAAGTGCAGTCGAGTTCCCAACACTCTACTTTATTTTATTCTTAAAATCATTATATATCAGACATTCAAAAAAGTAAATAGCTTTAAAAGGATTTTAATGTTTTATATAAAACAACGCAGTATTTTTTGTAGCTTTTCACAAAGAAATATGTCAATAATATAAACATTACACAATCTTTTTTGCATTCTGATTAACAAATAAACTGTTTTAATCAAGACCTACGGATTATTCAAAAAAAGTACATAATAACGGGACATTCCCCCTTAAAAACATATGGCAGCACTGCACAAGGATTATGCGGTGCTGCCTTAAAATCAGCAATTTTACCAAATGCGACACCAAAGACATATACATTATAAATGTATACAGATTTCAGGACATTCTTTCATGCTGAAGTCTTATAAACTCCTCTGCAAGCTGTTCCGCCTCGGAATATGACGTCAGATTATAGCATCTTGCTCTGAATTTTGCGGAGGCATAGTACCCGTTCATGTACCATGCTGCATGCTTTCTTGCTTCATGAATCGCCAGTTCCTCAGACTTTTCACTAATATCCAGAATAAGCCTTATATGCCTGAGCATGACTGACATTTTCTCCTCTATTGTGGGAGCTGTATATTCCTCGCCTTTATAATAAGAAGAAATTTCCTTAAAAACAAAAGGATTGCCATAGCTGCCCCTGCCGATCATCACCAGATCACAGCCTGTTTGTTCATACATATCAAGACAGCTTTTCAAGTCTGTAACATCTCCGTTTGCAATTACAGGTATTTTGACATTCTTCTTGACCTCGGAAATGATTTTCCAATCAGCTTCACCTGTATAAAATTGCTCCCTTGTTCTGCCATGAACCGTAATTGCCGCAGCTCCGGATGCTTCCATTGCCTTTGCAAACTCGACAGCATTTACACTGCTATCATCCCAGCCCTTCCTGAACTTAACCGTAACAGGAACAGACGATGCTCTCACAACCGACTCGGCAACTGCCGCAGCTTGCTTTACATCACGCATAAGTGCAGAACCACAGCCTATTCCGACAACTTTTGGTACAGGACACCCCATATTTATATCTATAATATCAGGATTGTATTTGCTGACAATTTCAACTGCCCTTTCCATAAATTCAGGTTCATTCCCAAAAAGCTGTATCGCCATAGGACGTTCTTTTTCGGTTACTGTACAAAGCTCATTTGTTTTTCTGTCACTGTAGCACAGTCCTTTTGCAGACACCATTTCACTTGTAACATACGAAGCCCCGTATTCCCTGCAAATAAGTCTGTAAGCTCGGTCTGCAACGCTAGCCATTGGAGCAAGTGCGGCAGTTTTCTCTATCTTGACATTTCCTATTTTAATATATTCCATTACTGCTTTTCCTGTACCACCGCATTTTTCGGCTTTTTAAACACTACAAGCTTGCTGAATACATAGTTAAGTATAAGAATCATAACCTGTGACAACATAGTCCAGATAAATTCGTTCATTTTTTCAGGAGTTCCCATAAGCTTGCTCATAAATTTATTTGAAAGAAGTCCGCTTGAATAATTTATTTTGTCAAGTCCAAATACATCAATGAAAAATCCCGAACATTTTTCCACAAAAATAAAGGTTATAAGCAGGTCAAGGCAGAATGTTACTGCTCTTCCTGCATAAAATGCTGCTGCCTCCTTTGCAAGCTGTCCGACTGTATTTGTCTTGCTTTTAAACACAAACTTTTTATTTGTGACGAATGCAAAGGTTATTGAAACGATTTGGGCAATTGCTGTAGCAATCATTGCTCCGTTTGAAATGTTGCCCATAAGGAGTCTTGAACCGAAACGGGTTATGTAATAAACCAGCGTTGTACAGCCTCCCATGATTATATACATTATGACTTCCTCATATTTTAAAAAGAGTTTTTTAAGCATAGTTAATAATAACATCCTTTCTGAACAGTCAATGCCGTACAAGGTTTTTATAGGTGCATTGTGCGGTATTTCCCATAGTATATCATTATAATAATAACAATTTATCGCATAAATTTCAAGACTTATTTAAAATTTTATTTATCAGCACTTGATTATTTTTATTTACTGTGATAAGATAGTATGTATATTTACACCTTAATCATCATAGTGTAAATTATAACTATACATTAAAGAAAGGATTTATATGGACAATCAAAACTTGGGAAGAATCATTCTCATTATTGTTGCAATGATTTTTTCCGCACTCTTTTCAAGCTGTGAAACAGCTTTCTCAAGCGTAAACAAAATCAGACTTAAAAATTACGCAGCTCAAGGCGATAAACGTGCTGAAAAAGCACTTAAAATCGCTAACTCATTCGAGGACGCTCTTACCACTGTTCTGGTAGGAAACAACATTGTAAATATTACTATGGCGTCCGTCAGCACTGTACTCTTTACCACACTTTTCGGAAGCGGTGCAGTAGGCATTTCAACTGCGGTAACAACCGTTCTTGTATTGATTTTCGGTGAAATTCTGCCAAAATCATATGCTAAGGAAAATGCAGAAAGACTGTCACTTTTCTTTGCGGGGCCGCTTTCATTCCTTATTATTCTATTTAAACCAATCATATTTATTTTTAACAAGCTTGCCTCAATACTTAAAAACGGCAAGGTTGAACCAAGCGTAACAGAGGACGAACTTAAATATATTATTGAGGAAATTGAAGAACAAGGTGTTCTTGAAGAACAGGAGGGTGACCTCGTAAGAAGTGCCTTGGATTTTGATGAAATTACCGTTAATGAAATACTGATACCGAGAGTAAAGGTAATCGGTGTTGAAAAAAATGCTTCTATAGATGAAATAAAAAGTCTTTTTATAGACGAAATGTATTCAAGACTTCCTGTATATGATAAAAGTCTTGATAATATTATCGGTATGATAACAAATAAGCGTTTCTTTAAAATGCTGGCTCAGGGCGGAAATGACATAACAGAAATTATACAGGACGTTGCACACTTTTCTGACCTGAAGCTTATCAGTGAGGCACTTCGTGATATGCAGCGTTCAAAAACTCACCTTGCAGTTGTTCTTGACCAGTACGGCGGCACTAAAGGCATTGTAACTCTGGAGGATATTATCGAGGAGCTTGTCGGTGAAATTTATGATGAAAATGATGAAGTTATACCAAGCATTGTAAAAATAAGTGAAAACGAGTATGAAGTGTCAGGCGATCTGAGCATAAGTGATATGCTTGACCAGCTCGGACTTGACGAAGATATGATAGAAAGTACATACACATCAGTCGGCGGTTGGGTTACGGAGCTTCTTGAACATATCCCCGAACAGAATGAAACTGCGGAATATGGTGCTTTCAAGATAACCGTACTTCAGGTCAAGGAGCAGTCGGTTGAAAAAATACGTCTTATAATTGATACATCTGAAACCGAAAAGGATTAGAACAAAATCGGGTTTCCAAAGGGTTAGTAAACCCTTTGGAAACCCTTTTTAATATTTTTTAAAATTCTGAACGCTGCACATTTATTAAAAATTACCATTAAATTAACATTATAATACAAATAATAAAAGCAGAAACACTAAAAATAAAAATTAACAGAAAATAATGCAAATTTTACTTGACACGCCTTTTTAAAAGATATATAATGTAGGTGAAAAGACAGTATCTTTATAACTGGTTTTTTATAACAGCTCGCTTGAAAGTGTAAATCAATGGGGATTTCGCCATCTTGGAAATCTCCATTTTACTTTTTTATGACAAAACTGCACAAAGTTTTTACGTTTTTTGTACGTTGTTGCCTTAATGTGAGCTTCATAAGAATTCTATAGTACTGCCATTCATAATCAGCTGAAAGAAGGTGATATTATGGACGAGCTGGCAAATTCGCTGATGGAGGAGCTTGAATGCAGAACTGCATTTGAAATTCCGATTTTCGGCGGTATCCCCGTACCGGAATCATGCGTTATAACTTGGGTAATAATGGCTGTTCTTGTAATACTCTGCAAGATATTCGTAAGAAACCTCAAAACCGTTCCGACAGGTGCTCAGCTTTTAATAGAAATGCTTATAACCTGGCTCAATAATTTCTTTGTGGATATTATGGGACAGAAAGGAAAAAAATATCTTCCCTTTCTGGAAACACTCATTATATACATAGGTGTATCCAATGTTATCGGACTGTTCGGTTTGCGGCCGCCTACCAAAGACCTTAATGTTACTGCCGGTCTTGCAATAATGAGTATTATCTATATCCAGTACTGCGGTATTAAGGAAAAGGGCGTAAAAAGGTGGCTGAGAAGCTTTAAGGAACCTATGCCGCTGCTGCTACCTATTAATATTATGGAGCTTATTATCAAGCCGCTTTCTCTCTGTATGCGACTTTTCGGCAACGTTCTCGGTGCATTCGTTATCATGGAGCTTGTAAAGCTTTGTATTCCTGTAGGAGTCCCTCTTATACTCAGTCTGTATTTTGATGTATTTGACGGTCTTATTCAGGCATATGTATTTGTGTTCCTTACTTCCTTGTTTATGGCAGAAGCAATGGAAGAAGAATAACAGCTTAATGCTGTAAATTACTTTTTAGGAGGAAATTATCATGGGATTAATCGCAATTGGTGCTGCTATTGCAGTTTTAACAGGTGTAGGTGCAGGTATCGGTATCGGACTTGCAACATCAAAAGCAGTAGAATCTATCGCAAGACAGCCTGAGGCTAAGGGCGATATAAACAAGGCTCTCCTTCTCGGATGTGCTCTTGCAGAAGCAACTGCCGTTTACGGTCTTGTAATCGGACTTGTTATTATTCTTTTCCTCAGATAAAAGAATAAACTCATAGAAAGCAAAAAGGAGGTACGGAAATGCTGAATGAAAATATCATCGAAACAGTTTGCAGCTCCAAAGCAGCTCTTGCAAGCGATATGCTCAATCTGGATTCGGGCATTATCTGGACTTTTATTAATATTATTCTCCTGTTTCTTCTTCTGAGGATTTTCCTTTTCAAACCCATTAACAAGGTAATGGACGAAAGAAATCAGAAAATTCAGAATGACATTGACGCTGCAAAAAAGGCAAAGGAAGAAGCCGAAGAACTTAAAAAGCAATATAATGACACGCTTAAAACTGCAAAGGATAAGGCTCATGGCATAGTTTCGGAAGCAGTTGAACGTGCTGAGGACGAGCGTAAGGCTATTCTCCAGAAAGCTGAGGACGAGGCTCAGGATATATTTAAAAAGACAAGCAAGACTATTGAGGTTGAGCGTAAACGCTCCGTTCAGGAGGCTCAGACTCAGATTGCCGACCTTGCAATTGCCGCAGCTTCAAAAATTCTCGGTGAAAATGTTGATGATGAAGCTAACAGAAAGCTTGTAGACTATTTTCTGGCGGAAGAGGGTGCAGATAAGCAATGAAAGAAACAGACAGAGAAGCCATAAGGCAGCTTATTAAACAGGAAATCCCCGAAGAAGTCATTGACGAAACAAGGAGAGTCCTTTCCGCATGCGGTGAGCTTGCCGATACATTGAAAAATCCTGTTGTCACAGACGAGGAAAAGCACAGCATAATAAAACAGCTTTTCCCAAAGGAAGTTTACAGGTTTATCTGCACTGTATCGGATAACGGTTCAATTGACGACATCAATGAAATTCTTGATGAATACAATGAACTCTGCCTTGAAAGAAAAGGCAGCATAAAAGCCGTTATCCGTTATGTTACAGAGCTTACGGACGCTCAGAAAGCCGATATGAAAAGCTTTATCAAGGATAAATTCAACAGGGAAGATGTTGAAATGGAATACCGCAAGGATCCTGATATTATCGGCGGATTTATTCTTGATGTAGGCGACTATGAATATGACAAGAGTTTTCGTACAAGTCTTAGGGAAATGCACGAAAATCTGAAATACAAGGCTAAGGCCTCGGAGCATAACAACAATGAGGACTTTATCTCTGAACTCAAAAATGAAATAGATGATACCCAGCGTGCAAACAATATCATATCCGTACTGAAAAGTGAAATAAACGATTTCGACAGAAAATCAGGTGTAACCGAAACAGGCTATATCACAAGAATCGGTGACGGCATTGCTATGGTTCACGGCATGAACCACGTTATGTACGGTGAGCTTGTTGAGTTTGAAACGGGTGTAAGGGGTATTGTACAGAACCTTGAAACAAAGGGCTGCGGTGTTGTTCTTCTTGGTGATGAATATGGTCTTACAGAGGGTTCGTCTGTCATAAGAACAGGAAAAAGGGCAGGTATCGGAGTCAGTGAACAGATGCTCGGCAGAGTTGTTGACGCTTTGGGTTCTCCTATTGACGGAAACGGCAGCATAGATGCTGAGGCTTATTTCCCTATTGAAAACGAAGCTCCGGGAGTTATCGAAAGAAAGTCAGTTTCAGTTCCTCTGCAAACGGGTATTCTTGCCATTGACTCAATGTTTCCTATCGGCAGAGGTCAGCGTGAGCTTATAATCGGCGACAGACAGACAGGTAAAACATCTATTGCCGTTGATACAATTATAAATCAAAAGGATAAAAATGTTATCTGCATATACGTTGCTATCGGACAAAAAACCTCAACTGTTGCAAAGGTCGTAAGCACTCTTAAAGACAAGGGAGCAATGGATTATTCAATCGTATTGTCCGCATCTGCAAGCGAGCCTGCACCATTCCAGTATATTGCACCTTATTCGGGTACTGCTGTTGCTGAATATTTCATGTCAAAGGGCAGGGACGTTCTCATTGTATATGATGACCTTTCAAAGCATGCGGTAGCTTACAGAGCTATGTCACTTCTTCTCCAAAGACCGCCGGGACGTGAAGCTTATCCGGGTGACGTATTCTATCTGCATTCAAGACTTCTTGAGCGTTCAAGCCGTCTTGATGACGAACATGGCGGCGGCTCTCTTACTGCTCTGCCTATTATCGAAACTCTTGCAGGCGATGTTTCCGCATATATCCCTACAAACGTAATTTCCATTACAGACGGTCAGATTTTCCTTGAAGAAGATTTGTTCAACTCAGGTATACGTCCTGCGGTAAATGTCGGACTTTCTGTTTCAAGAGTCGGCGGTGCAGCTCAGACAAAGGCAATGAAAAAGGTTGCGGGAAATCTCAGAATTGAGCTTGCTCAGTTTCGTGAAATGGAGGTTTTCACTCAGTTCTCGTCAGAGCTTGACCAGTCAACTGCTGATTTGCTCAATCATGGTCATTTGCTTATGGAGCTTTTAAAGCAGCCGCTTTATAATCCTCTGCCGCTGCATGAACAGATAATCATGCTTTACGCAGCGTCACACCGCTTGATGAAAAATGTTCCGCTTAAAGAAGTTAAAAGCTTTAAGGCAGGACTTATGAACTACATGAGAACCCATGAAAGCAATATTCTCAATGAAATTGACGATAAAAAGGATATTTCATCCGAACTCGCTGAACGAATTGAGTATGCAATAAATGAATATAAGAGGCTGGTGAATACAGATGGCGAACATGAGGGAGATTCGTGAGAGAATAAGCAGCATTGAACAGATTTTAAAAATCACAAATGCAATGTACCTTATTTCATCATCAAAGCTTAAAAAGGTAAGAAAAAACCTTGAAGCGACCGAACCGTATTTTCACAAGCTGCAGACTACACTTGACGATATTCTCGACCATACGCCGAGCACCAAGCAGAAGTATTTTGACAAACGTAAGGATATTCCCGAAGAAGAACGAAAAAAGGGTTATGTTATAATTACTTCGGATAAAGGTCTTTGCGGAAGCTACAATCACAATATTCTGAAACTTGCCGAACAGGAAATTGCAAAAAGTCCCAACTGCTACCTTTATGTTATGGGACAGGTGGGAAGAATGTATTTTTCCAGAAAAAACAGAAGCGGCGTTCATGCCGTAATGGATAAGGAGTTCCTTTATACTACGCAAAATCCTACTCTTTACAGAGCAAGGGATATTGCTGAACTTGTATTGGAAAAATTTGAAACAAAACAGCTTGACGAGGTTTATGTTTTATATACGGAAATGATTAATTCCGCAAAGTTTGAGCCGAAAATCATTCCCGTCCTGCCTTTCAGCCGTCATCATTTTGCAATGACAGAAGACGGTGTACTCAAAAAACTGCCGAAAGCTTCATTCCACCCCTCACCTGAGGTTGTTATGGACTATCTTATCCCTAACTATCTGAAAGGTATTATTTACGGTGCAATGGTTGAGGCTTTCTCATGCGAACAGCAGGCGAGAATGACTGCTATGGACGCTGCATCAACCAGTGCAGGCGAAATGATAAAAGAACTTTCTCTTTTGTATAACAGAGCAAGACAGGCAGCTATAACTCAGGAAATAACCGAGGTTGTAAGCGGTGCTAAGGGTTTACACAAGGAAGAGTGAAAGGAGCTTCTTTATAATGGAAAAAGGAAAAATTATTCAGGTTCTCGGACCTGTTATAGATGTTCAGTTCAGCGGTAAAGGACTCCCTATGATAAAGGACGCTCTTACCGTTGAGGTTGACGGAAAAAAACGTGTTATGGAGGTTGCTCAGCACCTTGGCGGTTCTGTGGTACGCTGTATTATGCTTGCCACAAGCGAGGGACTATGCAAGGATATGGAGGTAACTCCGACAGGCTCATGCATCAAAGTGCCGGTAGGTACAAAAACTCTTGGCAGAATGTTCAATGTTCTTGGCGAGCCTATCGACAAGGAAGGCCCTGTAAACAGCGATGAAAAGTGGGAAATCCACAGAAAACCGCCGTCATTTCAGGATCAAAGCCCAAGCGTTGAAATACTTGAAACAGGCATTAAGGTAATCGACCTCCTTGCCCCTTACGCAAAGGGCGGTAAAATCGGCCTTTTCGGCGGTGCAGGAGTTGGCAAAACCGTACTTATTCAGGAGCTTATCAGAAATATTGCCACTGAACATGGCGGATATTCTATTTTTACAGGCGTAGGTGAGCGTTCAAGAGAGGGTAATGACCTCTGGAACGAAATGAAAGAGTCGGGAGTTATCAAGAAAACCGCACTTGTTTTCGGTCAGATGAATGAACCGCCGGGTTCAAGAATGAGAGTAGCTCAGACAGGTCTTACCATGGCTGAATACTTCCGTGACCGCAAGCATAAGGACGTTCTTTTGTTTATAGATAATATTTTCAGATATGTTCAGGCAGGTTCAGAGGTGTCTGCACTTCTCGGACGTATGCCGTCAGCCGTAGGTTATCAGCCTACACTTGCAACGGAAGTTGGTGAACTTCAGGAACGTATCACATCTACCAAAAATGGCTCTATTACGTCAGTTCAGGCAGTTTATGTTCCTGCTGATGACCTTACTGACCCTGCACCTGCAATCACTTTTGCTCACCTTGACGCTACAACGGTTTTATCAAGAAAAATAGTGGAACAGGGTATTTATCCGGCTGTAGACCCTCTTGAATCTTCATCAAGAATACTTGAACCAGATATTGTAGGCGAGGAGCATTACATGGTTGCAAGAAAAACTCAGGAGCTTTTGCAGAAATATAAAGAATTGCAGGACATCATTGCTATTCTCGGTATGGAGGAGCTTGATGAGGACGATAAGCTTGCTGTTTACAGAGCAAGAAAAATTCAGAAATTCCTGTCACAGCCGTTTAATGTTGCAGAAAACTTTACAGGATTCAAGGGTAAATATGTTCCTGTTGAGGAAACAATAAAAGGCTTTAAAGCTATTATTAACGGTGATATGGATCAGTATCCCGAGGCTGCTTTCCTTATGGTCGGAACTATTGACGAGGTTGTTGAAAAAGCGGAAAAGATGCAGAAAGAACAGTAAAAGGAGGTAATTTTAAATGGGAAAAACTTTTCATCTTGAAATTATCGCCAGTGACCGTGTTTTTTATGACGGCGAATGTGAACACGTCGTATTTCCTGCACTTGACGGACAATACGGCGTTCTTGCAGGACATGATGCTCTTGTTACTGCCATAAAGGCAGGGGAGCTGAAATATTTGGTTGACGGAAAATGGCATTATGCTGCCGTTTCAGACGGATTTGCGGAAGTAATGCCAAAGTTTGCCGTTATACTTGCGGATTACGTTGAACTTCCCGAAGAAATTGACGCTAAACGTGCTGAAGCTGCAAGAGATCGTGCCGAGGAACGCATGAAGCAAAAGCAAAGTATTATAGAATATTATCATACTCAGGCTGCTCTTAACAAGGCTATGAACCGTCTGAAAGTATCAAGAAAGCATTTTAAAGACGTATAAGCGGAGGAACTTAAAATGACGCTGAAAGATAAGGTACTTTTATCTATTATTCAAAACGGAAATGAGTATATTTCGGGTGAGGAGCTTGCTCAGAAGCTTAACGTCAGCAGAAATGCAGTCTGGAAAGCCGTAAAACAGCTTGAACAGGAGGGCTTTGCCGTTGAAGCGATAAGAAACAGAGGCTATCGCATTGCTTCCGAAGAAAACAAACTTCATGAAGCGTTCATACAGCGATACCTTAAAACTGAAAAATATGGGCAGAACCTTATAATTCTTGATGAAACAGACTCCACAAACAACTATGCAAAAAAGCTTGCTCAGGAGGGAACTCCGCATGGAACTGTTGTTGCGGCAGACTGTCAGAATGCAGGAAAAGGCAGGCTTGGACGTACTTTTGTATCACCAAAGGGTACAGGACTTTATGTAAGTCTGGTTTTAACGGAAAATATCAGCATTTCATCTGCTCAGCTTATAACAGCCTGTGCGGCAGTCGCAGCGGCAGAAGCTGTAGAGGAGCTTTGTTCCTGTGACATTAAAATAAAATGGGTAAATGACCTTTTTCTCAATGATAAAAAGCTGTGTGGTATTCTTACGGAAGCCTCAATGAGCTTTGAATCCAATCAGCTTGACTATGTAATAATAGGCATAGGCATTAATGTGAACAGTCTTAACGGAAAAATTCCTGAGGAGCTTAATGAAATCGTTACGTCCATTGAAGATGAAACGCATGAGAAAATAAGCAGAAATCAGCTTTGTGCGGTACTTCTTGAAAAGCTTGAAAAGTGTCTTAAAGAATTGGAAAGCAAGACTTTTCTTGATGAATACAGAAAACGCTCAATGATAATCGGCAGAATGGTTACAGTTGAGGACAGAAACGGAAGTCATATCGGAAAGGCTGTTGCAATTGCAGATGATGCAGGTCTGACCATTGAATATGAAAATGGTGAAATAAAAACAATTAATTCGGGAGAAGCAAGAATTTACAAGTAACTGCATATAATAAAATCAGAAATGAACTAAAAAAATTAATTTGATAAAACTGGGTTTCCAAAGGGTTTGCTAACCCTTTGGCAGAGTCCAGAGGCAGAGCCTTTGGTGGGGTGTGGGGCAAAGCCCCGCATAAAGCCTTTAAGCGCTCCGCAAAGGGTGAATTAAAAGCAGTCCGAAAAGGACTGCTTTTAAGAGGGAACGCCCTGCAAGAGAGGGCGTTCCCTTATTGTCATAAACTTTTTCAACATACTGACACCATACAAAAACTGTATGGTGTTTTCCTAATTTTCAGAGGTGAAATTAATGGAGTTATACGCTCACAGAGGTTGTACTGCAAATGGTGCAGGTGAAAATACCATTGAAGCCTTTGCCCAAGCCATTAAAATGAATATCGGAATAGAGCTTGACGTTCGTCTTACCAAGGACAATATCCCTGTAATAATACATGATAAGTCACTTATGCGTGTTGCAGGAAAAAATATTGACGTATCATCTCTTTCTCTTGACGAGCTGAAAAAAATACGTCTGAATACAGGTGAGAACATACCTACATTAAGCGAAACCCTTAAATTCGTAAACAACAGTGTACCTCTTATGATTGAACTGAAAACGCCGAAAATTCTTCCGACATCTTATAAGCTTGAAAAGGAAACCGTTAAGCTTCTGAAAGATTACAAAGGAAGATATACTGTGCAGTCATTTAACTGCTTTACAGTAAAGTACTGTAAGTCAAATCTTTCAGACATCAAATGCGGCAGACTTGCAAGTGATAACTATGGCTCAAAAATATGCGGTGACTTCGTAAATTATAAGCTTACTCACCTCAATTCAGAAAAAGTCAAAAATTTCAGAAAAAGAGGACTCGGAGTATTCGGCTGGTGCAGTATTGATTCTCCCTCCGATAACTCAATTGAATTTGCTGAAAAGCTTGGTCTAGACGGACTTGTTATATAATTAAGGCAACACCGCAGAAAAATTGTGCGGTGTTGCCTTAAAACTTATTCTGAAATGCTTGAAAAATTAATAATTATATGATATATTTATAATAGCGGTAAACATTTTATGTTATTGGGAGGTTTTATTTATGTATAATCATCATGAGATTAAAGGCAATGCCAAAAGTCATATCAAAGGCAATACAAATGCAATTATAGTTTCCCTTATTGTTACATTCCTCGGCGGCGGAGGATTTGGCGGATTTGGCGGAGGATTTGGCAATAAAGATTCCTTTGCTTCAGATTCAGCCAATGATACACTCAGCTCAAGCATTCCTGATGAAATGATACTGATTTTTGCAATTGTATTCTTTGTGATTTTAGCTCTTGCAGTTTCTTTTGCTCTGTTTATTTCATATCCTATAACAGTCGGGGCAGCAGGCTGGTTCAGACGTTCAATAAATGATAAAAATCCACCTGCAAAATCAATTTTTAATACATTTAAGGGTGGCCATTACCTTACAACTATCTCAACAATGCTCCTTATGGGCGTATACATTTTCCTTTGGTCACTTCTTTGTTTTATTCCCGGAATTATTAAATCATATTCATACAGCATGGTTCCATACATAAAATCGGAAAATCCGAATTTAAGTGCAAAACGCTGCATAGAAATAAGCAGCACCATGACAAATGGCCATAAATCTGACCTTTTCTATCTTGACCTCAGCTTTATCGGCTGGCTGCTCTTAGGTGCTTTAACCTGCGGAATACTTAACATTGTATATGTTAATCCTTATATGTATACTGCAAAAGCATATGCATATGAAGCATTAAAGGCAGAAGCTATTGCAAGCGGAAAGCTCTCGGAAGATGAATTCGTTCCATATGACGGCGGATATTATCCTGATGATGACAAAACTCTGTATTATTAATACAGAAGTGAAATTTAAGTGAAAATCCTGTTTTCTATTGACAAACATAATTAAATAATTTATAATCATAATAAACGTATAAGTTTCATTATATTGAACAAGACTTTATGCGGGAGTTACCTTAATAAGGAGGATTTGTATATGGGTATTTTTCAAAGACTTTCTGATTTATTGAAATCAAATATCAATGACCTCATAGATAAAGCTGAAGACCCTGAAAAAATGGTCAAGCAGATTATTCTTGATATGCAGAAGGAACTCAATAAGTCCACACAGGCATTGGGAAAAGCTGTAGCAAGTGAGCGTATGGCTGAAAAGCAGTATCAGAACTCTCAGCAGATTTCTGCCGATTGGGAGTCTAAAGCTAAGGCTGCTCTTTCAGCAGGTAATACAGAGCTTGCTAAAAAAGCTCTTGCAAAAAAGGTAAAGGCTGATGAAGATACTGCAAGCTATAAGGAAATGTATGAAACCATTTCTAAACAGACAGCAGATATCAAGGAACAGGTTGAAACCTTGAAATCTAAACTTGACGAGGCAAAAAGCCGTCAGGCTATGCTCATTGCCCGTTCACAAATGGCTGATACCCAGAAAAATCTTGCTAAGTCTGTTGGCGGCTTTGACGCATCAAGCTCAACAGAAAAATTCAACAGAATGGAAGAAAAAATCATCCGCAAGGAAGCTGAGGCGGACGCTTTTGCCGATATTTCAGATTCACTCAATGGTGTGGATAAAGATAATTTTGATGAACTACAGACGAATGCCAAGGTTGATGATGAACTCCGCAGACTTATGGCTGAAATGAACGGAGCATCAGCAGAATCCGAAGTTAAAACAGAGGTTTGATAATGGGAAAAATAGTTAATTATGTAGAAAATGAGGAAAACAAAAAGGGATACAGCGGTGTTATAAAGCTAATGCTTGCTATATTTCTTGCACTCGGCTCAGTCGTTTACATTATGTACAGAGGAGCCAGCAATAAGGCATATAAAGAAAAATGGCAGGACTACGATGAATGTGGTCTTGGATAAGTAAATTCTGCCACCGGGTAGAAATCAGAGCATTGTATGTATCGTTAGGTCTTTGAAGATACATACAGATGCTCATTTTTTTTGGAAAGGAAGTTTTTTATGAGAATAATTAATTCAATCAGAAATTTGTCAAGATTTGAGGGCTGTCTTTGGATTTTTTCACTGCTTGTAATCGCAGTTTCCTTTATGATAACCAAAGACCGCAATTATCTTATGCTTTTCAACTCTCTTATAGGTGTGACTTCACTGATTTTTGCAGCAAAGGCAGACGTTCTCGGCCCTGTACTTATGGTGGCCTTCAGCATAATATACGGTATAATATCATTGAGCTTCAGATACTACGGCGAAATGCTGACTTACCTTTTAATGACTCTGCCGATGTCGGTTATGTCGGTTATTTCATGGCTGAAACACCCGTCCTCACAAAACAAATCAGAAGTTGAAGTGAATTATATTAAGCATAAAGAGGTCGGACTTATGGCGACAGCGGCAATAGCAGTAACCATTGCATTTTATTTTATTCTAAAAGCATTTGACACAAACAGTCTTATGCTCAGTACAGTTTCAGTAACAACAAGTTTTTTTGCAGCATATCTGACATTCAGAAGAAGTCCGTTTTATGCTCTGGCATATGCCGCAAATGACCTTGTACTGATATTTCTATGGATTATCGCAACACTTGCAAACAGTGTATATCTGCCTGTTGCAATATGCTTTGTAATGTTTTTTGTAAACGATATATATGGCTTTATTAACTGGAATAAAATCAGCAAAAGGCAAAATTAAGGAGAGGCATTAAGCCTCTCCTTAATCACTATATGATATTATTTCTTATTTAAAAGGTCTTTATTTTTTATTGCAAAGTCCACAAACTTGTCAAGAGTTTCATCTGAAAGCTGTGACACCATGATTATTGCGTCCTTATCCGCTTTTTCATCTGATGTTCCAACAGCATTCTTTAAAAAGTCACATACAATAACCATAGGAGTATAAAGCTCATTGGCAGCTTTAATTCCCTTTTTGGTAAGCTCGATTTCACGATACGGTTCTTTTGTTATGTAACCGTCATCAGCCAGTTTTTGCAGCATGCTTACAGTGCTTGGCTTGCTTACTCCGACAATTCTTGCAACGTCTGCTGACCGAACCGCATTACCGTTCTGTCCAAGCTTATATATTGCATACAAATATATTTTCTGTGCTTTTGTCTGCATACTTATCCTTAATCCAGGCAATACCTGTTGCCTTTATTTATTATGTTTTTCCCTTATATGCTCTTTCAGCTTTTGGAATGATTCAACACTTATATCATGCTCCAGCTTGCAGGCGTCCTCGGCAGCGGTTTTCTCGTTTACACCGATTCCGATAAGCCAGTCTGTAAGAACTCTGTGCCTTTCATAAATACGTTCCGCAACCTCTGTTCCATTCTCGGTAAGAGTAATAAAGCCGTCAGCATCTATATTTATAAATCCGCCCTCTTTGAGAATTTTCATTGCACGGCTAACGCTCGGCTTTGACAAATTCATTTCACGCACTATGTCAATGGAACGAACTTCCAATCCCCGACTTTTTAATATTAGAATTGTTTCAAGGTAATTCTCACCTGATTCGTATAATCCGTGCATTTTCAGCTCCGCCTTTCAAGTATGCTGAAAAGATTATATCATATTTTAAACAAAAAATCAACCTTTTTTCGCATTGCTATGGCAAAGTGCTGAATTCGGGCAGCATCCGCAGTTACAGCCGCAGGATGATTTGCCTTTCTTCTTGTTCTTAACAAGCCTGAATATAATCAGTGCTACAACTGCCAAAACTACCAATAAAACAGCAATTGTGCCTATATTTTGAGATAAAAAATCCAACATAGCAAATCCTCCTTTAAAGCGGCACTGTACAAATTTTTTGATGATTTATACAGTGCTGTCTTTATTGTGTGCTGAATAAACTTATTCAGCAAATTATTACGCTTCTATCTTTACCTTTGCTGTAAGTCTGTTGCTTTCCTTATACGGCTTTACAAGCATATAAATTATAAATGCAAGAACTATAAGTGCGACAATAAATCCTACAACATTAATATTTCCCGTAAATGCTGAGCCGAGCTGATATACAATAAGTGAAACCGCATAAGCAAATACGCACTGATATGTAATTGCAAAGGCTGTCCATTTTCCATTGTTCATTTCACGCTTGATAGCACCCATTGCGGCAAAGCATGGAGCACAAAGCAGATTGAAGATAAGGAATGTATAGCCTGACAACGCTGTAAAGTTAGCGGCAACCTGAGTCCAGATTTCATCACCGTTTTCTGAAACTTCACCTGAGAAGTGGAAAAGTGTACCGAATGTTGCAACGACATTTTCCTTAGCAATAAGACCTGTAATAGTTGCAACAGCAGCCTTCCAGTCGCCCCAGCCAAGCGGAGCAAAGATAGGTGCGATTATATTGCCGATTTTAGCAAGTATTGAGTTATCAAGGTCTTCTACCATTCCAAAGCTGCCGTCCTCAACGCCGAAGCCCTGTAAGAACCAGAGAACAATTGCTGAAAGAAGAATGATTGTACCTGCCTTTTTAATGAATGACCAGCCACGTTCCCACATTGAACGAAGAATGTTTCCGACTGTAGGCATATGATATGCAGGAAGCTCCATAACGAATGGTGCAGGGTCGCCTGCAAACATCTTTGTCTTTTTAAGCATGATACCTGAAATAATAATTGCTGCAACACCAACAAAATATGCAGAGGTTGCAACCCAGCCTGAGTTATCGAAAAGTGCACCTGCAATAAGTCCGATAATAGGCAGCTTTGCACCGCATGGAATAAATGTTGTTGTCATAACTGTCATACGGCGGTCACGTTCATTTTCAATTGTACGGCTTGCCATAATTCCCGGAATACCGCAGCCTGTACCTATAAGCATTGGTATGAATGATTTGCCTGAGAGTCCGAACTTACGGAAAACTCTGTCCATTACAAATGCAATTCTTGCCATATATCCGCATGATTCAAGGAATGCAAGGAAGATAAACAATACAAGCATCTGCGGAACGAATCCGAGAACCGCACCAACACCGCCAATAATACCGTCAACGATAAGTCCCTGAAGCCAAGCTGCACAGTTCATCTTTTCAAGCAGACTGTTTGCTCCATTTGTAATCCAGTCCCCGAAAAGAACGTCATTTGTCCAGTCTGTAGCCCAGCCGCCGACTGTTGTTATTGAAACATAGTAAACTATAAACATTACTACTGCAAAAATCGGAAGTGCAAGCCATCTGTTTGTAACTACCTTATCAATTTTATCGGAAACGGTCATGCCGCCTTTATTTTTCTTTTTAAGACAGCCCTTAATGATTGACGCAATATAAATGTAACGCTCATTTGTAATAATGCTTTCAGCATCATCGTCCATTTCCTTTTCAGCTGCTGCAATATCCTTTTCGATATGCTCAAGGGTTGCATTGTCAATTTTAAGCATCTCAAGAACCTTGTCATCACGCTCAAATATCTTAATTGCATACCAACGCTGCTGTTCTTCGGGAATATTATGTAAAAAAGCTTCTTCAATATGTGCAATGGCATGTTCTACAGCACCATTAAACTTATGCTGCGGAATCATTGGGGTTTCTGATTTTGCAGCTGAAATCGCCATTTCTGCGGCTTCCTTTATTCCTGTTCCCTTTAAAGCGGAAATCTCAACCACCTGACAGCCAAGCTCTTTTGCAAGCTGATTTGTGTTTATCTTGTCACCGCTTTTGCGGACAACGTCCATCATGTTTATTGCACAAACAACAGGAATTCCAAGTTCTACAAGCTGTGTTGTAAGATAAAGGTTTCTTTCAAGGTTTGTACCGTCAATAATGTTAAGAATGGCGTCAGGACGCTCAACGATAAGATAATTTCTCGCAACAACCTCCTCAAGAGTGTATGGAGAAAGTGAATAAATACCCGGAAGGTCTGTGATAATAACATCGCTGTGACCTTTCAGCTTACCCTCTTTTTTCTCAACCGTAACGCCCGGCCAGTTTCCAACAAACTGGTTAGCACCTGTCAGTGCATTAAAGAGCGTTGTTTTACCTGCGTTCGGATTTCCCGCAAGTGCAATTCTTATACCCATAATATCAATCCTTTCCCTAATTATAGCAATACAACAAAATGCTAATCTGCACGCAAAAATTATTCAACCGTAATCATTTCAGCGTCAGCTTTTCTGAGCGAAAGCTCATAGCCTCGTACTGTAACTTCAATCGGATCACCAAGAGGTGCAACCTTGCGAATGTAAACATCTGTACCCTTTGTGATGCCCATATCCATTATTCTGCGTTTTACCGCACCCTCTCCGTCAAGCTTCTTAACCTTGACTGTCTGACCGATTTTTGCTTCTTTTAATGTCATTCCAACCACTCCTTACACCATAATTTTGCTTGCCATTTCCTTTGAAACGGCAACTCTCGACTCCTTGACGTTTACAATCACATTGCCCCCGATTTCGCTGACAACAATAACTGACCCGCCTGCTACAAATCCCAGATTTTCAAGAAATTTTCTTGTTTCCGGATTTCCGCCAACCTTTTTGATTATATTCTCCTCACCAACATTTGCAAGTGTTAAAGGCATCATTTTGTTCCTCCTTATCAAAAGTTAGTTTAGTCTAACCTATGGTCTATAATATTGGTTAGCTCTCACTAACCAATATTATAGTATCACGTTTAAAATAGAAAGTCAAGCAATTTCAGGCTGTTTTTACCATAAATGCTCATATTTATTGAACTTGCATATTTTACAGGTTAGTTTAAGCTAACTTATTGTCATAATTTGCAAAATTTGTCAGGAGATTTTTAATGCTCTGTAAATATCACTGCCCTCATTCAGTTTATTGCATAAAAAGCTCCTGCATCTGTCATAATTTATAAAAAGACGTTTTGCCTTTTCCTCGTCACCATACACCTTCCAACAGCCACAAAGCTTGAAATTGTCACCCTTATTTGCAATAAAACCCTCGACATCTTCTGTCGGATAACCGAGAAAAATACCGATTTCATGGGGAAATTCAGATTCCTCCGCAATACGCTTTGATAGTCTGTTCAAGTCCTTTTCCAATGAAAATTCACGTTCATAGCCGTAGCTCATAAGAATATTTCGTCTGTTTGCGTCACAAAGACTTTTTTTAAGCAGCTTTTCGTTATACAAAAGTACAAGCATATGATTTTTACACCTGCACATAAGCTTAATTCTCAAACCTTTACATTCAGCCTTTTTATTGAAACGCTTTGTTTGTTCAGCAATATTAAACTCCTTAGAATCCATTGACACAAGATTTGCACATTTTATTCCCAGAAGTGATGGGGCAGTAAAGTACGCAAGCTTCTGCTCAAAACAACGACATTCCGCATGTGACATATATCCTCACCTTCCTGTTTTTGATTAGTTGGAGCTAACCGGATGCCCGAAACTATAGCAATACAATAAAATAATGCGACATAAGATGGCAAAAGCAAACCGCATAGTACAAGGCGGACGACAAAAGCATACTGTCTGATAAGGACAACGCAGTAATGTGCAGTTTGAATTTTCAGCTTAGTTGCAGCATTTTGTTGTATTGCTATATTATTTCATCAGGCAGCCATAATATACACACGATTTATAGCAGTTCAAAATCATGCTGTCGCATGGTGAAAAGAACAATTGCACCATATATGATTTGAATTGCCCAATTGTGCTGCAGTAATCACTGTGGTTAGCTAACGCTTACCTATTTGTATTATAGCATATTTTTGAATTGTTAGTCAAGTGAAACATTTAAAGCAATAATGTGAAGTATGCAGATTCATTTACCCAAGCGTACTATTTATGATACTTCCCACCCTCAGAAATGCTGAAAGCTCTGTAAATCTGTTCAAGGAGCATTACCCTTGCAAGCTGATGCGGAAATGTCATTTTTGACATGGAAAGCTTAAAATCAGCCATGCTTTTAATTGTATCAGAAAGTCCGAAAGAACTGCCGATTATAAAAGTAACCGTACTTTGCCCGTTTATTCCGATATTTTCAATTTTTTCGGAAAGCTCTCTGCTTGCAAGCTGTTTTCCCTCTATGCACATAGGAATAATATATCCCTTTGCATACTTTTTTATAGACTCAGCTTCTTTTGAAAGTGCTGAGTCTATTTCTTTTTGACTTGGATTATCACTTAGTCTGCATTCATCAAGTTCATGCAGTTCAAACGAACAGTACCTTGAAAGACGCTTTATGTACTCATTGCAGGCACTTCTAAGATAATCCTCTTTAAGTTTTCCGATAACTATAAGCTTTACATTCATTAAAAAATCACAGCTCCTCCGCAGGTTTCAACAGGTGCAACACCCAGCAGATAGTCCTTTCCCCTCACATACTGCGGCAGACTGTTCTGTACATTTCCGTCGGCAATATGAGGACGGTTATTATCCTGACTTAAATGCCCCAGCACAAAATGAGTTGTACCTCTTTCAATCAGCTTACCGATTTGCTCTGCACAGTCAGGATTTGAAAGATGCCCATGCTTAGAGAGTATTCTCTGTTTAAGATAAAGAGGATAATTCCCTGCCCTGAGCACTCCCTCGTCATAATTAGACTCAATAAGAACCATTCGGCAGCCTGTCAGTGCGGCGTCAACTTCAGGTGTAATATGTCCTAAATCGGTGCAGACTGCACAATATTTATCATCGCTTGTATGTATTCTGTATCCACAGCTTTGAACCGTATCATGCGGAGTATCAAAGCAGCTTATCTCCATGCCGCAAACGGAAATTTTGCCTGTCAGCTCAATAATCGGTGCGTTGGGAGATAATTTTTCCGAATCCGCAAGCTGCCTTAAAGTTTTCTTCTGACCGTAAACTGCACAGCCTGTTTTTGAGGTAAAAAGCTTCAGACCTGCAACATGGTCACTGTGTCCGTGAGTTATGAAAATTCCCTGAACTGCCTCTGCCGGAATATTATTGACTGCAAGAGCAGACATAAGTCTTTTACAGCTGACTCCTGCGTCAATAAGAATACCGCCTTTTTCCGTACCGATAAATGTTGCATTTCCCTTGCTGGAGCTGAAAAGGGGATATACTCTTGCCATTTATACTGCCCCCTTTTTGTAGTCTTTCATAATATACTCCATAGCATAATAATCATAATATTCGCCAAAAATTTCAAATCCTGTTATCCTGTATGCGTTTGCGGCATAAATATCGGATTTTAAAACCATTCCAAGTTTCATATTTTCTTTATTTCCGTACCTTGACGTGTTTCCTTTATTTCATATCCAAGTGCTGTTATTTCAGCTCTTATTTCATCTGCAAGAGCAAAATTCTTTTCTTTTCTTGCAGAAGCTCTCTTTTCAGCAAGGTCAAGAACCTCCTGAGGAATATCGGAAACTGAATTTTTTTCAGCCTCAACTGACTTTTCAGCAGTTTTTATAAGGTCCAGTCCAAGAACCTCGTCAAACTTCTCAATGAGGGCAAGCTTTGTTGTGCTGTTTGCATTTGATTTCAGCACGTCATACAGTGCAGTAACTGCAAGAGATGTATTGAGGTCATTATCAAGAGCGTCATTAAAGCACTTCATAAGACGGTCATACTCAGCCTTGTCAATTTCTCCGCCCTTTTCAGATGTAAGCGGAGCTATTTTTGCAATCAGCTTATTAAATGTGGTAACAGCATTATCAAGGTTTTCCCATGAAAATACAAGCGACTTTCTGTAATGTGAAAGCAGACAGAAATATCTGTATACAAGCGGATTATATCCCTTTTTTTCAAGAAGTGAAACTGTAAGGAATTCTCCCTTTGACTTGCTCATTTTACCGCTGTTTGTGTTGAGGTGATGAACATGGAACCAGTAATTGCACCATTCATGGCCGAGATATGCCTCACTTTGTGCAATTTCATTTGTATGATGCGGAAAAGCGTTATCAATGCCGCCGCAGTGAATATCAAGATATTCTCCCAGATTTTTCATGCTTATGCATGAACACTCAATATGCCAGCCCGGATAACCTATTCCCCATGGACTGTCCCATTTAAGCTCCTGATCGTCAAACTTGGACTTTGTAAACCAAAGAACAAAATCAGCTTTGTTTCTTTTATTGCCGTCCTCCTCAACACCTTCACGAACTCCGACAGCCAGGTCCTCCTCCTTGAAGTCATTGAAAACATAGTATTTTTCAAGCTTTGAGGTATCAAAGTAAATATTTCCGCCCGCCTCATAAGCATAGCCTTTCTCAATAAGACTTTCAATTACCCTGATAAAGTCGGCAATGCATGATGTTGCAGGTTCTACAACGTCAGGAGTTTTTATATTCAGCTTTTTACAATCTGCAAAAAAAGCGTCCGTATAGAATTTTGCAATTTCCATAACAGTTTTATGCTCACGCTTAGCACCCTTGAGCATTTTGTCGTCACCTGTATCACCGTCACTTGTAAGATGTCCGACATCGGTTATATTCATGACTCTTTTAACGTCAAGACCTGTAAAACGCAGATATTTTTCAAGAATATCCTCCATGATGTAGCTTCTCAGATTACCTATGTGTGCATAGTGATATACGGTAGGGCCGCATGTATACATGCTGACCTTTCCTGCTTCTCTCGGAACAAATTCTTCTTTTTTGTGTGTAAGCGTATTATATATTTGCATGGCTTAAATTCCTTTCATCTATCTTTTATCGGGCAGAACCGCACATAAATGTGCGGCTTCACCTTAATGGAGTTACTCTCCTTTTGATTTTTCCTTTAATTCTGCAAGCTGTTTTTCCAGATATTCAATTTCAACGTGCATTTTACAAAGCTCCTGAGCAACAGGATCCGGAATATGAATCTGGTCTAAATCTTGAGTAACCTTGCATTTGTTGACCCTTTCACCTTTTCTGCGGACAACCCTTGCAGGTACGCCGACAGCCGTACAGTCGCTTGGTATCTCATTAAGAACGACCGCATTTGCGGCTATTTTAACATTGTCACCAACCTTGAAAGGCCCAAGCACCTTAGCTCCTGCTCCGACAAGCACGTTATTTCCAAGCGTAGGGTGACGCTTTCCCTTATCCTTTCCTGTGCCGCCCAATGTTACACCCTGATAAATCAGACAATTATCGCCTATTATCGTAGTTTCTCCGATAACAACGCCCATTCCGTGATCTATAAAAAGACCTTTCCCGATAGTTGCACCGGGATGAATTTCAATTCCTGTACGAAAACGGGCAAATTGTGAGATTATTCTTGCAATGGTAAACATTTTATGGCGGTAAAACCAGTTCGCACGTCTGTAGCTGTGGATTGCGTGAAGTCCTGAATATGTGAGAAGTATCTCAAAGGTACTTCTTGCGGCAGGGTCACGTTCCTTTATAAGAGCAATATCCTCTTTTAGTTGTTTAAACATGGCATACTCCTGTGTCTGTAATTATGATAAGAAAGCATTGCACAAGGTCACTTGACATTTATTGGTGATATTGCCTATAAGCAATGCAATAAAACAAAAGCCTTCGGAGCAAAAATGCTCCGGAGGCGTATAACGCGGTTCCACTCCGACTTTTAACTCAAAAATCTGATAACGGGGATAAGCCGCCGAAGAATACTCAATTCCTCTCCGAAGCTGACAGCCGCACTTCACAAAATCCGTCTGTACCGTCACACCGCCCCGATACTCTCTGAAAGACTGCAATAATGCTACTCTGACTGCTACGCTTTTTACCTAAGGCAACACCACACAAAACTATGCAGTATTCCCTATAATTCATTATATACTTTTTAAGCAATTATGTCAATGATATTTTAAGCTTCAGGTGTGCTTTCAGCAGAAGAACTGTCTGACTGCTCAGCAGGTGCAGTGCTTTCATCTGTATAGACCGTTACAATAAATCCGTCAATATTATTGCCCGAAACTTCATATTTAAGACTTACCGGAACAGGCACATATGTCGTTTCATTGCCGTCATCAGACGGAACATAATAAAGCTCGTAATTTTTACCGTTATCATCGGTAAAAATAAGATGCTCGCCTTCATAGGTATACTGTTTCAGACGTTCAATATATTCTTCCATGCAGATTCCGTTTTTATACATGTAATACGCATGAGGAACACCGACATATCTGTAATGCCATGGTTCATATTTGATTTTAGTCAGTTCTGTTTTATTTTCTGCATAACGGAGTATATATCCGTACTTCCAGCAGTTTTCATCAATCCACGCATAATCTCCCTGACCGTCATAATCCCACGTTGTACTTGTGGAAAAGTCAATTGAATAGCCTGTCTGATGCTCACTGTAGCCTGCTTTCGCAACAAGCTCTGAATAATCAAGACCTGTCTGAGCAAGGTCGTTGTCATAAAGCTCCTTTTGCTGTTCCTGAGTTCTGTAGCCGCTTATAACGATAAGGTCATTTATATTTTTTGCCGCATAGAAATCTCTTGCCATTTGCTCAAGTGCAAGAAGCGGAGTTTTGCGAAGCTGAACATTATAATCGTTGCCGACAATAAAGTCTACTCCGTCATTATCAAACTGTTCACTTACTCCGACCAGATCCTCTCCGCCGCTGAAATACTGATGGTCGTTGTTGACCAGTATTAAATCCCCCTTAAATTTATCCTTGGTTGAAACCTCAATATTTTGAAAAATAACCTTGTTTTCATCAATGGTATCATCAGGAGTTGAAAGCTCATCGGTACTATCAAGCTCCACCAAAGGAGATTTCTCAACAATTCTTGTCCGGCTTGAGCCTTTGTAAACAATATATCCTGCTGAAAGCATAATCACAGCAGAAATACATAATTCGGTAATCAATTTAGCGTGTTGAATGCTCTTTCTTTTATTAATATCCTTCATAATTATTCTCCATGTTCGTTAATGCATGCAAAAAACTGACGCATAATGCGTTCTCTTTTCTCCGTACAGGTTGTACGGTGCTGCCTTAACCGAGTTTTTGGTTCTGTTTTATCACTCTTTTGTCTTTTCACGATTGATATCAACTGTATTATAACACATTATTCCAAAAAAATAAACAGTTTTTTTGTATGCTTGTAAGAATTGAACAAAACAAAGCTTGGTTTTAGCACTCATTTGCACAATTTTTCAAAATTGTATTGAAATTATCACAGTATAATGATATAATTATTATAAGACAGCATTGCACTATTAACTCCAGCTAACTTCTAAGTAATAGGGATTGCATATTTATCAGCATTATTCACTCAACGCCCACAAAGCCTTTTGGCGTGCTTTATCTGGTGTTGCCATTAATTAACCTGCGGATAACTCTATAGCAATGCAATAAAATAATGCAACATAAGATGGCAAAAGCAAACCGCATAGTACAAGGCGGACGACAAAAGCATACTGTCGTATGGTGAGGAGGACAACGCAGTAATATGCGGTTTGAATTGTCAGATTAGTTGCAGCATTTTGTTGTATTGCTATAATATATTTCTGCGATATTACAGCAATTATATCCACTATATTACCTTGCAGTCTTTTTACTGCACTGCCGACTTCTACATTTTCTGTTTGGCTTTGCAATTTTCTCTGAA
This sequence comes from Ruminococcus sp. UBA6407, assembly GCA_002438605.1. Lineage (GTDB taxonomy): Bacteria > Bacillota > Clostridia > Oscillospirales > Ruminococcaceae > Ruminococcus > Ruminococcus primiciens. The sequence continues at coordinate 31,687 of DJPR01000020.1, forward strand.
AAGGAGTGATAGACTATGATTTGTCCCAAATGCGGCACTGACAATAAAAAAGGTTTTACTTTCTGCGTTGCCTGCGGACACAACCTTAATGATTTGTCCGATATAAATATAGATCAGCTAGGTCAGCTTAGTCAAAGGGGGTACAGGTCGGAAAACGACGGCAGCAACTTTACTATTGGTTCAGGAACTTTTATTATCAACGATAAAGCCCCGGAAACAAAATCTAGTCTATTTACAGCCGATGAACTGAATGAGTCTTATGATGATTATAATGAACCTTATATACCTCAGCTGAATACTGAGCATATTATTGTTCCGGATACATCTGCTCCGATGCAGCAGCAGTTTCATCAGCAGCCTGCCGTTAATCAATTTCATAATTCTCAATATCCTTCACAACAATACAATAACCAAAATAATTATTCAAATTTTACACCTAATTATCAAACAGGAGGCCCACAAGTGAACAATCCGCAAATGATTAACCAACAATTTCCAAATCCACATCAGCAAGTACAGAATATTCCTCAGCCTGCACCTTATCCGCAGAATAATATGTACGCAAATCAAGCTCCAACGGAGCAGTCCCAGCTTATAGGCTATGACCTGAATGGTATGCCTATTTATGCACCCCAGTCATGTGTACAGCAAAAGCTTATAGGCTACGACCTGAACGGTATGCCTATTTACGCTTCGGTGATGACTAATTTTCCACAGCAAAATCCTAATATGTTTATGCAGAATGAAGCATATCCTCAGCAAGTTCCGAATAATATGGGTATTTCACAAGGCAGAGCCCCTCATCAAATGGTGCAGCCTGCACAATTTCAGCAAAATCAAGCCAATACCCCAACTTACAATGATTATGAGGACGATGATGATGACGGGGATTTTTTTAACCGTCCCGCTTCTAGGAAAAGCGGAGATATGAACAATGTTTCTTCCGATGAAATGGACTTTTCTTTACTTGAAAAAAGATTCAAAAGAAGAACTAATCACTATATGACAACAGCCCCTCAGGCAAATGCGGAAGATTTATCTCCGAATGTTCCTGCGGATAAAAATAGAATTTACATGAAAGCTACCGATATTGTTGATGCTGATGACCTTGAAGAAAATGTTATCGAAAGGTCAAAGGTCAAGATGCACGTTACTGATACCGCTAATGCCGATGACCTTGAAGAATACATAAAAAAGCCAAACAGAGTTGTTATGAGGCATGCTGATACCGCAAATGCTGATGAACTTGAATCATACGAATATGAGCATGTGGAGGCTTTAATGAGCAATGCCGACCATCCGGTTGAGGCTATGCCGAAGAAAAAAGAAGTGATTGACGAAATAGATGCAATTGTAATTCCTGAATACATGCAGGCAAAAAAGACAGTCAGAACTCAGGAGGAGGAAGTTCCGCCAAGTATTCCGGAGCTTTAAGGCAGCAATTGCACAGGGTCTCATCAGCCTTGTGCAGTAACGCATAAATTATTTACAAAGCTAAGACAACACTGCATTAAGTCCTTTGACGTGCTTTGTGCGGTGTTGCCTTAAAATAAGACTCTGTTATTTCCGGTTGGAAATAATATCAGTCTAAAAATAAGGAGAGATTAAAAATGAAGAAGTTTTTTGATGAATTCAAAAAATTCATCGCAAGAGGAAATGTAATGGATCTTGCAGTCGGTCTTATCATGGGTTCTGCATTCACAAGCATTGTAACTGCTCTTGTAGACAAAATGCTCATGCCGATTATTGGTGCTATTATCGGCGGTATTGACCTAAGCAGGCTCAGCATTGAAATTCCATGGAGTCTTACAGACGAACCACCTGTTATTTATTACGGTTCATTTTTACAGTCTGTAATTAACTTTATCATCATTGCTTTCTGTATTTTCATTATAGTACAGACAATGAACAAGCTTTTCAAAAAGCATGAAGAACCTGCTGAACCTCCTAAGCCGAGCAAGGAACAGGAGCTTCTTACAGAAATCAGAGATTTACTCAAGGCTCAGAACGGTGTTTCTCTTGAAAAACAGGAGAACGATGCCGATAAGCAGTAATTACATACGCATTAAGGACGTTTTTGTTTTATTCAAAAGCGTCCTTATTATTAAACCATATTATGAGGTTAATATACATGAATATCACTTATCAAAAATTGACGGAAAAGGAACTGGATACATTTATTGAAATGAGAATCAGCCAGCTTCGTGAAGAAGGTGCGGTGGAGAACATTGATTTACGTCCTGCACTAAAAAATTATTACGAAAAACATATGTCTGACGGAACGTTCGTTTCGTGGTTGGCACTTGATAATGAAAAAATAATTGCAACAAGCGGAATATCATTTGTTGAAAAGCCGCCGTATTTTGCATGTCCCAGCGGTAAAATCGGACTGCTTTCAAGTATGTTTACTGATAAGCAATACAGAAGAAAAGGCATTGCAAAAAATTTGCTTTCAAAAGTAGTTAATGAAGCCGAAAAGTACGGATGCAGTACGGTTCAAATCACAGCTTCAGATATGGGCGTTTTATTGTATAGTGACTTTGGTTTCGTGAAAAACGGCAATTTTATGCAGTATATGATTTAGGGCAACACAAAAAAGGAACGTTCTTTCATGCAGAACGTTCCCTCTGAAAATCTCTTTAGGCAAGTGCCGCTCCCAGCTCCTCGCACTGCTTTGAGGCATCATCATCAGGTGCTTCATTACATATAACATAATCGTGTGCAAAAACTGCTCCTGCTGATTCACAGTCATCTTTCCAGTTTCTCATCCATTCGCCGTCACCCCAGCCATATGAACCAAATAAACCGATTTTCTTGCCGTTTAATTTGCTCTTGCAGTCATTGAACATCGGCTCAAACTCGGAGTCCTCCAAAACCTCAGCTCCCATTGCCGGACAGCCAAATGCTACTGCATCATAATTATCCATTTCACTTGCTGAAAACTCGGCTGCAGTAAACATTGAAACCTCTGCACCGCCGTTTTTGGCTCCGGAAACAACTGAATTTGCCATAGCCTCCGTATTGCCTGTTCCACTCCAGTATACAACTGCCACCTTACTCATAATATCCGCCTTTCCGTTAGCGTAGGCTAACCTGAATTTAAAAAATAAAATCTTGTTTTACAAGATGTTTCAGACAACACCGCATCATTATCTTAATGTAATCATTGCAGAACCTTAGCAGGCATATTTAATAAGTTCTGCGTACTTTAAAAGATGTAAACATTCAGCATAACTCTGCGGCTTACTCCATTATTATATCAGGTTAATTTCTTTTTATCCACTCCAAAAGGTCATAATTTCGGATTGACATTTACTGTAAATTGGTTTATAATCTGGTTAGCCATCGCTAACGAGGAGGTATATAATATTGAAAAAATTTTCAGACAATTCTAAATTGGCGGAACAGGCATATCTGTTTCTTTGCAATAATATGGACACGCATATTACTATCAACTCTCTTGCCTTACATTTCAACACCTCATCATCAACCTTGAAAAAAACATTTCGTGACGCTTATGGTGACTCAATTTTTTCCTGTATCCGCAGACAAAAAATGATGTCCGCAGCTAAAATACTAAAGGATACAAATAAAACCATTCTTGAAATAGCAGGAGATTATGGATATGAGAATGGCAGTAAGTTTTCTGCTGCTTTTAAAAAGGTAATGGGAGTATCACCAAGTGAGTACAGAAAAGTTTAGCAGTTAAGGCAATACTGCACAAAGAACGTCAAAAGACTTTGCACGTCATAAAAGTCATATTTGTCTACATAAAGTAATTATCACAGCCCTGCTGCTCTCAGCATCATTTCAAAGCAAAAGTTCTTGCTTGACATTACTAAAAAAAGTGATTATAATATTGAATAGACATTATATCATTGAAACGAGTAATGTCCTCACCTTTAAAGGAGTTTTGGATATGATAAAAATTAAAAGGATTTTTGCTTTAGGGCTTGCTTTTTCCATGTTATACGGAACGGTCGGCTGTAAGAACAAGAATAAGTCCGAATCAAGCAGTATTTCAGAGCTTATTTCTGAAGCGGATACTGAAGATGTTAGAAATACAAAGGGTCAGACTATTTATTGGCTGTCTGACTATGACATAAATCCCGAAGAAAATCAGGAGCGTTCAACTGCTCTTGCACTTTTTGAGGACGTTTACGGAGCAAAAATCGAATACTTACCTGCAAAATCCTCCGAATTGATGAGTACGCTTAACGCATTGCTTCAAGCAGGAGAAACTGTGGATATGTTTCCTTATTACAACGAATATGCTTTGTCAGGCATAACCGATGATAAGTTTCAGCCGCTTGACGAGTATTATGACGTTCTTGATATGGAAAATTCAATGTGGGACGATATGAGAGATGATATTGAACTTCTTGAATACAACAACAATCATTATGTAATTCCTTATTCACGTTCAAATCCGCAGTTTTTAGTCTACAAAAGAAACTTTATAAATGAATTTAACCTTGAAGACCCTTACGAGCTTTATAAAAACGGTCAGTGGACATGGGATAAATTCATGGAGATAATGAAGGCCTATACAGAAGCAAAACCTGATGCAAAATTATACGGAATCGGCGGAGATATAGGTCAGGGACTTGTTTACTCAACAGGCGACACCTTTGTAACCAAAGAAAGCGGCAAGTTCAAGAATAATTTAAGCAGTCCTGAAATAGAAAAAGCTGAAAACCTGCTTACTGAACTAAAAAATTCAGGTTTATATGATGCAGATGCTGATGAATCTGACTTTCTTTCACAAATTACTCCACTGTTCTACGGCTGTTCGGATTGGCTTCTTGCTGACATGAATATAAATCATAAGGGACTTGACTTAATGGCTGTACCTTACCCTAAGTCACCCGATACTGATAAATACTGTGTTTCTGCCGACCTTAACGGAAAAATGCTTGTAAAGGGTTCTGATAAGGGAGCTGCAGTTGCCGCATATATAAGATGTGAACGTCTTGTTCAGACAAATGAAAAGTTTTTAAATGAAAAAAAAGCTCAGGCAACAGAAATGAAAAAAACTATATCAGGAGGTTCTGTTCCATTTATTACGGCAGAACAGTATGATGCTGTTCAAGGCTTTTGCAGTGCAGACAATACGGCACACATATTTGACCCTGCGTACTATTTAGGTCTTGGCATTTTTAACAACAGGGTGTATAACTTTGAAGTAAGGGATACAATAAGCAATTTAAGTGATGCTGTTTTGAAATATCCTGAAAATGCTGAAAGCTGGTCTGCTTTAAAGGACTCGCTTAACAGCAGGGTTGACAGTGCAGTTGCATTATATAATAAATAAAACGGGGTTTCCAAAGGGTTGATAACCCTTTGGCAGAGTCCAGAGACAGCGTCTCTGGTGGGGTGTGGGGCGAAGCCCTGCATAAAGCCTTTAAGCGTTTAGCATAGGGTGAATTTAGAAACAGTTTCAACTGTTTCTAAAGAGGGGCATGCCTTACAAGTGAAGGCTGCCCCTTTTACATTTATATATACCTATATACCGCATTTTACAGTTTGTTATAAAAGGATGAGGGAACGCTCTCTTTTGCAGAGCGCCCTGCGGCTGCTTGTGGGACGCTGTCCCACACCCTGCAAG
>DJPR01000022.1:0-11883 GCA_002438605.1 Ruminococcus sp. UBA6407
ACGCTTGAAGGCTTATGCGGGGCGTTGCCCCACACCCCACCAGAGACGCCGTCTCTGGACTCTGCCAAAGGGTTACCAACCCTTTGGAATCCCATTTTATACTCAAAATAATCCTCTTACGTCCTCAAATGTAAGCTTAGGCTGTAAAGCAAGGTTGATTCCAAACGAAATTAGCTGTGCGGCTCTTTCAGTAAGACGGTCAACATCTCTGGGCGTTACCATCATGTTCGGCAAACTTCTGTCAGGCTCACTTCCTGTAAGACTCTGCACTATTGTATGCATATCAACAACAGTCGGCACTCCCACTGCAATAACAGGCACTCCGAAAACCTTGTATGACAACTCCTTTCTGGTGTTGGAAACTCCGCTTCCGGGGGAAATACCCGTATCTGAAATCTGAATTGTCGTACCCAGACGGCTTATGTCCGAGCAGGCAAGTGCGTCCACAACAATAATGACGGACGGCTTTATCTCCCTGCAAACAGCTTTCACTATTTCGGCAGTTTCAATTCCCGTTTGCCCAAGAACACCGCCTGCAAAAACGCTCACCCGCCTGAGCGAAGTGAGAAACTCCTCCTCATCAGCAGTAAATTCGTCCTGCAAATGACGTGTTGCAAGCACCTTTGCCGCAGTCTGAGGTCCTAGTGCATCGGGAGTTATGTCATTGTTTCCAAGTCCGACCACAAGAGCCTCACCCTCAGGAATAAGCTGTTTCAGCTCACTTGCAAGTTCCTGAGCCATATCCTCATATTCGTCCGAAAACTTGCTGAGCCGACTGCATTCAAGAGTAATATAGCGTCCCTTTCCCTTGCCAATTGTTTGCAGATAATTGTCGTTGTCAATTATAATTTCTGTAACCTTAAACGACCTTCCCCTTTTATACTCCTTTATCCCCGATTTTACATTTGCTGTTTTAATTCCCTCTAAAGCAAGGTCAGTTCTGATATTCATGTATACCTCCTTGAAAATTGTGCAAAATGCTTTAAATAGTTGATAAATATTTGCTGTAATATTTCAAATTTGCCTATTGCTTTTTTGCCGCAATAATGTTAAAATAGTATTTAGTCTAGGTGTGGATTATATCCATACTCGCAGATGCTCGTTACATCTGCAAAAGCGGCAGGGTGTCAAAGCTGCTTTTATTATATGTACCGCACAGGCTGTTATTCTTACAGCAATGTGTTTTAAAATTTCAAGGAGGTGTAACAAAATGCCAAATATTAAATCTGCAAAGAAGAGAGTTAAGGTTAACAAGACTAAGGCTGCTGCTAATAAAGCTACAAAGTCTAACTTAAAGACTATTCTCAAGAAAGCTGACGCTGCTTGCGTAAATAATGCTGCTGATAAGGCTGATGCTGTTAAGGTTGCTATCAAGAAGGTAGACCAGGCTTGTGCAAAGGGTCTTATGCACAAGAATAAGGCTGCCAGAAAGAAATCTCAGCTTGCTAAGAAGCTTAATGCTGCCGGCTAATAGTTTTTCATAAAAATCAATCCCCTGTGATACGGTGTTCACAGGGGATTTTTGTTTTCTGGTGAGGTAAATATTTTTCAGCAATTGATAAAATCCACAAAAACATAAAAAGGACTTCCAAATATCTTTGAAAGTCCTTTTATTATATCTGTCATCTTTCTGACTTACTTTGACTTTTTGCTTTCAGCCTTTTTCTTTTCCTTTCTTTCAAGCCATGCAACCCATAATGTTGTCGATACAAAAAGTGATGAGTATGCACCTGAAATAAGACCTGCTATAAGAGGTACTGAAAAACTGAGAAGTGATGTATATCCGCTTGCAAATACTACTATGGATACAACTACCATTGTTCCAAGTGTTGTAATAGTAGTTCTGATTGAACGTGTAAGCGACTGTGTACAGCCTGCATTTGCAAGCTCTCTGATTGATGCCTTAGGCATAAGTGCCTTGTCCTCTCTTATTCTGTCATAAATAACAATCGTATTGTTGATTGAATAACCGAGAATTGTAAGGATTACTGCCATAAAGTTTGAGTTGATTTCAAATCCGAGGAATACAAATGTAACGTAAACAACCAAAAGGTCGTGGAAAAGAGCCGCTACAGAGCAGACACCTGCCGGCAATCCGCCGATTTTCTTAAATCTTATTGCAACATATGCAATAATCAGAAGTGAAGCAAAAATTACCGCAACGATACACTTGATGAAAAACTCCTTACCTGTTGTAGGATTTACGTCATTTGAGTCATAAAGAGTTATGTTGTTGTCGGGATATGTCTTGTTAAGAGTTTCCATAAGCTCAGACTGCCTGTCAGCAGTAAGACCGTTCTTTGTTGTAAATGAAACTGTAAGGTTCTTTTCACCTGTGCTTAGACTTTCGCCTGCACCAACCTTAACCTTTAGTCCAAGACTGTCTGAAATTGTTTTCTGAACGCTGTTTGTATCAATATCACCGTCATAAGTATATGTGATGATAGTACCGCCCTTAAATTCAATAGCAACATCAATTTTTAAAATCAATGTGCCGATTATTGCTGCAAGAACAAAAACTGCCGCAATAATTCCTACAAGCTTTTTTCTGCCACAGAAATTGTAAATCTTTTTTTCTTTGCTCATTTTTCTGTACCTCCATAAAGCTTCTTGTTTTTAAATACCTTGAACTTTGAAAGTGAGGTGAGCATAAGTCTGGAGCAGAATACGCCCATGAGGAAGTTAAGCACAATACCAACCATAAGTGTAAAGCCGAATGAGTAAATAACTCCCTCTGTAGTTGCACCGAATGGGAAGAAGAGGAAGTGGAGCAGCTTAGCAAAAATGTTTGTCGGAACTCCGAATGCACCCATAAGTACAATAGCAATTAAAATCATGGTAATGTTGCCGTCAAAGATTGCAGAGAAAGCTCTCTTATAGGCAGTTCTTAAAGCTGTATCAATGCTCTTGCCCGAATTGATTTCCTCTTTAATTCTTTCTGATGTAATAATATTAGCGTCAACACCCATGCCGACTGCAAGAATAATACCTGCAATACCCGGAATGGTCAGTGTAGAGCTTTTCATGAATGAGAACCAGCCTGATACTGCTGCAAGGCTTCCTGCAACCTGTCCGATAAGACCGATTACTGCAACAAAGCCGGGGAGTCTGTAAAGAACCAGCATATATACAGCTATTAATGCGAATGAAATAAGACCTGCAAGAATCATAGCGTCAAGAGAACCTTGTCCCATTGTAGGTGATATAGTTTTGAAGCTTGAAGTTTCAAGCTTGAACGGCAATGCACCTGAATTAATCTTTACAGCAAGATTTTTTGATGAATCATATGTAAAGTTGCCTGAGATAACAGCCTCACCGTCTGAAAGCTGCTGATTTACAGTAGGAGCTGAAATTTTTTCATTATCAAGCCAGATTGAAAGCGGAGTTGAAGTTCCTGCAAGCTGACCTGTTGCAGCTGCAAACTTTTCTTTTCCTGAATCGTTGAGTTTAAGCTGAACAACATATTCATATCCGCCGTTGCCGTCAGACTGCTGTCCGTTTGAGGCTGATGCAACGTCTGCACCTGTGATAACAACTTCACCTGTAGGGGTGATTGTTCCGTCCTCAGCAGTTTCATATTCCTCGCCGATACGGAATGTAAGCTCAGCAGTATCGCCAAGCTCCTTTACAGCAGCTTCAGGGTCGAAGTCGGTTTCGCCTGCTTGCCATGGAAAACGAACGATAATTCTATCGCTTTTTGTGTCGTTGTAAACTTCACTGTCGTTGATATTAAGTGAAGCAAGTCTGTCCTTGATTACATCTGTAGCTGTTTCAAGCTGTGTATCTGTAACATCAACGTCATCAGCAGGCTTGAATGTAACATCTACACCGCCCTGAATGTCAATGCCAAGACGAATGTCCTTAACGCCCTTGATATGTGTTGTAATAATATCGCCGTATTGTGTTCTGAAGCCGAAAATTGACGAAGCTGCAAACAACATAATCAATGTAAAGACAATGAAGAAAACAGGTTTTTTATTTTTTTTCACGGTCATGCCTCCTTGATAAAATGTGTCATACTGACAATTATACTTATTATATTACATATTCTTTAATAAGTCAAGTAGATTGCATGAAAATCACAAAAATCACAAAAAATAGTCTTTATCTTTCATAAATTGAACAGCCGCTTTACAGAAATTTTCTAAAAAATATTGACTTTAGTATTTTCATGTGCTATAATTAATAAGTAAAGTGTGTGATTTTATATTGCACTGAAAATGCCGGTGTGATGGAATTGGCAGACGTGCTGGACTCAAAATCCAGTGGTAGCGATACCGTACCGGTTCGACCCCGGTCACCGGCACCAATAAAAAAGCCTGTAAACCTGTGAGTTTGCAGGCTTTTTTGTATGTAAACATGAATCAGTATTATAAAATTTTATGTGGTATTACCACAAACAAAAATCTCCGCTCTTTGTTCAGAGCGGAGATTTTATATTTACGCTGAAAATCGTACATTTCAGCTGTTTAATCAAAGTTTTGAATTAGTCCTGACCGTAAAGAGCTGTAAGTCTTGTAAGGTAGTCATATCTGTCCTTAGCATTTTCAACAGCAGCATCGAAGAGAGCCTCAGCTCTTTCAGGATTCTGACGAGCAAGAGCGTTGTAACGAACCTCGCCCATGAGGAAGTTCTTGTATTCCTCAGTATTAGGAGCCTTAGAATCAAGGCTGAATGGATTCTTGCCTTCCTTCTTAAGAGCAGGATTGTATCTGTAAAGGTGCCAGTAACCAGCCTCAACAGCCTTCTTTTCTTCTGCCTGAGCAGTTGCCATACCTGTCTTGATACCATGGTTGATACATGGAGCGTAAGCAATAATGATTGACGGACCGTCATAAGCCTCAGCCTCAGCAAATGCCTTGATACACTGATTCATGTTAGCACCCATAGCAACGTGAGCAACGTAAACGTAGCCATAGCTCATAGCGATGCCTGAAAGGTCCTTCTTCTTAACAACCTTACCTGCTGCAGCGAACTGAGCAATAGCACCTGTAGGAGTTGACTTAGAAGCCTGACCGCCTGTATTTGAGTAAACCTCTGTATCGAATACGAGAACGTTTACATTCTTGCCTGAAGCGAGAACGTGGTCAAGACCGCCGAAACCGATATCATAAGCCCAGCCGTCACCGCCGAAGATCCACTGTGACTTCTTGCGGAGGTAATCCTTTTCAGCAAGAATAGCCTTAGCATCATCGCAGCCGCAAGCTTCAAGAGCAGCAACGAGGTTTTCTGTAGCAGCCTTATTAGCGTTACCGTCATTGTATGTGTCGAGGTATTCAGCAATTGCAGACTTAACCTCAGGCTTTTCAGCCTTTTCAGCAAGAGCCTTAACCTTAGAAAGAACTCTGTTTCTGAGTGTTTCAGTTGCAAGGAACATACCGTAACCGAACTCAGCGTTATCCTCGAAGAGTGAGTTGGACCATGCAGGACCCTGACCCTTCTTGTTGAATGTATATGGAGTTGAAGGAGCTGAACCACCCCAGATTGATGAACAGCCTGTTGCGTTGGCAATGTACATTCTGTCACCAAAAAGCTGTGTTACGAGCTTAGCATATGGAGTTTCACCACAGCCTGCACAAGCACCTGAGAATTCAAGCATTGGCTGTCTGAACTGTGAGCCCTTAACTGTTGTTGGAGCAAACTTAGCTGCAACCTCAGGCTTTTCGTCAATTGTAACACCGTAGTTGAATACCTTCTGCTGTTCCATCTGTGAAGCGATAGGCTTCATAACGAGAGCCTTTTCCTTTGCAGGACATACGTTAGCACAAACGCCGCATCCTGTACAGTCAAGAGTTGAAACAGTCATCATGAATTTAAGTCCGCCAACAGCAGGCTTGAAGTCCATAATCTTAGCGTCAGCAGGAGCTGCAGCAGCTTCAGCCTCTGTAAGAGCAACAGGTCTGATTACAGCGTGTGGACATACATATGCACACTGGTTACACTGGATACAGTTTTCAGGAATCCACTCTGGAACGTCAACAGCAATGCCTCTCTTTTCAAAAGCAGCTGAACCCTGTGGGAATGTACCGTCAGCCATGTCAACGAATGTTGAAACAGGGAGTGTGTCACCCTTCTGAGCGTTGCATGGAATCTGAATGTTGTTTACATAGTCCTGAAGAGTCTTGTTTGAGTTAGTAACAGCAGCCATACCCATCTGAGTATCTTCTGCGTTCTTCCATGATTCAGGAACTTCAATCTTAACGATGTTCTGGTGACCTGCATCAATAGCATTCCAGTTCTTTTCAACAACGTCCTGACCCTTCTTGCTGTAAGAAGCTTCAGCAGCAGCCTTCATGTACTTGAGAGCGTCCTCGAAAGGAATGATGTTTGCAAGCTTAAAGAATGCAGACTGGAGAATTGTGTTGATTCTTGTTCCCATGCCTGTTTCCTTACCAAGCTTTACACCGTTGATTGTGTAGAAATTAATGTTGTTCTGAGCAATATATCTCTTAACCTGACCAGGAAGATTCTTTTCAAGTCCTTCCATATCCCAGATTGTGTTAAGGAGGAATGTACCGCCCGGCTTGATGTCAGAAACCATATCATACTTGTCGATATAGCTCTGGTTGTGACAAGCTACGAAGTCAGCCATGTTGATGAGGTAAGTTGACTTGATAGGAGTCTTACCGAATCTGAGGTGTGAAATTGTAACACCGCCTGACTTCTTTGAGTCATATGCAAAATATGCCTGAGCATAGAGGTCTGTGTGGTCGCCGATGATCTTGATTGAGTTCTTGTTTGCACCTACTGTACCGTCTGAACCAAGACCCCAGAACTTACAAGCTGTTGTGCCTGCAGGAGCTGTATCAGGGTTAGCACCAAGCTCAAGTGAGAGATTTGTAACGTCATCATTGATGCCGATTGTAAATCTGTGCTTTGTTGTGTTGTTGAATACAGCAACGATCTGAGCAGGAGTTGTATCCTTTGAACCAAGACCGTAACGGCCTGTAAAGATCGGAACGTCATTGAACTTTGTACCCTTGAGAGCAGCAACAACGTCGAGGTAAAGAGGTTCGCCGAGTGAACCCGGTTCCTTTGTTCTGTCAAGAACAGAAATTCTCTTAACGCTGTCAGGAATAGCCTCGATGAGCTTTTCAGCAACGAAAGGTCTGTAAAGTCTAACCTTAACAAGACCGTACTTGCCGCCGTTTGCGTTGAGGTAGTCGATTGTTTCTTCGATTGTATCATTAACTGAACCCATAGCAATGATGATGTGTTCAGCGTCAGCAGCACCATAGTAGTTGAAGAGCTTATAGTCAGTACCGATTTCAGCATTAACCTTGTTCATGTATTCTTCAACAACAGCAGGAAGTGCATCATAGTACTTATTGCAAGCTTCACGAGCCTGGAAGAAGATGTCAGGGTTCTGAGCTGTACCGCGGAGTACAGGGTGTTCAGGATTGAGAGCGTTATCTCTGAATGCCTTTACAGCGTCCATGTCGATAAGCTTAGCAAGTGTTTCATCGTCCCATGTTTCAATCTTCTGGATTTCGTGTGATGTACGGAAACCGTCGAAGAAGTGAAGGAAAGGAACTCTTCCCTTAATTGTAGAAAGGTGAGCAACAGCAGCGAGGTCCATAACTTCCTGTGGGTTAGATGAACAAAGCATTGCATAACCTGTCTGACGGCAAGCATAGATGTCTGAATGGTCGCCGAAGATATTAAGAGCGTGTGAAGATACACAACGAGCTGAAACGTGAATAACGTTAGGAACAAGCTCACCTGCGATCTTGTACATATTCGGAATCATAAGGAGAAGGCCCTGTGAAGCTGTATATGTAGTTGTAAGAGCACCTGCTGAAATTGAGCCGTGTACTGTACCTGCAGCACCTGCTTCTGACTGCATTTCAACAACAGTAACAGGATCGCCGAAAAGGTTCTTCTTATTCTTTGATGCCCACTGGTCAGTAACCTCAGCCATAACTGAAGATGGTGTAATTGGGTAAATAGCAGCTAAATCTGTAAATGGGTATGATGCCCAAGCAGCAGCATTATTACCGTCCATGGTTTTCATTTTTCTTGCCATTGGAATAGTCCTCCTAAAAAATTAATAGATTAGGGGTTATTGAGTCCGGAAACACTTGAGACAACACCGCAAAAAGAAATGAGAGCATTGCAGAGTTCTGCCTTTAACAGCAGTAGGTTATATACCGGAACACATATAACTTCACCTATAATCATAACACAAAACCCCTTTTTTGTAAATACCTTTTTCTCATTATTTATTGTTTTTTGACAAACTTTTCACAAATACAAATTTTTATTCTGTTTCTTTTTTTATTTGTTTTTTGTTTCGGAATTTTTGGCAGAGCAGTGCAGCTTTTGCGGTGTTACCTTAAAGTTATAAAAACAAGCACCTGTCCGCATAAATTTCATGCAGACAGGTGCTGAATGTCTATTTTCTTGTAACACTGCCTTGATTAAAGAAAATATGGCTCTTAAAATTGAAAATGGTAAATTAAAAACAACTGATTTAGAGGTGTACGATATAATATTAAACTCACTTATTATTGTTACACTCATCTTTTATTACACAATTTTTACAATTTGGGGCAGCTGAACATATTTCAGCATTTCCATCAGAACAATAAAGCCAGAAAAAGTAATCAATATCAGCCATATACATTCCTGTTTCTTCTGATAAAAAACGAAAGGCATCATAAACTTCATCGTTAGTAGCATTACTGTGTTTTGACCACCCCAATCTGTTACAGCCAAGCATTCTTTTCATATGAACATCAGGTTTAGCACAGTCAATTCCAACATTTTTAAGATATTCGCATACAAGTGCAGTGGACATTTGTTTCATTTTATATTTAGAACTTGGAGAGGACAACATCTGTATTATATTTTTTACAGGTTTTGATGTAACAAAAGTATCCATACTTCCGTATTCATTTTCAATTGTTCTCATTAATTCAATATTATAATGCAGAACTTTCATCTGAGCCTTTCTGACCCTTGAACCGCATTTTAAGTCTTGTAATCCATTGAGAAAATATTCATAGTTTCTACTTAGTATTTCATCAGCATTATAATAAAAAAACAGTTTATTAATGTTTTCTCTGTTTTTTTCAATTACTGAAAACTTTGTCTGTGCAGAAAGCAGAGAATAAATCATACCTTCTACATGTTCATTAAATGTGAAAATTTTTCCTTTTTTCCTTTTTTCAGGCAAGGAGTCGAAAGTTTCATCGTCCAATAAAGAATTATCAGTTAAATACTTCTTTACCTTTAAAACAGTTTCCCTATTCATGAATTACGCCACCACCTATTACTACATAATGTTCCAGAATTCAAAAAGTCTGCCGAAAGAAAGCATATTACTGCGAATATCCTCAGGAATCTGCTTATAGAGATTTCCATAATCCAAAACGAATTCATAAGTAAGGGCAAAATTGAGAATTGCAGAGAAAACAGCAGAAACAATAAGAAATTTATATAAAATATTTTTTACAGGCTGTGATGCTGAAGCATATCTTGTGAAAAGTATTGCAAATGCACCAAAAAGCATTTCCCATGCAAAGTCTACGGCGTATCTCGGAGTATATCCGTACTGCCATATCATTGCCATCTGAATTAACGGAATTATCAGACAGCCTGAAATGATAATTGCTGCGGCTAACTTTCTATTGCCGTTATCCTTTGATAATCTGTAAGCCTTCGGGCCTCCCAAAAAGCTGAGTACAGGGAATGCTCGGAATATCAGTCCTGCTGCACTGAAGCCTGCAAGGAAGTAGTAACCATTTACAGAAAGTGAAACATAATTGCTTGTTAAGAATGGAAATTCACTTGAAAGCTTAGGGAGCGTGAACAAATAATTATAAACAGCAATCAAAACTAACGGTAAATGGAATTGAATATGCTGATAATCATAAATAGTCAATGTATACTCAATACCGAAGTCAAGAACAGAACCAAATCTGAGATAATTATAAATCATCTGAATTGAACCGATACACACATACGGAATAAGTGCCGCAAGCAAAAATGTAATAATCGGCTTTTTATTTGCACGATAAGTCTTTTCCTTTGATGTCCTGACGATTTTCTGCACACCTGCTGCAATGAACAGAAGTGATACAATGCAGTAAAGTGCAACCGCTGCTCTGCAAAGAACCGCAATTGAGAATAAGATAGTCGCAATGCAGATATTTACACGAGATATTTTTCCGTTTCCGACAACTCCTGACCGCAGAAGGAAAAACATTCCTGCAATAAGGAAAGTAAATCCGCTGACCTGTGCAAGCTCATAGAAATTTCCGATAGTAATGCAGTACCAGATAAAAGATGAAGCCTGAACGATTACCAATCCCGAAACAGCAATTCCGTTGGTGATTTTCGGGAACAGACGCTTTATAAATACATAATATGCTAAACTAAGGAATAGAATTCCAAGCATGCTGTATAAGAATGTTGCCCAAAGACTTGGAAAATAATCTCCTGTAATCAGGTGGTAAGGCAAAAACAGAGTTAAAACCGTACCTATTCCATAATATGAATAATATTTTCCGTCATAAAGCAGGTGATCCCATGCTGCACCTACTCCTTTAGCAGAACGGAGTGAATTGTCATACGGATTTGATAAATCAAGCAGCTCCTTGCTTGGCTCGTCCAGAAGATTGACCTGTCCTGCACTGAAAGCATCTACAAGCTCCTTGTTCATCTGATGTGTATCAGGGTTATCAAAAAGCTCGAAAATACCGTCACCTCTGAGCAAAAGCAGAAAGCAGCAAAGTACAAGGCACAACGAAGTAACGGCAATTGTACTTATCTTAAAAGTATTTGGTGAATCCTGATAAGCCTTTTTCATTTTCGGACTTTTGACAAGAAGTATTACAAATGAAACTATTATAAATAAGGTTATAACGCGAATCCATGAGAATTGGAAAGGAATATGTTTGTTTATGTAAAGTGAAGAAAGTGTTAAAGAACCCTCACTTGGAGCTCTTAAACTAAATTCAAGCTGACTTACTGTTCCCGAAAAGCTGCACGTAATATACTTGCTTAACTCATTGTTTTGGATGTAATTTAAATGTGCATCTCTGCGAAGTCCTGCCGCATTGGTTTCGTCTGAATAGGCAACGTCAATAGTACCGCTTGTATCGCCGTTTATATCAACATCTGCATAAATTGTATCGACCTCGCTGTTGACGGAATCAAAGGAAAGAGAGATTGATTCTCCCGCATTCAATGTAACGGTGTCTGAATAAAACGGTGCACCGTTCACTCTTGCTTTGGAAATTGATAACTGCTGTTCGCTCGGTGCAGACGGATAAGAAAGTCTGAATGTTCCGAAATTGCACACGAATACTTCCAGAAGCAAAATTGAAGCAGCTGCAATGCAAAGACTTCGTGACAGTTGTGAAGCTTCTGCTTTGCCTGATGATACAGTTTTGCTTTTCAAGTATAAATCAGGCAGACAAATAAGTGCATTGGCAATAAAAACGGCAAAAGCGGCATATCTCCAGTCATTTTGACTGACAAAAACCGCTGTAACGGATAACAAGCCGCTGAATGCAGCTGTATAAAGTCCTGCTTTATTTGGTTTATCGGATTTATTTTGCAATATTTCTGATGTAATTGATGCAATAATTGAAACTGCAAATAATATTACAGTTAAAAACATGTTTTCTCCCTGCTTTCCTTTGATTTTTAAAATAACAGTAAAATTTTTTATACAGCTTATTATACCCCATTCAGCTAAATGATGTCAATATTATTACATAAAAATATAAATGAGGAAACACATTTTTACCATAATATTTACACATAACAGATTTATAATATATTAAAAGCAACACCGTATAAAGATTGCATGTCAGAAACGCAGATATATTTTTCGTCAGATTGCATAGAATTTTTGAAAGCATACTGTCGTAT
>DJPR01000022.1:11951-22099 GCA_002438605.1 Ruminococcus sp. UBA6407
AGTCTTTTGACGTGCTTTGTGCAGTGTTGCCTAAAACAAACATCATTATTCAAGTCAATGGAGGTAGCATATATGCTGAAAACAGCAAAGAGGTGCATGGCATTTGGATTGGCGGCTGTTATGGCAGTTTCATTTGTCGGCTGCAAAAACAGTTCCAATAAGAAAGAGGAAACAGAACAGGTAAAAGCAGAAACCTTATCATATGAAAATAAGTTATTCGATACATCTTATGTGCATACGATTAACGTTGAAATTGCTGATGACGATTGGGAGGATTTAAAAGCCAATCCTACTCAAAAAACAAAATATCAGGCGGATATTACAATAGACGGAGAAACTATAAATGACGTATCTTTTTCAACAAAAGGAAATACAAGTCTTTCATCGGTTTCATCTGATTCCGATTCCGACAGATACAGTTTTAAGGTGAATTTCGGAAAATATGTTGAAAACCAGACATACTATGGTTTAAATAAGCTGAATTTAAATAATATTTACGCTGACGCAACTTATATGAAAGACTATATATCATATAAGATATTTGATGAAGCGGGTGTGGATTCTCCGCTTGTAAGCTATGTTGACATTCAGATAAACGGCGAGGAATTTGGTCTTTATCTTGCAATAGAAGATATAAGCGAATCATATCTTAACAGAACAAATGACGGCGAGGGTGAGTTGTACAAGCCTGAAACCAGCAGTCTTGCAAATATGGGCGGAGGAAAGGGAAATATGCAGCCTCCGTCGGATATGGAAATGCCTGATGGCATGGAGTTCCCGAACGATATACAGGCTCCCGATAATGCAGCTTCATCAGAGGGAACGGAACGTCCGAATGATATACAAGCTCCTGATAATGCAGATTCATCAGGAGGAATGGAACGTCCGAACGATATGCAGGCTCCCGATAATACAAATTCATCAGAGGGCATGGAACGTCCGAATGATATGCAGACTCCCGATAATTCGGATTCATCAGAGGGCATGGAACGTCCGAACGATATGCAGACTCCAGATAATGCAGATTCATCAGAGAACATGGAACGTCCGAACGATATGAAAACGCCGGGAGGAAACGGATTTCCCAACGGAGATATGTTTTCAGATGACAACGGAGCGTCTTTGAAATATACAGATGATGAGGTTTCAAGTTATTCCGATATATTTGATAATACAATAACGAACTCGGACGAGGACGATTGGAACAAAGTAATTGCAGCATTAAAAAGTCTTTCTGAGGACGATGCTGAAAGTGCTGTGGATACAGATGAGGTTATAAGATATTTTGCGGCACATAATTTTGTTCTGAATTATGACAGCTATACAGGAAATATGCTGCACAACTATTTTCTGTATGAAAATGACGGAAAGCTCTCACTTCTGCCATGGGATTATAATCTTGCATTCGGAACCTTCTCAGGCGGCGGTGAAATGGGAAATGGCGAAAATGCCACTGCACTTATTAATACAGGCATAGACTCACCTCTTTCAGGAGCAGATGAAGCTGACAGACCCTTCTGGGAATTTATTGCGTCTGACGAGGACTATCTGGAGCAGTACCACAAGGTTTATGATGAGCTTATAAGCAGCTTTTTTGAAAGCGGAAGGTTTGAATCAGAGCTTGAAAGAGTTTACAATATGATAAGGCCATATGTTGAAAAGGATACGTCCGCATTTTATACTGTAGACGAATTTGATGATGCATATGAAACATTAAATAAATTCTGCCTTTTAAGAGCAGAAAGTATAAGAAAACAGCTTTCAGGTGAGCTTGCTTCAATTTCTGATGAGCAGACTGCTTCAGAACAGGTGGACGCTTCTGATATAAGCATTAAAACAATGGGTATGCAAAATAATAAAGGATTTGACGCTCCTCAAATGCCCGGAGGAATGAAATTCCCTGATAACATGACTCCTCCTGATAATAAGGGAAATAATATCGAATCCACAACTTAAGGCAATACCGCACAATTTTATGCTGTACTGCATTAATAATAAAAGCAAAAGGCTGTAAGAAGTTTATTTCTGCAGCCTTTTATGCTTTATAGCAATGCACAAAGCACGTCAAAAGACTTTTTTACTACTGCTGACTTTAACAATAATTCTATTGACATAATCTTAACGATTTGCTATAATGTTATAAATACATTTTTAAGGCAGCACTGCACAAGGCACTTATGCGGTGACGTATTATAATGATAAAGGAGACATCGGTGGGAAGAAAAAGAGAAATCCCCATTCCGAGTATTATGAATAAAAAAGATCAGTATAAAAGATTAATTACCTTTGGTTCTGCTGTACTGCTTATGGTTATGCTTACAAGCATATTCGGCATAATGTGGTATGCTTACTACAGTCAGGCAATAGTCCTTCCGTTTTATCGCAGAGGCAACTGGGTACTTATAGGAATATACGCTGTTTTAATTTTGATTTTCTTCAAAGCGTACGGCGGCTTTAAAATAGGATACCTTAAACGGACGGATATGCTTTATTCGCAGATTTTGTCGCTTATATGCGTTAATACAATATCGTATTTTATGATAAGTCTTATAGGCCGTCATTTTATGGACGCTGTTCCTGTTCTGATTATGACAGCCGCTGATATGCTTACGATATGCCTGTGGACTTATCTTGCAGGTGAAATGTACTTTCTTATATATCCGCCAAGACGGCTGGTTATTCTCTACGGAAGTCATCAGGCAGCGTCGCTTGTGCTTAAAATGAGTTCACGAGTGGACAAGTATATGATTTGTGAATCGGTAAACATTAATGAGGAGTCTGAAAAAATCAAGGAGCTTCTTCTCAAATATGAGGGTGTTATTATATGCGACATTCCTGCCGAAAGGCGAAATGACTACCTTAAATTCTGTTTTGAACATTCCATAAGAGCATATATTGCTCCGAAAATTTCAGATATAATCATAAGAGGAGCAGACGATATACGCCTTTTCGATACTCCCCTGCTTTTAAGCAGAAATTACGGACTAACCTTTGAACAGAGAATTTTGAAAAGAATTTTTGATATTTCACTTTCCGTCCCTGCATTGATTCTCGTATCTCCGTTCATGCTGGTTTCAGCCCTGATGATAAAGCTTTACGATAAAGGACCTGTATTTTACAAGCAGTGCCGGCTTACTCAGAACGGCAAAAGGTTTGATGTTTATAAATTCAGAAGTATGATAGTGGACGCTGAAAAAAACGGTGTACCTCAGCTATGTACTGATGAGGACAGCAGAATCACACCTGTCGGCAGGATTTTGAGAAAGTACAGACTCGATGAACTGCCGCAGCTTTTGAATATAATAAAGGGCGATATGTCGCTTGTAGGGCCTCGTCCCGAACGTCCTGAGCTTACAGCCGAATATAAAAAGGAAATGCCTGAATTTGAATACAGATTAAAAGTCAAAGCAGGTCTTACGGGCTATGCACAGGTTACAGGAGTTTATGATACAACTCCTTACGACAAGCTTAAAATGGACCTCATGTATATTGAAAAATATTCAATGCGTATGGATTTGCAGATAATTTTAATGACATTTAAAATTATGCTTTTTCCAAGCAAAACAAATGCAGAATCCGAACTTATAATACCACAGGAGAAAAAACACGAAGGAAAGGAAAAAAGCAAATGAAAACCACAGCAGTAATTATGGCAGGCGGACGTGGCGAACGTTTTTGGCCTAAAAGCAGAAATTCATATCCTAAGCAGTTCCTCTCACTCACAAAAGACGGAGAAACAATGATTCAGAAAACTGTCAGCAGGCTTCTTCCGCTTGTTGAAAAGCAGGACATCTACATTGTAACAAATGAATCATATATCAAGCTTGTAAAGGAACAGCTTCCCGATATTCCGGAGGAAAATATCCTCGCAGAGCCTTGTGCAAGAAATACAGCTCCATGTATCGCTCTTGCAGCAGCCGTTATAAACAGAAAGTATGATGATGCAGTAATGCTCGTACTCCCTTCAGACCACCTTATCGGCTATGAGGAGCTTTATCTCGGCACTCTCAAAAAGGCAATCGCAACCTGCATGGAGGGTACTAACCTCGTCACAATAGGTATTACACCAACATATCCCGAAACAGGCTACGGCTATATAAATTTCAGCAATGAAACTTCAGATACAAGCCAGGACGCTTACAAAGTAGCAAGATTTGTTGAAAAGCCTGACATTGAAACCGCTAAGGACTACCTTGCTTCAGGAAAGTATCTCTGGAACAGCGGAATGTTCGTATGGAAGATTTCATCAATCAAGAGCAACCTTAAAGCATTTATGCCTGATATATATGAGGGTGCGGAGAAAATCGGCGAGGCTTACGGCACTCCTGTGTTCAATGACGTGCTTTGCAGAGAATTTACAGCATTCAGAAGTGAGTCGGTTGACTTCGGAATTATGGAAAAAGCCGACAATATCTATACAATTCCCGGCAGCTTCGGCTGGGACGATGTAGGCAACTGGCTTGCAGTTGAACGCATCAATGAAACAGACAGCAATTCAAACTATATCGAGGGCAATGTGATTTCAATAGGCTCTGAAAGAAGTACGATTTGCGGCGGAAAAAGACTTATTGCAGCCGTAGGTCTTGAAGATCTGATAGTTGTGGATACAGATGACGCTGTTCTTATCTGTTCAAAAACAAATACTCAGGACGTTAAAAAGGTTATCGCACAGCTTAAAGAACAGGGCAGAACAGAGCTTGTATAAATTTGTTCAGAAGTGGTAATATTACCATTAACATAAAGACAGTTATTACATAATTATGTAAAGGCGATACCGCACAAAGCTTGTGCGGCAGAAACGTATATATTTTTCGTCAGGTTGCATAGGATTTTTGAAAGCATAATGTCTTATGGTGAGAAAATTGTGTGTAAGATGACGTAAAATTTGCAGGTTTATGACGTGCTTTGTACGGTGTTGCCTAAAATCTGTCTGAAATATAAGGAGATAATAAAATGAAAAATGCACTTATCACAGGTATTACTGGTCAGGACGGTTCATATCTTGCAGAGCTTCTTCTTGAAAAGGGCTACAATGTATACGGTATCTGGAGAAGAAAAAGTACCGTTGACTACGGAAACATTGAGCATCTCAAAGACAAGGTAACTCTTATTTACGCTGATATGACAGACCCTGTTTCACTTGCATCTGCAATGAGAATTTCACAGGCTGACGAGGTATACAACCTTGCAGCACAGTCATTTGTAGCAACAAGCTGGGATACACCTCTCGGTACTGCCGACATAGACGCTATCGGCGTTACAAACATGCTTGAGGCAATAAGAACAGTAAAGCCTTCATGCCGTTTCTATCAGGCATCTACATCAGAAATGTTCGGACTTGTTCAGGCAATTCCACAGTGTGAAACAACACCTTTCTATCCAAGAAGTCCATACGGTGTAGCAAAGCTTTACGGTCACTGGATAACAAAGAATTATCGTGAAAGCTACGATATGTATGCTTGTTCAGGTATTCTTTTCAATCACGAATCAGAAAGACGAGGACTTGAATTTGTTACAAGAAAGATAACAAATGCAGTAGCAAGAATAAAGCATGGCGTTCAGGAATATGTTGAGCTTGGAAATATGGATTCAAAGCGTGACTGGGGACATTCAAAGGACTATGTCAAGGCAATGTGGCTCATGCTCCAGCAGGACAAGCCTGATGACTATGTAATTGCAACAAATGAAACAAGAACTGTTCGTGAATTTGTTGAAACAGCATTTGGTCACGTTGGCATTGAGATTGAATGGAAGGGTACAGGCGTTGACGAAATCGGTATCGACAAGGCTACAGGCAAGACTGTTGTAAAGGTAAATCCTAAGTTCTTCCGTCCTGCTGAGGTTGATATTCTTCTCGGAAATCCTGAAAAGGCTGAAAAAGCTCTTGGCTGGCACAGAGAAATCTCATTTGCAGAGCTTGTTAAGAGAATGGTAGAAAACGATATGGCTCTTGTTGAAAAGGAAATCAAAATTCAGAAGGCTGTTGGTTAATACGGAGATTTTGAGATGTTTAATAGTGATAATGAATTGAAGAAACTATTTAAAGATTGGTTAATCGAAAAAGGATACAAACAATTTACTCCAAAGGGAAACCCCAGTACTGTATATGATTATTTAAAACGAGTTGATAAAGTTTGTGAATGGGAAAATATCACATTGGCTGAATTGTTTGAAAAGATATCTGAAATTCGTTCTTTATATGATTATAATGGTCCGAAAAAAGAACTTGGGGCAAAATCACATAATTCATATATTTGTGCATTAAGACATTTTGAAGAATTCAAGGCAAGTAGAATATAAAGTATAATATTGTTCAAGGGCGAACTACGTTCGCCCATTGCATTTATTTGAACTTGTTCTCAACGAAAGGAAGAATTAAATGAATATAGCATTTGATGCAATACCGCTTATAAGTGACAGAATAACAGGGATAGGCTGGTGTGAGGCAGGACAGACAATGGCAATGGCACGTCTGCACCCCGAAAACAAATATACATTTAACTTCTTTTCCAGAAAAGATGACCATATCAAGCTTGAACGCATAAAGCCATTTGCAAATGATAATATAGACGTTAAGCTTGTGCATGGTTCAGGATTTATATACCGCACAATTTCGACCTTTATCCCCGTTCCGTATCACCGATATTTCGGGAAAAACGACAATATAACTCACTTTTTCAATTATATAGTACCGCCGGGAGTAAGCGGAAGAACTGTTGTAACAGTACATGATATGGTATACAAGGCATTTCCCGAAACAGTCAGGGCAAGAACAAAATATATGCTTGACATGGGGCTGAAAAGCTCCATGAAGCGTGCCGACCTTATCGTTACCGATTCTGAATTTTCAAAATCAGAAATACTTAAATATTTTCCTAGGCATGAAAGCAAAATAAGGGTTGTTCCATGTGGTGTGGACTTGGAAAGGTTCAGTCCATGCAGGGATAAGGAAAAAATAACTGCGGTAAAGAAAAATCTTGAGATTGAGGGCGAATATTTCCTGTATCTCGGAACTATCGAGCCGAGAAAGAACCTTGAACGCTTGATTCAGGCTTACGGAATTTTTGCAGGCAGAAACTCCGATGCACCAAAGCTGGTGCTTGCAGGCGGAAAGGGCTGGCTCTATGACAGCATTTTTGCAAAGGTAAATGAACTGAAGCTTGAGGACAGGGTTATTTTCACAAAATATGTTCCCTCAGAGGATATGAACGCACTTATGTGCGGTGCATTGGCATTTGTATTTCCGTCCATATACGAGGGATTCGGTATGCCGCCGCTGGAGGCTATGGCTTGCGGAGTACCTGTGCTTGCCTCAAATGCGGCATCACTTCCAGAGGTCACAGGTGACTGCGGAGTAATTGTTGACCCGTATTCAGCAGAAGCAATTGCAGACGGCATGGAACGTCTTTACAGTGACAGCAGTCTGAGACAGCAGCTCAGCGAGCAGGGAATTGAGCGTGCAAAAGGCTTTACATGGGATAAATCTGCCGAAACACTTTATAATGTTTACAAGGAGCTTTCCTGATGAATAAAAAACTGCGTATTTTAGAGGTCAACAAAGCATATTATCCTCATGTGGGAGGAATAGAAAGTGCAGTAAAACAGTATGCCGAGGGTTTTAAGGACATAGCAGATGTTAAGGTGCTTGTCTGTCGTGAGGACAGAGGAAAAGGCTTTTCCGAGGAAATAAACGGAGTAAAGGTTATAAGGACAGGAAGTTTAGGCACATATTTTTCATGTCCGCTGTCAGCTTCGTTTGTGCGGAAGTTCAGACAAATGGCAAAAAAAGCAGACGTGGTACATATAAACGTACCGTTTCCGCTTGCTGATGCGGCTTGTCTTTTATCAGGATATAAGGGCAGAGTTGTTGTATCGTGGCACAGTGACGTTGTAAAGCAGAAAAAACTGCTTTTCTTCTATAAGCCGATAATGATGAGGTTTCTGAAACGTGCAGACGTTATTCTTGCCGCTACAGAGGGACATATAAAAAGCTCTCCATACATTTCCAAATTTAAAGAAAAGTGCAGGATAATACCTTACGGAATAGACATACAGAAGTATCTTGAAGCAGAAAAACGTCCTCTGCTTACAGAAAAGCTGAACAATAAAAATGCAGTAAAGGTCTTTTTTACTGGCAGACTTGTTTACTATAAGGGCGTTGACGTTCTTCTTAAAGCGTTCAGAAAGGTGAAAAACTGTGAACTTTTTATTGCGGGAACAGGAGTGCTTGAAAATGACCTTAAAGCCTATGCAAAAAAGCATGGAATGGAAAAAAGCGTGCATTTTCTTGGCTTTTTACCTGATAATGAGCTGAAATCAGCATTTAATGACTGTGATATATTTGTACTGCCGTCTGTTGCAAACAGCGAGGCATTTGCAATAGTCCAGCTTGAAGCAATGGTTTATTCAAAGCCCGTTATAAATACATCTCTGCCAACGGGAGTACCGTATGTGAGCAAGGACGGCGAAAGCGGCATTACGGTCAAGCCGAATAATGCTGATGAGCTTGCAGATGCGATAAACAAGCTTGCAGAAAATCCCGAATTAAGAGAGCGTTTCGGGAAAGAGGGCTATAACAGAGTATGCAGATATTTCAGCAATTCCGATATTCTGGGTAGAATATATAACGTATTATCAGAGGAAAGGAGCATTATATGAAAGCATTGATTATAGGCGGCGCAGGTTTTGTAGGAGGGTATCTCTCCGAAAGACTTATTTCATCGGGTAATGAGGTTCATGTAACGTGCCTGCCAAATGAAAAAACGTCTGAAAACGGAAGTATTCCACACATTCTGAACATACTTGAAAAGGACTCTGTAACTGACCTCATACGCACCGTTAAGCCTGACTGCATTTTTCATCTTGCGGCACAAAGCTCGGTAGCGTTATCGTGGAAAAATCCGCAGCTTACGGTTGATGTCAATATAAAGGGAACTTTAAATGTGCTTGACGCTCTGCGTGAATCAGGACTTGAAAAAACAAGAATACTGCTTATAGGTTCAGGCGAGGAATACGGTTATATAAGAAAGAATGCTTGTCCGATAAATGAAGAAGAACCGCTTAATCCGGGCAATATTTATGCGGCAACAAAAGCCTGCCAGTCAATGATAGGCTCAGTTTATGCAAGGGCATACGGCATGGACATTGTAATGGTAAGGGCGTTTAATCACATAGGACCTGCACAGCTTCCGCAGTTTGTAGTTGCAGACTTCTGCAAGCAAGCTTCCGATATTGAAAAAGGACTGCATAAACCTGAAATAATGGTAGGAAATCTCTCGGCAAAGCGTGATTTTACAGACGTTCGTGACGTAGTAAGGGCATATGAAATGCTGTCTCAAAAGGGAAAAAGCGGGCAGATTTACAATATAGGAAGCGGAAAGGCAATTGCAGTAGAGGATATATTAAGACTTATTCTTGAAAAGGCAAATGCTGAAATCAAGGTAACTGTGGACGAAAAAAGGCTCAGACCTGTTGATGTGCCTGTCATAGAGGCTGATATAAGCCGAATTCATGCGGATACAGGCTGGGAGCCTGAAATACCGCTTGAAAAGACAATAGAAGATACATTGAATTATTGGAGAAATATCTGAGGCAGTACAGGAAATGTGAAACACTGCCATAAGGGTTTGTATTGTTCGGAAAGGAGAATAATTATGTCTGATTTAAAGCTGACAGCAGAAAAAACAATGACATTCATGGATAGTGAAGACGGAAAGGGCGTTTTTAAGACTCCGAAACGTCTGGAGAGCTTTGGAGAAGCTCAGAATGAATACAATAAGCTTGTTATGGAAAACATTAACGATATGAAAAAGCGTATATGTCACCTTGAAGATGAACAGGAGATTAGTGTAGAGCGTTTCAAACGCTGTGCATCGGAGTTACAGTCATTCAAGGCAGAGCTTGACAGACTTAAATTAACCTCAAAACTGAACACAAATGCAATTGACAGGCTGAATAAAGCAATACAAATCGCAAACGGAGAGGAATAGTTTTATTTATAAAATTATTTCGGTTTGTCAAGAGCTAATAAAGCAAGGGAACGCCCTCTCTTGCAGGGCGTTCCCTCTTAAAAACAGTCTGCACGACTGTTTTTAATTCACCCTTTGCGGAGCGCTTAAAGGCAATAGTGGGACTCTGTCCCACACCCT
>DJPR01000022.1:22170-24632 GCA_002438605.1 Ruminococcus sp. UBA6407
CTTTGGAAACCCATTATTAACTAATTATGCTCTATAATCACTCAGGAATAATTTTACTCATAAAATTATTTTATTCCTTGTTGACATTTAATTCAATAAAAGATATAATTAATATAATTCGGCAGTCGCTTGCCGTAAAAGCGAAACTGTGTCAACGGCACAGAGAGAGGATAAGACAATGAAAAAACAAATTATTTCAGTCATTGCCGCAGTTTGTATGAGTGCAGTATCAATTTTCCCCGTATTCTCCGCAAATGCTGCTGACAAAAATGAAAATCTGCTTATTCTTGGTGACAGTATCTCAACTGGCTATAATGTCGGTGCTTACGTTGCACATAATTATGGCGAAATAGTCGGGGATTACTACGGCTGGAATGTTACAAACAAGGCTGTAAACGGAATTACGTCAGAAAAGCTTATTGAGCTTATTGATACAAAGGATTATCAGACTGCTGTTATTGAGGCTGATACAATTGTTGTTTCAATCGGCGGAAATGACTTGATTCAGGCTGCCATGGGTGTTGTAAAGGAAAAATATCCTGAAAACTTTAATATTTCAGATCCATACGGCTCATTGCTGGCAATTCTTAATCAGATACAGACAAGCGGAAATATGATGAACGAAGCCACTGCTCTTGTTGCAGATATGGACACTGCACTTCAAAACGAAGTAAGCGGCACAGGCGGAACAAATACAACAGTTCCTGAAATCAGCAAAAAGCTCCATGACTTGAATCCTGACGCTGAAATCGTTTTCCAGACACTCTATAACCCATGCATAATGAGCGAAACTGTACTTAATGCATATCTCTCAAAATATTCAAGTGATTATAAAAATGCGTATACTATTATCAGAAATATGATGAGAAAAAATATCAGAAAGTTTAATGAAACATCAATCGGCAAAATTGACGGAATAAAAATTGCTGACGTTTATGACGCTTTCTCCGAGGATAATACGTCAACAGATACTTCAAGGGATAAGTATGGCTATTCACATATCTATACAAACCTTTTTACAGCCGAAAATCGTGACTTCCACCCTAATCAGGCAGGTCATGCAGTTATAGCCGCAGAGGTAATCAATGCAATCGGCAAGGCTGACGGAGTAAGCAGCGGTATTCTTTATGATTTGTATTCAAATCTTTCATCACTTCTGCCTCAGGAGGGCAATGACAGTATTAAGGCTTTATTGAGTGAAAAGCAGATTGAGTATAAAAAGGGTGACGTTACAGGCGATAAGGTTATCAATGCAATAGATGCAGCAGAGGTTCTCACCTACTATGCTTATATGCAGACAAGCGGTAGCAGTGCGTATTTCAATGACGGTCAGAAGGCTGCCGCAGACGTAAACGATGACGGCGTTATTGATGCAATTGACGCTTCTGTAATTCTCAGCCACTACGCTTCAATCCAGACAGGCGGCCCGGGAGTTATAAAGTAAAATGCAATACCGCAAAATCTTTGTGCGGTGTTGGCTGAAAAGTAATTTACGGCATTATATGAAATTTTTGTAGTGCTGTCTTGAATTTTTAAGGCAAAAGGAGCTTGCTTGATATAATGTACACTGTATTTTTGGCTATACCATGTTATAATGAACAGGAGGTTCTGCCTGAAACCTCAAAACAGCTCAGGGAGAAAATGAACTCACTTATAAACAGCGGAAAAATCTCTGATAAAAGCAGAATAGTCTTTATAAATGACGGTTCAGCGGATAATACATGGCAGATAATCTCAGAGCTTCATAGCAGTGACAAAATTTTTCAGGGAATCAAGCTTTCAAGAAATAAGGGACATCAAAATGCACTTCTTGCCGGACTGATGACCTTGCGTGATAAGTGTGATGCCGTTATTTCTCTGGACGCTGATTTGCAGGACGATATAAATGCAATAGATGAAATGATTGAAAAGTTCATAAACGGCTGTGATATAGTGTATGGTGTACGAAGTGCAAGAAAGACAGATACATTTTTCAAAAAGACAACAGCCGAGGGATTTTATAAAATCATGTCGGCAATGGGTGTTGAAACGGTGTATAATCACGCTGATTACCGTTTGATGAGCCGCAGAGCGTTGGAGGGACTGAGTCAGTACAAGGAGGTAAACCTCTTTTTGCGTGGGATAGTTCCTATGGTAGGGTATAAAACAGATGTGGTCTATTATGAACGTCACGAGAGGTTTGCAGGAGAATCAAAGTATCCGCTGAAAAAGATGCTTTCATTTGCTATGGAGGGTATAACATCGCTTTCGGTTAAGCCGATAAGAATGATAACTTCTTTGGGTGTAATAATTTTTGCGGTAAGCATAATTATGCTGATATATTTTCTGGTACGTCATTTTATGGGAGCGACTGTTCTTGGCTGGACGTCACTTGCTGTATCGGTATGGGCTATAGGCGGACTTCAGCTTCTGGCAATCGGGGTAATAGGAGAATATATAGGCAAGATATATCTTGAAACGAA
>DJPR01000046.1:0-10915 GCA_002438605.1 Ruminococcus sp. UBA6407
TAGCTTGTGCAGACAGGTTCTAAAATGTGGGTATTGAATAAACGTGTTGCAAGAAATCTGCGTGCTAATGTTGTAAGGTGGATCGCTATACTGTTTATGGTTATCCTGTGTGTGTATCTTGTTACTGCTTATATGGGCGATGCAATCACAGCAGGATATAATCATGCAAAGAGTTTCAGCGATAATAGAGCAAGAAGCGGGCGATTTACAGCACTTGCCGAACTTAATGATGATGAACTTATAAATGCAAGCGAACTGGGATTTGATATAGAAAAGGAATACTACCTTGACTATCCCGCCCTTGAAGAAGCAAAGCTCAGAGTATTCCGGCTGAGAGAAAAGGTCGATCTTGTATTCTGCGACAGCGGTGAGCCAGCTCATACTGATTCAGAGGCAGTAATAGAAAAGCATTTCTGTGAATACAATGATCTTCATGTTGGAGATAAGATAAATATTGCCGGTCTGGAATTTACTATAAGTGGTATAGGCGGTTCTCCTGATGCGGAGTACGTTTTCGATATTGACGGCGAAACTACTGATCATAAAATGTTCGGAAATTGCTTTGTTACAGCAGGAGGCTATGAGCGCCTGAGAAATACCGGTGAAATGATCGGTTCGGAGATATACAGATATGCATACAAGAAACTAAGCGAAGACACTGAAGATTCTGTTCTTGAGGAGTATCTCAGGGATATTGAGTTCGACGAGACAAGAATAAAGAACCGCTTTTTCACAGAGATGCTCAATGATATTCTTCAAAGCAAGATAGATATTGAGAATGCTATGAATGATATGAATGATGCCTGTGATGATCTTAAAGATACATCTGAAGAGTTTGACAGCAGTGCAAGGGAAATGTGTGATGCAGCAGGGGAATTTTATGATGCTGTCAATAATGACCTTGTAGGCGGTATAAATGACCTTGCAGACGGTGCAGAGGAACTTTGCAGTAATTCTGCTGACCTGAACAATGGAGCAGGTGATATATTTGATCTGTTCCTGAACAATGCGGAAAGTTCACTGGCACAGTATGGCATCAACAGAGATCTTACCCATGATAATTATGCAAGTGTGCTTTCGTCCGTTAGCTTTGCTGATTCAGGGAATGAATACGCACAGAATATTGATACACTTCTTTCCTCATTGCGTCAGGTAGACGAGTATTGCAGCGGTGTCAGAACGTACACCTCAGCAGTAGGTGAAGCTTCTTCAGGTGCGGCTGATTTGAGGGCTGCATCTGAACAGATAAAAGGTGCATCACAGCAGTTCGTTTATGGTTTGGGACAGTATGCACAAGCACCAGAATTCGGCGGAGCACTGGATTCACTTAAAAGCAGCTATGATATGATAAACAGTGGAATAGCTGATGCAGACGAGGGAATATCTGAACTTTCTGGCGCTCTTGGTACTATAGATGCCGGAATCAGCCAGTTGCGTGAAGGTTCTGAACTTATATTTGATATGCTTCTGGAAGATATATCCTCCAGAATATCAGCATATGGTACAAGTGTAACGCTTACACGAGATAACTATGAATCAGTAGTCAGCGATATAAGAAACAATATCAGCGATCAAGTCTCTGATACAGCATCACAGTCTGTAAATGATCTTATCAGTTCGCTTGACGATTACAGGACATTCTACAACGGCGTTGTGGATTATACCGCTGGTGTCAGTGAACTTAATGACGGTATAGATGAACTTCATGACTCCATGCCTGGCCTTATAGATAATGCCTCTGA
Organism: Ruminococcus sp. UBA6407; assembly: GCA_002438605.1. Lineage (GTDB taxonomy): Bacteria > Bacillota > Clostridia > Oscillospirales > Ruminococcaceae > Ruminococcus > Ruminococcus primiciens. The sequence goes on from DJPR01000046.1 coordinate 1,743, forward strand.
GCTTCGTGATGCTGCATTGGAATTTGCTGAACATACAGCCGAACTGAAAGATGGTGTAAATGAATTCAGCGATGCGATAGGGGATTTCAATGATAATATCGACGAACTTGACGAATTCTTTGATATTGATATTGATATTATTGAGACATTTGAACCGCTTTCATTCCATACCGGTGTACAGAATACTGCGGACAGAAATATGAGTACCGCCGAGACTTGCGGTATAATCGTATTTATGATAATAGCATTTATATTCACAGTATTTATAAGCCATGAAATAGACAATGAATCTTCGGTAATTGGTGCTATGTACTCAATGGGCGTAAAGAAATGGAGTCTAATCAGGCACTACCTTATTATACCTGTTATCATATCTCTTACTGGCGGAACTATAGGAACTGCCATTGGTCTGTCTCCTCTTGGCGTAGGTTTGCTGAGTGAATCAACAGAAAGTTTCTACTCTCTGCCTAAATTTGTAAGCCATATTGATTACAGGATCGTTGCAATGGGTGTGCTTGCACCTGTACTCATATCGGCAGTTGTGACAGTAATAATCGTAAACAAAAAGTTGTCCAACAGTCCACTGAGTATGCTTAGACACGAAAAAAAAAATACGTAAGATCAAGGCAAGAAATCTTGATTCTCTGCCGTTTATTACTTCATTCAGAATAAAGCAGTTTTTTAATGAATCAGGAACGAGCGTTATAGTATTTTTTGGAATGTTTCTTCCGCTTATGTTCCTTATGCTTGCACTGAACTATGCAGTATCAATTGACCCTTTCATTGAAGGTGCAAAGAATGATATTCAGTTTGAAGAACTTTGTATAATGAAGTATGCATCATCTGATATTCCTGAAAATTGTGAGGACGTATACATTGAGTCTCTTGATATGAAAGGGAAAATAGGAAACTGTAGTGTCTCCGTAATGGGTATACAGCCTGATTCAGAGTGCTTCGGATTCAGCGTTGCCGGCAACAGGAGGAATACCGTTTCTATCGGTACAGGAACAGCAAGAAAATACAATATGAAGAATGGTGATATTTTTACCCTCTACTCATCAGACAGACACAGATACTACACCTTTGAGGTTGCTGGTACAGTTGATTATGCTGTAGGATTATATGTATTCATGGATATAGAGGATATGCGTCGTGTGTTCGGCAGAAGCGATGACTATTACAATGCACTCGTTTCAACAGAGAAGATCAGTATTGAAAAAGAACGCCTTTTTGCCGACTATACAAAAAATTCGATAATCAAGGCCGCTGAAGATGATGTTTCGGGAATGATGATATCAGTATATATATTCATTGCTGTTGCGGCTATAGTATTCTTTATAATAACGTTCCTTATGATAAAGCTGATGATAGATAGAGCAAAGATGAATATATCGCTCATGAAGGTGTTCGGCTTTAACAGGAAAGAAATCAGAAAACTCTATATAAACGGAAATTTCTACCTCATACTGGCATCACTCTTTGTTGGTATGCCGATATCAAAGCTGTTTGTTGATAAGGTTTGGTTTGCTGTATCAAATCAGAATATCGAAGCAGGCTATGATACACATTATCCGATATTCCTTTATATTATTATCACTGGTGTTGTAATTGCGATGTATTTTATCATAACGTTCATACTCAATTCTGTTATAAATAAGATACATATGTCAGAGGTGCTGAAAAACAGAGAGTGATCTTCAGAATAAAAATGAGAATATATTCCTCCACAATATGCTTGGGGAATATATTATTAACAATCAAACTGTACTGATTTACAAAAAACTATTGCAAAAAATGCGAAAAGAGGTTAAAATGAATATATATTGCTTTCCTTATGCAGGAGGATCTTCGTTTATTTATTCCGAACTGAGAAAAAAAGCATCGGACAAATACAGGATAGTTCCTATGGAGTATCCTGGACACGGCTTAAGAATGGGCGAGGAACTTTCAGATTCAATTGAATATATCGTTGATGATATGTTCAGACAGATACAGAAAAAAGATGATGGATCACCCTTTGCACTCCTCGGATACAGCATGGGTTCAAAACTTGTATACCTGCTTTACAGCAAGTACAAGGAGCATACAATGTTCCGTCGTCTGAAGAATATCTTCTTTTGTGCTATGTCTATGGAATCACAGAATGACAAGGAAGACTATGCACACATTAGCAATGAAAAGCTGAAAGAGTATACCCTCAGTCTTGGCGGAACTAAGCTTGAAGACGAGGAAGATGAGGAGAATTTCAAAGCTTTTCTTCCAATAATCCGCAACGACTTCATTCTTCTCCAGCACGCAGATGAGTGTATAGAGAATACAAATAGATCTGAGATAGATGTTGATGTGTGCGTGATGTATTCTGCTGAGGAGGAGAACGTTCACTCATATAATAATTACTGCGCTGATGTTCCCGAATATGAGTTCTTTGAAGGTGGTCACTTTTTCATACATTCTTACTGTGACAGAATAAATGAGTGTATCAGCAAGCACATCTGAGATACTGCTGTACAGAGAATGTTCGGTCGATCCCTGAAATAGTACGCTGAGTCACGGGCAATATATAATAACATTATATAAGAGGTGTATTTTTTTGAAACGACTATTTGCTCTTTTTACACAGTTTGATAACAGTCTGAAATTCATGATCGCTTTTCAGTTCGGAACGCTTATTCTGCTGACGTTTCTGTACCACTTTATGAAGGAACGTCACAAAAAGTTATGGCTTTTGCTTTGTGTACTGCCGCTTATCGTTTTCCTGATCTTCTATGGTTTGAACTACGTTCATGGAGAGCCGGCACTGTCATTTCAGCGCTATGCTGCACTTGGCGCAATCTCAATAATCACCCTTCTATGGGGACTTGCCATTTATTTCAGAGGCAGTCCGGCAGCTTACAGCGTATTTGCATATTCAGCGGCTATCGGCTGCGTTGGTATGACAGTTGGCAGTGTTCTACTTAATAGCATGATATACGATCTTGGAAACTTCACAGCCTACGACTGGGAAACATCGTTCTCAAAAACCATAGACCGCCTTGAAAAGTCATATGTTAACCGTTACTGGAAGGATATAGACTTTGACAGTATACGCAGTGAACTTATTCCGAAGGTAAGACAGGCACAGCAGACAGGTGATAAGGTTGCTTTCAGTGAAGCACTTTATGATTTGAAGTATGAACTGTTTGACGGTCATGTGGACGTTGTAATAAAAGACTATGATACATCATATGAGGTGTCACAGAGACTTGCCGGAAATGACTATGGTTTTTCAATGTTTCGTGACAGTGCCGGCGAAGTGCTTGCTGTTCTTGTAGACGAAAAAAGTGCAGCGGCAGAAAATGGCATAAAAAACGGCACAGTGATCACAAAGTGGGACGGTCAGCCGATAGATGAAGCAGCATCACAGGTCAGATGCATTGATACCTTTTATACCTTTTCATATATTGAAAATGAGGACATTTTCAGGCCAATATTCCTTGCCGGTAAGGGCGGAGATAGTGTTGAAGTAACTTTTATAGGCGATGACGGAAAAGAGCGTACTGCTGAACTTCCTAAAAAAGGCAACTATTCAAGTCGTTTGCATAATGCTATAGATACCGTTATCAGAGGAAGCGTCATAGAGCATAATGAAAACTTTTATTCTTGTATGCTTAACGATAACTGCGGTTATTTCAGAGTAACAAGAGAGTATTATTACTATGATGGAATGGACTATATCAAAGCGGAGCTTTTTGATGGATATGAAGCGATGCGCCAGGATATCATCAATAAAATGAACGAACTTAAAATACAGGGCATGGATCGGCTTGTTATAGACCTTCGTAATAATAGTGGCGGAATGGGAATGGTCGCACAGAATATCGCATCAGTTTTTGTAGACGTTGATTTTTTATCAGAAAAATCATTCCTGACAAACAGTGGGAAAATGGTATCTCTGGCAAAGCCAGCCAAAATAGGAAAAGCGGAATTCAGCGATATGCCTATAACCGTTATTGTAAATTCAAGAACCTGTAGTGCAGGAGACTGCCTTACATACTGGCTTTCAAGAGGAGATAATACCAAGATCGTTGGCAGCACATATCCCTGGGGCTGCGCACAGGGTATTGGCGGCACTTGCCTTCTGACTGACTGCGAATTTGAGTTTTCTTATCCGGTAAACCTGACACTCAGTGAAGAAAGTGTTCCGATCTCTGATGCAAAAAGTGACAGAAAAGCAAGAGTTGTCCTTGACTATAAACTGGAGTATAACCGTGAGGGCGTTATTGAACTTTTCAGCAATACAAATACCAAGGACGATGTGCTTGAGTATGCTGTTAATATATTGAATGAAACCGCTGACGCAAAATAACTTAAAATTGGAGCAGGGTAGTCATGAATACTGCTAATTGCACCCTCTCCAGTTTTCAATCAGAAACGATAGCTTTTACCCTAACTAAAAATGCACCCACTGTTAAATCAGAGGGTGCATTGTATCAAAATAAGCGTTTTTAGCCATATTCGCACCCCAATTTTGATACAATCGAAGTTGAGGTGCATTCTTATGCTCAAACGCAGATAATACGCTGATTTTTAAGGCAATCAGAAACGGTATAGTGAAAGATATGGGCGTATAGTAGGCTCAAAACAGGGCAAAAATGAGGAGATGTACCTCAAAAGTCAACGATTACCCAAGCTATCGTTGATTTTTGCGAAAAATCGAAAATCGTTTTGGGTGCCTTTGGGGGAATTTTTCGGGCTATCGTTGACTTTTTTAACGAAACGGATCGGTCACAATATCCTCTCTGCTCATTGTCTGAACAAGCCCTTCGAGCAGTTTGGATATTATATAATAAAAAAGTGTACAAGTATAGTATGCGTTACACATTGTTAACTTGAACCCCGATTCTCGTTTCAGAATCGGGGTTTTTCGACAAACTGAAGCCTGAAATCAAATCGATTTCAGGCTTTTTTCTCTCAAATTTAGTAATCATTGAGCCAACGACTGATGAATCTCCGCTTTCAGATAATGAAAGATATGCTTCGTTCGTCAACTTTACGATTTTTTGATGTTATATTGCCGTTAGTGTGAATATTTATATTTCGTCCATTTCAGAGCCTTTGTTTTTACTTTTCAGTTCATCCCAATACTCCTGATATTTGTCTTTTTTGGCTTCTTTCTTCTCCTCTTCAAAGCGTTCATTAAAGTATGGGAAACCTTCACAGGCTTCTAATTTATGATATACGTTATTTACTAGCGAAACAATAAAAATAGTAATAGCCATAGCTATACTGTTTATAAGATCATATATTGCAAAAATATTTGAAAACGTCATTAAAACACTTTTAGCTGAATTTGTAACTGTTTCTGGGTAAAAAGAAAATACTTGTTGTACTACAGTTGAGATACCAATTACAACCAAAGCAATATAACAGCACCTACAATTTTTTTCTGAAAAGCCTTTATAATATCCATAAAAAAAGATTATGCATTTAAAAATCAAATCAATAAAATATTGAGTAACACAAGGCAGAGATAATATAAGAAATAAATCAAGAATAATCATAACAATAAAAGGTATAAAAAATAAAAAAGCACATATATTGTATGTTTTTTTGCATTTTGACATTGCATTTCTGCATGAATCCAAATTAAGATAATCAATATTAAACATAGGTGTTTCCTTTCATTAGTCGTAAGAGTTTATGCACAAAAGCCTTGAATTTGAATATACTATTATAGGCAGCATTATATATGGTATTATTATAGAGTATTGACTTCGGCAATATTCATAACAACGCCTTTTTCACTTGCGTCTATCAGTCCGTAAGAAGGGCTTTTAAAATCTCTGGGACATGAAGCACTTCCCGGGTTCATAATATAAAGTCCATCATCATATGACATAAATCGGCAGTGAGTATGACCATAAAGTGCAATATCACAATTATTCTCCAAAGCAGCAGCTTTAAGAGAATCAAGAGAATACTTTACGCCTTGTTTGTGACCATGTACTGCAATGAGCTTGTGACCGTCAACGCACATACAGATATACAGACTTCCTGATGAAGCAAAGTCGCAGTTTCCGGCAACATACAAAAATCTGTTTTCAATTTCAGGATATTTAATTAAAATGCTGTCTATTTCACGTCTTCCGTCACCCAAATGGATGAAAAGATCAGCAGTATGAATATGTGAAGAAACTATTTTATCCAATGCACGATAATCACCATGTGTATCAGAAATAACAATTATACGCATGTAAAATCTCCTTAAAGTTCTATATGTTTTAATTATAACATATAATATTTAAAAGTCAAGCAAATACATTATAGTGGAGGCTGTTATGCAAAGACAAAACATTGATCCTAAAGGAATTGAGGGACTTCTTAATGTTGTAAGCAAAAAGCTTGGAGTTGCTCCCGAAAAGCTGAAAAAAGAGCTTGAAGAAGGCAAGTTTGACAGTGCAATTTCCGGAATGAATAAAAATGATGCAGCAAAATTTCAGCAGGCTGTAAACAATCCGAAAATAGTAGAAAAGCTTATGAGCACACCACAGGCAAAAGCGCTTTATAAGAAGCTTTCCGGAGAATAAGTTTTAAAGAGTGAGGGCAGAGGCATGGATAATCTGATGGAGAAAATAGGAGAGCTTTTATCTGACGAAGAAAGCATGAAGCAAATTTCAGAGTTAGCTCAGATGTTCATGTCCTCTGTACCTGATGAAAGCAATGAAAATGCTGATAGTAAAGAAGAAGCCGGTGAAAGCTCAGAGAAAAGCAGCGAAAGCGGAGGAATATTTGACAATTTCGATTTCAGTATGCTTACAAAATTGCAGGACATAATGGGAGCAGTTTCACAAAAGGATAAAAATACAGACTTATTGCTTGCGCTAAAGCCTCATTTAAAAGAAGAACGACAGCAAAAAATAGACAAAGCAATAAAAATAATGAAACTGCTTGCTGTATGGAAGGTATTGAAAGACAGCGGAATGCTTAAAGATTTTTTGTAATGGCAACACCGCACAAAGCTTGTGTGGCGTTGTCTAATATGTATATAAAATCGGAACAAGTTTTTATCAAAAGAGGTGAAAAAGGGTGGCAGCATATAATAAATGGCAGATTAATTCAATGCGTCAGGACGCAATAAGACGTTCAAGAGAGATGTATATGCGTTCCGCTGTTAACAGTTCTCACTATTCACAGGGAAAAAAAGAGAACGAAGAACCTGCTGCTGATAAATCTGCATTATCAAAAGACGAGCATAAAGCCGCTGTAAATATAAATCATACAAATGATGTTCCTAAAAAAGATGTTCTTACCGATAACATTGGCAAGCTCTTTAAAGAAGGTCTGGATAGCGATAGGATTACAATTCTTGCAGTAATATACCTTCTTATTCATGAGGGTGCAGATATGAAGCTTGTTCTTGCATTGGCTTATATTTTGCTATAGGAGGTAAAAAATGAATACAGACGAGATATTTAAAATAATATGCGGAATAATAATAGTGGTTAACGGAATTTATTTTCTAAAATGCAGGAAAAAGCTGTTTTCATTTTTGCTTAGCGGCATTTTTGGATTTGCTGCATTGGTACTTCTGAACAAATACGGATTGTTTATAGGTGAAGTTCCACCATTAAATAAATTTAATATAGCAGGCAGTATAATTCTTGGTGTACCTTATGTAGTTCTGGCTGCAATTATAAAATTGTTGTAGAAAAATAATAAATTCATGTTGACTTGTTAATGCAAATGTGGTAAAATACATACAATAAAACTGTGTTAAGGCAATACCGCACAAAGAACAGGAGGTATAAAATGAATTTCTGTGATATAATAAATAAAACAAAACGCCATATAAGTCTGACTAAAGATGAAATTTCATGGATTGTAAATGAATATACAAATGGAAATGTTCCTGATTATCAAATGTCAGCATGGCTTATGTCAGTTTGCCTAAACTCAATAAATGACGAAGAAACCATGGCACTTACAATGTCAATGCGTGATTCCGGTGAAATTCTTGATTTAAGCAGAATTAACGGTATAACAGTTGACAAGCACAGTACAGGCGGTGTTGGAGATAAAACCAGTCTGATAATAGGGCCTATTGCAGCAGCATGCGGTGCTTATGTTCCTAAAATGTCCGGCAGAGGATTGGGGCATACAGGCGGAACGATTGATAAGCTTGAAAGCATAAAAGGATACAGAACAGAACTTGATTTTTCAGAATTTATAGACATTGTCAATAAAACGGGATTTTCAATTATATCACAAAGTAAAAAAATATGTCCTGCTGATAAAAAAATATATGAGCTGAGAAATGCAACTGCAACAGTTGACAGTATTCCTCTTATATGTGCAAGTATCATGAGCAAGAAGCTTGCTATGAATGCTGACTGTATCCTACTTGACGTAAAATATGGTTCAGGAGCTTTTATGAAAACGATTGAATCAGCTGAAAAGCTTGCTGATATTATGAAAAAAATCGGAACTATGGCAGGCAAAAAGTGCTGTACAATGGTAACTGATATGAACGTGCCTCTTGGAAGAAATATAGGTAATGCTTTGGAGGTCGCAGAAGCAATAGAAGTGTTGAACGGAAGCAGAAAAGGACGTTTGTACGATTTGTGTATGGAATTGTCAGCTAAAATGCTTGAAATGGCCGGTATCAGCCCATTTGAACAAAGCATAATAAAGGCGGAGAAAGCAATTTCAAGCGGAGCAGCACTTGAAGTTCTGAGAAAAACTATTGAACTGCATGGCGGCGATTGTAAAATTACAGAAAATGTTAAAAGACTTCCTCAGCCGATTTATTCATATCAGGTTAAATCAGAAAAAAGCGGCACGATTATTGAAATGAACAGTGAAGAAATTGGTATGACATCACTTTGCCTTGGTGCAGGAAGAACTAAAAAAGGTTCAAAAATCGACATGTCAGCAGGTATTGTTATTGAAAGGGAGATAGGAGAAAGCGTAAATAAGGGAGATATTATAATGACCATTTATTCGTCTACAGTAAGTGATTTTTCAGAAGCAGCAAAACGTGCTGTTAATTCTTTAAAAATAGGGTAACTTTTTAGTGAATAATATGTGAAATCCGTTGACACATTATTTGTTGTGTGCTAAAATAATTAGTGTCGATATAATAGATAATATCGATAAAGGCATGAGAAATTGTCTTAAGGCAACACCGCACAAAG
>DJPR01000046.1:11052-36580 GCA_002438605.1 Ruminococcus sp. UBA6407
ACGTGCAAAGTCTTTTGACGTGCTTTGTGCAGTGTTGCCTTAAACTAAACGTTTTGGCTACATATATTTGAAAGGAGCAGATATTATGGGATTTTTTGATAAGGTTAAAGATGTTGCAGATACTATAGTAGATTCAGTGGAAAAAGGTGCTAAGAATGTATCTGATACATCAAAGAAAACAGCAGATAAAATGAGAATAAAAAAAGAAATCAGCAAGGTTACAGGTGAAATCAACAGAGCATATGCTGAAATTGGTAAAAAATATTTTGAGTTGCATGCAGATAATCCGGAAGAAGTTTATGCAGAAAGCATTACAACTATTTTAAGTAATAACATGAAGCTTAATGAACTCAATACTGAACTCCAGCAGCTCAGCAACAAGTTTGTATGTCCAAGCTGTAATGGCACAGTAAGCGATACAGATAAGTTTTGTGCTTCATGCGGTGCTCAGCTTAACTTCCCTAAGCCTCAAACAGAAGAAAAGGAACCTGTTGAAGTAACTCCTGAAGAATCTGTAGAGCAGGATGAAGCTGAAAAGACTGAAGAAGTTGTTGAGGCTGAAATTGTTATTGATGAAAAAGATGAAGAAAAGTAAATTGATTAATAATTAGATTGTTTTTGTATCTCTTTATGCAAAAAGCCAAGCAAGCGCTTGACTTTTTCAACAAACTAAGGCTCTCAGAATATCCTGAGAGCCTTGTTTTGTAAACATATCAGCTTTTTTTCACCTGTTTGCTATCGTATGACATAAATTCAGCAAGGTTAAGAATATGATCACCGATACGCTCAAAATCAGTTATCATTTCAGAAAAAATAACATTTATATCACCGTTGCATGTACCTGAATGCATTTTTTCAAGAAGTTTTCCACGATAATTTTCTGTTAAAGCATCTATATGTTCTTCTGACATTTTTATCTTATTAAATGTAACAGCTGAGATATGCAGTTGATTAAAGTTGAGAAGTTCAAGACTGTTCATAAGCGTCATTTTCATTTCTTCAATTTCAGAATACTCAGTCTGATTAATTTTGTACTTCTTTTTTTCAAGCAATTCCGAATATTCCATAATATTAACGGCATGATCGCTTATACGTTCAATATTTCCTATTATCTGAAAAAACGAGTTTAATGCTGCCGCATCTTGTTCGGTCATTTCAATTGAGCTTATACTGGATATGTATTTTGAAATTTCAGCATTCAGAAAGTCTACGCAGTCCTCATTCTTGTTTATTTGCTCAATTTTATCTTTATTTGGACTTATTACACTGTCAAAGGAAGCCTCAACATTGAAAAGTGCAATTTCATACATTCGCTGTATTTCACTTTGTATTTGTGAAATTGCAATGCTTGCCGAACCAATAGAATGGCTTACTACGGATGCCGGAGAAATAAAGTGCAGTTTCATCGTATCTTCATTTTCATTTGCTGTTTCAGGAAGAATAATTTTCGCTATTTTCTCCATATATGAACCAAACGGCAAAAGAATAAGCGTTGTTGTTATATTAAAAATTGTATGAACATTGGCAATCTGAGCTGATGAATTATCCGGAGTTAATGATTCAACCCAATCTGTAAAAGGTAAAAGCATACATATAGTAACAAATACAATAGTGCCAATAATATTAAACATCAAATGAATAACCGTTGTTCTTCTTGCATTCCTGTTTGTGCCAATTGATGCAAGTACAGCTGTTATACATGTTCCTATATTCTGACCAAACAGAACGTATACTGAATTTGAAAGTGATATTATGCCGCTCTTTGATAATGCCTGCAAAATTCCGACTGATGCTGATGATGATTGAATAATTGCTGTGAATATTGCACCTGCAAGTATTCCGACAAGAGGATTTGAAAATGTTGAGATTATATGTGTAAATGTCTGTGAATCTTTAAGTCCACTCATACTGTCACTCATTTCGGACATACCCATAAATAAAATGCCTAGTCCGCCTATGATGTAGCCAAGATGATAAAGTTTTTTTGATTTCAGAAAAACAATAAATACTATGCCCACAATTGCCATGATTGGAGCTGCTTTTCCTACATCAAGAGCAATAAGCTGTCCTGTTATAGTAGTACCGATATTTGCGCCCATAATGACCCATATTGCCTGCCGCAATGTCATCAATCCCGAATTTACAAATCCTACAACCATAACAGTTGTTGCAGATGACGATTGAATAATGGCAGTAATAACAGCTCCGACTGCTACACCTAAAAATCTGTTCGATGTAAGCTTTTCAAGAATAAGCTTCATCTTATTTCCTGCCGCTTGTTCAAGACCGTCGCTCATCATTTTCATTCCAAGAAGGAACATGGCAAGTCCGCCAAATAGAGATGCGATTTCCGTAAAAGTCATAAATTTTGCCTTTCGTTAATAAGATTTGCAGAAGAATTAAGAGTAATACCACACAAAGATTGTACGACAGATGGTATGCAAAGCTGTCAGACGAGCTTTATGCGGTGTTGACTTAATATTCTGCATGTAAATTATATCTCAAAAGGCTGTTAAAGTGCGTTAAGAATGCTTGTTTGATGTTAAGATTTTGTTAAGAACCTATATGCAAAAAATCAGCACCGCAAAAAATTTTGCGGTGCTGCCTTAAATAATTATCTTTTAATAAAGTATTCCTCATACCATACAAGGAAAGTATAAATAGTCCATATTTTACGCCAATTATCAGAATTGCCAGATATATAATCATTAAAGATTGCATTAATTTCTTCAATGTTAAAAAACTGTGCAGCCATTTCACTCCTGAACTTATCTCTTACGTCCTGATTATACCTTTCATCAGCAAGCCAAATGCGAATAGGCACAATAAATCCAAGCTTTTTACGAAAAGCAATCTCACTTGGCAATACCTTTGAAGCAGCTGTCCTTAATGCAACCTTATTCTGTTCGCTGTTAACCTTATACTCTGACGGCATTCTTGAAGCTATATCAAAAATTCTAAGATCAGTAAGCGGCATTCTGATTTCAAGTCCTGCAGCACTGCTCATTTTGTCAACATTAAGATATATATCGCCCTCAAGCCATATTTGAATATCCACATCAGACATTTTTGTAAGAGGATCAAGTTTCTCTGTTTCATCATATATATTTTTTACAAGATTAATCGGAAGTACATTTGGATTATAACTTTTGAGAATACGCTTTTTTTCGTCTTCTTTCATTATATTGGTGTTGCCGACATAAAAATCCTTGAGATTATCGCCATAACGTTCTGCATTACGATACATATTATATCCACCAAAAAACTCGTCTGCACCCTCTCCCGAATAACATAGCTTAGTATGCTTTGCTGTTTCCTTACAAGCTATTGCAAATACTATTGCTGATGCATCACCCAATGGCTGCTCCATATTATATATTACATATGGTACAATATTAAAATATTCTTCGGGAGTAATCAAACATCTTGAATTTTTGCGTCCAAGCAGGTCAGCAGTTTTCTTAGCAAGAACAGACTCATCAAAACGCTCATCATCATATCCGCATGAATCCGTCATTTTCGCATCGGACATTGCAAGCACATAAGAGGAGTCAACACCGCCTGACAAAAATGATTCTGCTGTTTCATCGGCGTCTTTTACCTCAGTCATTATATGTTTAAGAGTTGAATGAATTTCGTCTGCCCATTCTTCAAGTGTATTAGTTTTTTCAGGATTAAATTCAGGTTTCCAATAGCGGACAATATCAAGTTTTCCGTTCTGCCATGTAAGATAACAGCCCGGCATAAGCTTTTTTAATCCGCTGAAAAATGTATCCTCACCTGCAACATAGGTAAGACTCATATAAATCTGGAGCATATCAACATTCAGTTTCTTAACAAAATCAGGATTTTCTGCAATCTTTCTAATTGTTGTACCATAAAGAAGATTATTGTTATCAGCCATGTAATAGTAAAATGGCTTTGTGCCAAACTGATCTCTCATACAGAAAAGCTTTTGCTCTGTTTCGTCCCACAATGCAAATGCAAACATACCATAAATATGCTCTGACATTTTACATCCCCACTTTATGTATGCACTGCGAATAATCTCTCTTTCACGTTCTTCACGACTTAAATCAGAAGGAATCTCCAGTTCACTGCACAGGTTTCTCCAGTTGCGGATATGACCTCGATATTCTTTTATTTCTATCATAGCTACACCTCATTAAATTTATAATATTATAATATATTTTTACTCTTTTATTTTACTACATTTCCTTACTGCTTAGAACAAGTTCTTATTGTAAAATTTGTATGCCGATTTCAGTTAAAACTGTCTTAATTATAGTAATGCTATAATGATACATCAGGTATAACTTCTATACTTCTTTTAAGAATACCATTTATGTAAGCAATAGCAACGCCATAATTTGTAATTGGTATGTTTTGTGCTGTTGCACATTTCATTCTGTATTTTACCTCACGTTCATTCAGCATACAGCCTCCGCAATGAATTATGAGAGAATATTTGCTTAAATTTTCAGGAAACTCTGTTCCTGAGCTGAATTCAAAATTAATCTTTTTCCCGGTATATTTTAAAATCCAGTTTGGCAGCTTTACCGTACCTATATCATCACACTGACGATGATGTGAACACCCCTCTGAAATGAGTACAGTATCATTATCATTAAGCTTATCAAGCATTACTGCACCATTTACTGCTGTATTTAAAAGTCCTTTAAATCTTGCCATAAGAATTGAAAATGATGTAAGAGGAATATTATTTGGTGTTTCCGAGGATATTTTCTTAAATGCCTGACTATCAGTTATAACAAGTTTCGGCTTGTTATCAAGTCTTTTCAGCGTTTCGCTATATTCTGTATCCCTTGTAACAACAGCAATTGCACCTGCCTCCAATATATCCCTTATCGCCTGCTGCTGAGGAAGAATAAGACGGCCTTTAGGTGCTGCAGAGTCAATTGGAACTACAAGAACAACTATATCATTTGGTGAAATCAAATCTCCCACCAATTTAAGAGTCATTGTATCTGTTACAGAAAGGTGAGCAATCATTTCTTTAAGTTCGTATATATTTTGATTATTCAACGCACTGACACATATCTCATTCTCTTTCAATTCATGAGTTTCAGACGATAAGTCAGACTTATTATATGCAATGCAGTATGGAATTTCCTTTGATTTAAACAAATCAATAAGCTCCTTGTCACAGTCTGTCAAACCGCATGATGAATCAGCAACAAGAACTGCAATATCAGTTTTATTCAGAACTTGTTTTGTTTTTTTCACTCTGAGTTCTCCAAGTTCACCTATATCATCATATCCGGGAGTATCAATAATCATTACTGGTCCAAGCGGAAGAAGTTCCAGCGACTTGTATACAGGATCGGTCGTTGTTCCTTTGGTATCTGATACAATAGCAATATTCTGATTTGTTACGGCATTTACAAGACTTGATTTTCCTGCATTTCTTCTGCCGAAAAAACCTATATGAATTCTGTTCGCACTCGGTGTATCATTAAGGCTCATAAAAAGACTCCATTCTTCAGACAGCACCGAACAAAGAACATCAAAAAAATTTGTACAGTACTGTCTTAACTTATTATTGTTCAAATCATAAAAGCAATACCGCTTTAAATAACACTGAACAAAGAACGTCAAAAGGCTTTGTACGGTATTGCATTATTTATTATACATCTATAATGATTTTTAGTCAAGGAAAGAAAACAAATATGAATTTTTATAATAAAAAGAGCAGAAAAACTAAATAAACTTAGCTTTCCTGCTCTTTTATTAAGGAGAGAAATTATGCTTAAAAATATCAAGTATTAACTGTAACTTCCTGAAGAACCAGTTTTATTTCAATATCTTCATTTGAACGGCTGATTGTCAGGGTTATTTCATCGCCTGCTTTATACTTATTCTTTATTTCATTCATTTCTTTAATTGAAGAAACAGCCTCACCCTCAATTCCAATAATTACATCGCCGACTTTAATACCGGCTTTTTCGGCTGCACTTCCCTCTTCAACCTCTCTGACCCATATTCCCTGCGGAATATTATAGTATCTTGAGTATAATTCATCAACGTCCACACAGCTTATACCAATCTGAGGCTTTCCTGTTACATAGCCATAGCTTATAAGGTCATCAATAATGTTTTTTGCTTCTGAAATAGGAATTGCAAATCCGAGTCCTTCAATACTTGCTGATGATGAATAATTAGATGACATTTTTGCTGAATTTATGCCTATAACCTGACCGCAGCTGTTAAGCAAAGGTCCACCTGAGTTGCCCGAATTGATTGCAGCGTCTGTCTGAATAAGCTTCATTTGCTTTTCGTTAATTGAAATTTCTCTGTTTAATGCTGATACAATGCCGCTTGTAACAGAACCAAACAAATCAAATCCAAGAGGATTACCGATTGCAATAACAAGCTCACCGACTTCAAGCTCATCACTGTTGCCGAATGTAGCAGGAGTAAGGTTATCAGCATCAACCTTTAAAACTGCTATATCACTTTCTGTATCATAACCGACTATCTTAGCCTCTAATTCAGATTTATCTGAAAAAACAACTGAAACATCGACAGCCTTACCGCACTGATACTCACTGTCATCATAAATAACGTGAGCATTAGTAATAATGTAACCGTCAGCAGTCATTACGATACCTGTTCCTGTACCTTTGATTTCATTTGATTCAGGTGTGCTTGAACTGCCCCAACCCCATGAAAATGCTGAGTTTGAATTTGACTTATACTCAAATGTTGATGCAATACCTACAACTGACGGCATAGCCTCCTCAACAATATCCGGAACAGACTTTGCATCATCACGTGAAGCAAGGTCTATAAGACTTGGAAGCTGAGAATCCTTTTTTGATGAAGCGGAATTTGTGCTGCTTTCATCGGAAGCTTTTGTTTCATCTGATTTATCAGATGACTCGCTTTGCTCCTTGTCAGATTTTTTATCATCATTGACCATAATGGAGAGCTTAGAATCATGCTTTTCAAAATACTGATATCCTTTTACAGAGCCTGTACCTACAATTGCCATGCAAAGAATAAAGGCAACAGCTTTAAGAAATCCTCTTTTTTTCTTTTTCGGCTTAGCTCCGTCTGTATCATGTTCATCCGCAGAATAAGTATAGCTATAGGAATTTTCAATAGGTTGAGATTCATTTTTGGTCTCATCAATATTATTATCATTTCTAAACACTGACATAAAAACACCCTTTCGGAAATATTAAATATTACTGAAAACAACATACGCTTTATTTTATTGTATATTGTTTAACTGGTTGATTTCTTTTATATTTAATATTATAAGCTTTTATGTGATAATTTTATGATAAGGTACAGAAAAAACAGTGTTTTATGTTGAAATCCTATAGATTATTCTGTAAAAATTCCTGCAAACTTGAAGCTGCTTTATCTTCGTCCTCACCATCTATGTTTACAGTAATTGTTTCTCCGCTTTTAACACCTAAGCCCATTACAGCAAAAATACGTTTTGCATCAGCTTTTTTCCCGTCTTTTTCTATTGTTATATCAGACTTAAAGCTGCCTGCTTCTTTTACCAATACACCGGCAGGACGTGCATGAATACCTTGTGCATCTTTTATTGTATAATTGAAACTTTTCATATTTTAATCTCCATTCATTCATTATTAGCATAATTATAATTTATCCATTAAAATATAAAAAATTCATGAAATCAAATATTATTTAAAATATTTTTTCATATATTCGGGAATTTCACAACAAATCTTAATATCATTGAGATAATACAGAAATGAGTTCTTATTAAAATTAAACTCCAGTTTATATGCACATAATGCCTGATATCCGCAATTATACTTTTTATTAACATGAGGATTTCCATATTTATTATCGCCCAGCAAAGGAGCATTAATATGTGCAAGGTGAGCTCTTATCTGATGTGTTCTTCCTGTAATAAGGTGAACTTCTGTTAATGAAAGTTCATTTTTCTCATTTAAAACTTTGTATTCGGTTATTATTTTTTTATATCCTTCTATGAATTTATCAGAAATTAAAACCTTATTTTCTTTGCTGTCTTTCTTATGAAATGCTGTAAGAATGTCACTTTCTTTCGGCGGACGTTTTGAAGTAACACATATATATTTTTTTGAAATACAATTTCTTTCTTTTATTCCGGTATTTATTTCTCTAAGTGAAGCAGAATTTTTGGCAGCAATTACGAGTCCTGAAGTATTTTTATCAAGACGGTTGCATAATGCAGGAATAAATGAATTTTCACTCTGAGGATCAAACTGCTTTGTTCTGATAAGATATATTAAAATTCTGTTTATTAATGTATCTTCACTTTTTTCGTTGTCAGTATGAACAACAAGTCCGACAGGCTTATCAACAACAAGTATATTTTCGTCCTCATACACAATATTTATATCCGAACTGTTATCTATATTTTTTATATTTAAACGTTCATCAGAACTGCAAAAATCGTCTTTAATATATAAGGTGAGCTTGTCATTTTCCGAAAGAATATCAGAGCCTTCACATCTCCTGCCATTAAGCTTTATATCCTTTTTTCTGAACAATTTATACATCATGCTCTTTGGCAGTTTCGGCAAAGCTTTGGAAATAAATTTATCAACTCTCTGTCCGCTGTCATTTTTATTAATGATATATTCTTTCACTTTTTATGCTCCTTAAAAAACTGTTTTCGCAAAACGTTGTTCCGAGTATATCACATTATACTTTAAAAGTCAAATTGACATATTTTATATATACAAATTATTTTTAAGAATTTGGCATAAATGTACAAATTTTAAAAAATCAGTTGTCTTTTAATTATTGTTATGTTATAATTTACTAAGGTTCAATGAAAGGAAAATGCTTATGAATAAATTTAAAAAAATAATTTCGGTGATGTCACTATGTGCATTAACTGTAAGCTCATGCTTCACTTCACCGTTTTTATGTTTCGACAACATCTACGCTGCTGACGTTTCAAATAATGAACACAACGACACAATAATGATTAATTTAAATGAACTTTATGAAAATTCACTGCTTAATAATAATGAAGCATCAAATTCTGTAACAACTGCTCCTGTTACTTCAACTGCAAAAGCTTCCGTAACCACCACTGCTGCAAAAAAAACAACCGCAAAGGTCGTTACGACTACAGCTGTAAAAACTCCTGATGTAAAGACTTCTACAACTGCTATTAAAAAAGATGAACCTGTATTTAATGTGTTTGATGTTTATGATGAATACCAAATGCATATAAACACTACTACCACTACTACAACAATAACTACTACGACAACCACCACTACAACCACAAAAATATCACGAGGTATTGACGTTTCTCAATGGCAAGGCAATATTACATGGACAAGCGTAAAAAAATCAAACATAGATTTTGCAATGATACGTTCAGGCTATGGAAACCTTACTTCACAGGAAGATCCTAAATTTAAAGATAACATCAAGGCTGCTCAGGCACAGGGGATACCCTGCGGTACATATTGGTACAGCTATGCAACTACTGTTGAAGACGCTTATCGTGAAGCAGAAGCCTGCTATCAGGTCATTAAAAATTATAAATTTGAATATCCTGTTGTTTTTGATATCGAAGAAAATCGTCAAAGGGATTTAAGCACTGCGACTGTATCGGGAATTATTGAAGCATTTTGTTCAACACTCGAAAGCAAGGGATATTACGTTTGCCTTTACAGCTATGCTAATTTCCTTAATACTAAGGTATATGAATCCACACTGAACAGATATGATATTTGGGTAGCTCATTATACTACAAATAAAAAACCTGATTTCAATGGAAAATACGGTATGTGGCAATATTCAAGTACAGGTAAGGTCAATGGGATATCCGGTGATGTTGATTTAAATTATGGATATAAAAATTATCCGGCAATCATCAAATCGAAAAAAATGAATGGTTTTAAGTAGAATCACCTTAGAAGCTAATCTCGTAATATAAAAAATCTATTGACACTTTGATAAAAATATGATATCATACACATATCATAAATAAATTAAATCATGGGCGAATGGAAATCCATTCGCCTATTTTATAGTATCTTGAAAGGAAAGCAATGATAAAATTTATTACAGGTATATCAGGAAGCGGAAAATCCACACGTTTAATGGAATATATAAACGAACTTTCAGAGCAGAAGAAAGAGTTGTGTATAATAGTTCCTGAACAATTCTCTTATGAATTTGACAAAAACCTTTATTATCATATCGGAGCTGTTAAATTCAATCAGCTTTTTTCGCTGACGTTTACAAGTCTTGCAAGACAGCTTTTTCAGCTTTACGGTGATATTAACAGAAACGGTATATATGCAGATAATCTCTCAAAAATCATCATAATGCAGGAAGCGTTAATTAATATATCCAAAGCTCCTGACGGATTCAGAGAATTAAAAAAGCATTCAAAAAAGCAAGGCTTTATATCAGATATTCTTAAACTTGTTTCAGACCTCAAAAAAGCTAATATAACGCCTTTAAAGCTCAATGAAAAGTCAATGCTTTTAAATGGACGTTTATGCAAAAAGGCAAATGATATTTCTGATATATATATGGAATATGAAAAACTATTGAAATCTTACGGACTAAAGGATAATCTTAACGATATTTCAGAAGCCGCTAAAATTGCTGCATATAATCAGTATTTTAAAAATAAGACCGTTTTTATTGACGAATTTGAAAGCTTTACAGGTGACCAATATGAACTTCTGAAAGTTATGATTTCTGATGCTGATGATATATACATATGTTTGCGTACAGAGGACGTAAATGCAGGTGAATTTACTCTTTTTGAAACAGTCAACAGAACATATAAACACTTAACCTCGATTTGCAGGGAGCTTCACACCGACTATTCAAATGAAATATGTGACGGCTCATTCAGATATAATTCAGAGGACTTGTCTTTTTTAAATAAAAACATACTCAGAAATAAAACAGCAGACTGCAAATGCACATCAGACAATATCAGCATTTTTGAATGCAGTGATTACTACAGTGAATGTGAATATGTATGTGCCGCAGTAAAACGTCTTATACATGATAATAATTTCAAATACAGTGATATATGCATTATTTCAAATAAAATTCAGGAGTATGCAGGACTGCTTGAATCCACATTTAAACGCTATGAAATACCATATTTTCTAAGTCTTGAAAAAAGCGTATCACATACATCACTAATGGTATTTATATCATCTTTGATTGATATTCTTGTTTCAAAAACATACAATTCGGATATGATATTCCGACTTGTTAAATGTGAACTGCTTGATATAAGTCTGACTGAAATATCACTTCTTGAAAACTACTGCTACAAGTGGAGCATAAACGGCAGTAAATGGAATAAGCCTTTTTCTGCTGATACTGACGAGGCAAAGGAAGCCGAAATTATAAGAGAAAAAATTATTGCTCCGCTTGAAGAACTTAAAAATAAATGTAATGACTGCAATGTTAAAACAGTTTGCAGTGAAATTTACAATTACATAATCAAAATGGGTACGGATAAAAAAATCGCTTCAATTATGGGTGACTTCATTCAGGAGAATAAGGATTACCTTGCTTCCGAGCAAAAAAGGATATGGGGTTTTCTTATGGATATTCTTGACAGTCTCAACAGTATCATTGGCGATAAAGTCATTTCAATGAGTGAGTTCAGTCTGCTTTTCAAAACTCTGCTTGCACAGATACAATTTTCAGTTCCGCCGCAGACATTGGACAGCGTAACTGTTGCATCTGCACAAACCGCACGTCTGAACTCTCCAAAGGTTGTATTTGTTATAGGTGCTAATGAGGGAGATTTTCCTAACTCTATCAATATGCATGGACTGCTTTCAGAAGAAGAAAAATTAAAGCTTTCTGAAATAGGTCTTGACATTTCACGTTCTGCCGTAAGCCTGATTGCTGATGAAAGACTTATTGTATATAAGTCGCTTTCAGTTGCATCTGATAAATTGTACATCACTTATCCCCTTTCCGACCTTTCAGGTCAGGTCGAATACCCTGCACAAATAATAAAGTCCTTAATAGGACTTTTTGAAAACGGCAGTAAACTAAGAATAACGGAAAATGAAGTACAGCCGCACTTTTACGCTGTAACAAAGCAGTCTGCATTTTATCATTTTATGCAGTCACAGAAAAATAATAGCAACTCTGTTATGTCTGTAAAGGCATTATTGGAAAATGATGAAGAATACCGTTCAAAAATCGAGTTTGTTTATTCTCAGTATAATTTCAACGGTGAACATTTCGTAAATGATAAGGAAATGCTTGAAAGACTTAAAAGCTTTGTTCCGTTAAGACTCTCCCCTACTAAATTTGAGTGTTACAACGGCTGTCATTTTAAATATTTCTGTTCTGAATGTCTTAAAATTGTACAAAGAGAACGAGTGGAGCTTAACCCTGTTTATACAGGAAATATCATTCACAGCTGCTTTAATCATCTGCTTGCAGAGAACAATAAAAACAAATTTGTTTCTATGAGCATTGAAGAAATAAGGCATATGGTTTCAGAATGTGCCTGCAATTATAGAAAAAAGAATATGAGCGGTGACTTTGATGCAACTCCAAGATTTGAAATGAATTTTGAAAAATTTACAAATCAGATAACTAAAGTTGCAGCTCACTTGCAGCAGGAGTTAATGATTTCTGATTTCACACCTGTTCAGTTTGAATATAATCTGAGGACTTCAAAACCGCTTGCTTTGAATTTTGCAAACGGAAAATCACTTGAATTTGGCGGAATTGTTGACCGTATAGATACATGTACCATAAATGATAAAAAATACATACGGATTGTAGACTACAAAAGCAGCAAGAAGTATCTTGACCCGATAAGTCTTAATAACGGAATAAATATGCAGATGCTTCTTTACCTTTTCACACTTACAGAAAATAACAATATCTTTTCAGGGTACAGCCCAGCAGGTGTTATGTACTCCCCTGTTACAATCAATGCTCCTGTTGCTGATGATACAAGAAATGAAACGGAAAACAGTACACATATTAATTCCAGTCTTAAAACAAGCGGACTTCTAATAAATGATGATAGTGTTCTGAATGCTATGGAAAATGGAATAAGCGGAAAATATATTCCTGTTAAAGTAAGCAAAAGTAAAAAAACCGACAAAAATTCTGCCTGTATTTCAGAAGATTCATTCAGCAGACTTCGTGACTTTTCATACAAAAAGCTCACAGAAACAGCAGAATTGATTTACAGTGGAAACTTTGAAGCAAATCCGCTTGTTACTTCATCATTTGATGCTTGTGCTTTTTGTGATTACAGCGGTATCTGCGGTATAAACAATAAAAACACATCAAGAAACGGTACTGAAAACGATATGAACGAAATACATCAGATATTAGAGGAAGAAAAGGAGAAAGAATAATGGCTTGGACTTCACAGCAGGAAATGGCTATAAACGCAAGAAACTGTTCTGTAATCGTTTCTGCGGCGGCAGGAAGCGGCAAAACTGCTGTACTGGTAGAACGTCTTGTAAGTATGCTTACAGATAAGGAAAATCCTGTAAGAGCTGACAGAATGATTATTGCCACATTTACAAATGACGCTGCATCAGAGCTGCGTCAAAGACTTAATTTGAAACTTCTCGGAAAAATAAATGAAGAACCCGAAAATTTATATCTGCTTAAACAATATACACTTTTGCAGAATGCAAAAATATCTACTATAAATTCATTCTGCTTTGATTTACTGAGAGATAACATATCCAATCAGGGTATAACCTCTGACTTCTCCGTTCTTGACGAGTCGATAGACAAGCTCATTACAAATGAAGCACTGGAAGAAACCCTTGACTTATGGTGCAGAAACAGAAAAAGTGATATTGAGTTCCTTTACGATAAGTTCTGTATAAAAAATGACAGCAACCTGATTACTCTTATTTGTGAAGCAGACAAGTTCCTATCTTCTCTTGCAATGCCTGATTTATGGCTTGAAAAAACTCTTGACGAGCTTAATAAGCCTTTGGAAGATACAATTTACTATAAAAGGCTTAAAGAAGAAAATAGTGAACGCTTGAAATCTGCTATTAAACTTGCAGAAGAAAATATTGAATTAATACCTGAAATTTTTTACGATGACACTCCGCAGAGTGCAAAGGCATTTCAGAAATCAGAGGAACAGGCTGAAAATGACCTCATTTTAACCAAGCATGTATCAGACGTTCTGAATGGCAGCAGTCCTGAAAGTATTAAAAACAAAATTGCTGAATGTATTTCCTTTGACAGAATTGTAACCGTCAAAAAGGATATACAGCATGACGAAAATCTCCGTAATATTTACAAATCCAACAGAAGTGAATTAACTGCACTTGTAAAAAAGTGCTTTTCACAGGTTCAGGATATTGAAACAGATGTTAATGAGGTCAGGGACACTTTTTCCCTTTTTAAAGAAATGATTGAAGATTATCACAAAATACTCTGGAATAAAAAAACTGAAAAAAATGCAATCAACTTTAATGACGGTGAACGTCTTGCTCTTGAACTGCTTGCCGATACAGACCAAAACGGACATATTGTTCAATCTCAGACTGCTGAGAGTATTTCTGATTACTACGATATAATAATGATTGACGAGTATCAGGACTCGAACGACAAACAGGACTTGATTTTTAAACTCATTTCTAAAAATTACAAGACCGATAAAAACGGTGTTCCGTGTTATGGTGACAATGCTTTTCTTGTTGGTGACGTGAAACAGTCAATTTATAAGTTCAGACTTGCAAATCCGCAGAACTTTATATATACGCTTAATTCATCTTCCGAGTTTTCATATGGAACTCATAATACGAATACATTTATCAAGCTTAACAAGAATTTCAGAAGTTCAAGGCACGTTATTGACTTTGTTAATTATATTTTCTGCAATATAATGTCAAAGAATTGCGGAGATATTGTATATGATGAAAGTGAAATGCTTTATTTTGGTTCACTAAACTACAAGAACGACACTGATAATGAAGATAATAAAACTGAAATCATGCTGATAAATGAAACTGATGAAGAAGCTGATGCTGAAAAGCCTGATAATTCGGAAGCCTGTATTACTGCAAAAAAAATATTTGAAATGATAGAAAACAAGGTACTTGTCAGAGTTGATGAACATAAAACACGTCCATGCGAGGCAAAAGACTTTTGTATATTGGTGAGAAAGAATAAATACACAAGCAACTATATCAAAGAACTGCAAAAGCTTGGAATCAACGCAAGAGGTGAGGAAGAAAAAGGCTATCTGAAATCCAGAGAGGTAATGGTTCTTCTCGACCTTTTAAGAATTATTGATAATCCCCTGCTTGATATTTCAATTACTGCTGTAATGATGTCACCTATGTATATGTTTACAGCCCAAGACCTTGCTGAGATACGAATTGCGGATAAGGAATCATACATATATCTTATTATAGAAAAAATCGTAAGCGGTGAATATGAGGTCAACAATGCTCTTAGAGAGAAGTGTACTCACTTTTTAAACTCACTTTATCATTTCAGATTACAGGCAGTAACGCTTTCGGCAGAAGAACTCATTAAAAACATATATGACATGACTGATTTTATAACCGTTATGCAGCTTTATACTGACGGTGAGAAAAAACGTGCAAATCTTAGATTTCTTATAAATTACGCTCATAATTACGAAACAGGATATAATAATTCAGGCGGCGTATCAGGCTTTATCCGCTACATAGACCGAATTATTGCTATGGGAGATGATTTTTCACAGGGAAAAATCAGTGCATCATCAGATAATTATGTTTCAGTAAAAACAATGCATAAATCAAAAGGACTTGAATATCCGTTTATTTTCTTAGTAGAAACAGAAACTGCATTCAGAAACGACTATCCGCAGGTTCTTATGAGTACAGATAACAGAGTCGGATTTGTTGTCAATAATCCTGAAACCGTAAGACGTTACAGAACTATCCCCTACACCCAAATACTTGAAAAAAATAAGGCTGATATTTGCAGTGAAGAAATGCGTTTGTTTTATGTTGCACTTACAAGAGCAAAGCAAAAACTTTTTTTACTTCTTAAAGCAGATGAAAAACAGCTTAAACGTGTTGATGCACTATGCTGTCAGCTGATTGCAGATAAAAATAATATCAGAAAAACTGCTGAAAAAGCAAGCTCAATAAGTGATTGGCTCTGGCTTTGCCTTATATCTCATAGAAAATTCAAAAAGATATGTGAACAGCTTGATTATGAGTTTATGTCCTGTCCTGATGTTCAGTCTGAACAGGAGCTGTTCGGTATAGATTTTTATTGTCCGCAGTTAATTTTACAGCAGCATAATCAGGAAAAACAAAAATACTATCCTGATACTGAAATCATTAAGGAAATAAAGTCAATATGGGATATGAATTATGATACGGAGCTTTCCACTACTCCTGCAAAGCTGAGTGTAACTCAGATTGCAAAAAAGGTAAGCAATATAGGTGACTTTCTGAACTGCACATTAAAACGTCCGGACTTCAAAACAGAAAACACTTCTTTAACCGGTACAGAACGAGGAACTGCAATACACACTTTTCTGCAATATTGTGACTTTGAAAATGCAATTTCTGATATTGAAAATGAAATCTGGAATATGATAGACAAAGGCTACATTTCAGAGAGTGAGGGAGCAGTTATACCACGAAAGAAAATAATTGCTTTTTTTCAAAGCAGTCTTTACAAAAGAATTAAATCAGCAGATAAGGTTAATCGTGAAATGAAATTTATGATCGCACTTGATGAACTTGATTTTAACAATGAAATCAATCAAAAATTTAAAAATTCTCATGGCATGATTAAGGGCATTATGGACTTGGTTTTTCAGGAAGATGATATGCTTGTACTCGTCGATTACAAGTCCGACAGAGGAAATAATGCTCAAAAACTAAAGGAAAAGTACAGTCTGCAAATGAACCTGTATAAACAGGCTCTTGAAATTATTACTTCAATGCCTGTTAAAGAGGTTTACCTCTATTCTGTTGAAATGGAAAAGGAAATATTACTGTAAAGGAGAAATTCAGCATGGAGCTTTTGGTTTTTGCAGCAATTATAGTTGTATTGCTGTTAGTATTGGGAGTTAATTATTTCTTTATTATTTTATTGCTGCTTGGAGCAATTGAACTGCTCCTGATTGGAATTTCATTATTTTTTATTATTTCTATGATTATGCTTATTTTTTCTAAAAAAGTACCGGCAGTTTTTAATGGATTCAAAGAAAAAAACAACTATAAAAATGCTTGCTATTTAATTGAAAATGATAATATCAAAAACTTATTTCCTGCTGAAAAGGTTATGCAGAGTAAAATATATAATCCCAATACAGTATGCAATGTTTACTTGTTCAGTTTTAAAAATATTAAGTGTATTTTTGATAAGCACAGTATTAAAATTACCATATGCGGTTTAGTTTTATCAATTTTAGGACTTATTCTTCTTTCATTAATCATATTTCCTGCTGTTTTATCTCTTTTTGCTGAATGATTTGCATGTGTATAATCAGCAGAATAAAATGATTTATCATGTTTATACTAAAGCACGTCAAAAAACTTTGTTTAGTGCTATCACAAAAATAATATTCACGTTTTACAGGACATCAGTCAAACGATTGATGTCCTTAACTTGTTTACGGTATTATCTATACATTATTGTAAAATTTACGGCATCAGATTGTATAAGTGTTTTTTTATAACATATAATATCCTTACACTGTTTATGAGGAGGAATATAGTATGCAGGTAAACTTTTCATCAAGTCAAACCAGAATTAATCTTATGAGAGCGTTTGCAGGAGAAAGTCAGGCAAGAAACAGATATACATTTGCACAGCAAACAGCTCTGCAAAAAAATTTATATGCTATAAGCGAGATTTTTAAATTTACTGCTGATGAAGAAAAAGCTCATGCTGAAATTTTCTTTGATTTATTAAAAGAATCAGCAGGAAATACAGTTGAAATCAACGGCGGTTATCCGGCAGATGTTTATGATGATATTCAAAAACTTCTTTCCAGTTCTGTTCATAATGAGTCTGAGGAGCATGAAATAATATATCCGTCATTTGCCAAAACTGCTGTGGAAGAAGGATTCACAAAAGCTGCTTCAAAATTTAATCTTATTGCAGAAATTGAAAAGAAGCATGGAGAACGTTTTAGTTATTATGAAAGTCTTATGAAAAGTGACCGCTTATTCAAATCGGATAAAAGTGAAAAATGGCTTTGTCTGAACTGCGGACATATTCATGAAGGAAGCGAAGCTCCACTATCCTGTCCCGTATGCGGTAAAAATCAGGGATATTTCATAAGAGCTGATGAAGCTCCGTTCACTGCGTCAAATATAATAAGTTTAGGAGAATAATATGTCAGGATTAAATATTGATAAAATCTGCGGATTTGAAATTTTAGACTCAAGAGGAAAGCCTACTGTCAGAGCAGAGGTAATGCTTTCTGACGGAACAATAGGTGCAGCAAGTGTACCATCAGGAGCATCAACAGGAATATATGAGGCTGTTGAACTTCGTGACGGAGATGAAAGATATAATGGCAGCGGAACTTTAAAAGCAGTTGAAAATATAAACAAAACAATTGCTCCTGCTTTAAAAGGACTTAATCCTTCCGATATTTTCAGAATTGATAAAACAATGACAGACCTTGACGGAACAAAAAATAAATCTGCTCTTGGAGCAAATGCACTTCTTGCTGTTTCACTCGCTTCTGCAAAAGCAGCCGCAAAGCATTATAAGCTGCCATTTTATAAATTCATAGGCGGTGCTTTTGCAAACAGACTTCCTGTTCCAATGATGAACATTTTAAACGGCGGAGCTCATGCATCAAATAATATTGACATTCAGGAGTTTATGATTATGCCTGTTGGTGCATGCTGTTTCAAAGAGGCTTTGAGAATGGGGGCAGAGATATATCATAGCCTTGGTAAAGTCCTGAAATCCAAAGGATTGAACACAACAGTAGGTGATGAAGGTGGATTTGCACCTGACCTTGCATCAGATGATGAAGCAATTGAAATAATAATTGAAGCAGTTGAAAAAGCAGGTTACTCCATGGATAAGCATATTAAAATTGCACTTGATGCAGCGTCAAGTGAATGGTATGAAGATGGAAGTTATCATCTGCCAAAAAGAAATAAGATATATTCCTCAGATGAGCTTATTGACTATTGGAAAAAGCTTACATCTGATTATCCGATTATTTCACTTGA
This sequence comes from Ruminococcus sp. UBA6407, assembly GCA_002438605.1. GTDB lineage: Bacteria > Bacillota > Clostridia > Oscillospirales > Ruminococcaceae > Ruminococcus > Ruminococcus primiciens. Next base: position 30,270 of record DJPR01000046.1, read on the forward strand.
AGATCCGTTAGGTGAACAGGACTGGAATGGCTGGACTAAGATAACATCTGAGCTTTCTGATAAAATACAGCTTGTCGGAGATGATTTATTTGTAACAAACGTAAGATATTTGGAAAAAGGCTTTGAAACGAAATCTGCAAATGCAATTCTTATAAAATACAATCAAATCGGAACTTTAAGCGAAGCCCTGAAAGCAATTCAGCTTGCTAAGGAAAACGGATATAATACAATTATATCACATAGATCGGGTGAAACAGAGGAAACAGCTATTGCAGATATTGCCGTCGGAACAAATGCAGGTCAAATAAAAACCGGAGCACCTTGCAGAAGTGACCGTACTGCAAAATATAACAGACTGCTAAGAATTGAAGCTGACCTTTTTTCTTCAGTTTATTCAAAATAATAAAACTGTTTAACTTATGTTAATATAAAAATAAGGCAGACTGTATGTCTGCCTTAACATATATTTTATTGCTATAAGCCAGAAAGGATGTTGATTTATGAATATTCTAAAGGTTCTTCTGACATCAGTAGGTTCTGTAATTGCTCTGTTCATAATGACAAAAATAATTGGAAACAAACAGGTAAGTCAGCTAAATCTCTTTGACTATATCAATGGCATAACTATAGGCTCAATTGCTGCAGAGCTTGCTATAACTCCTGAAGCTGACTTTTATCAGCCGCTTATCGCTCTTATAGTCTATACAATTGTAACCTATCTGATAAATGTTTGTTCATCAAAGTCGTTAAAGTTAAGACGTTTTCTTGAGGGCAAATCAATTATTTTGATGAGCAATAATAAGCTTTACAAAGAAAATTTTAAAAAAGCTAATTTAGATATAAACGAATTTCTTACTCAATGCAGGGTTCTTGGATACTATAATATAAGTGATATCAATACTGCAATAATTGAATCAAACGGAAAAATTTCAGTACTTCCAAACGAAAATGCACGTCCTGTTACATTAAAGGATATGAATATAAATTCCTCTCAATCACTTGTGCAATATAATGTTATTGTGGATGGTTATATTGCAGAGTCAAATCTTTCTGCTCTTGGCTTTGACAAAGAATGGCTTGATAAGCAGCTTAAAGCATGTAAATTAAAGCTGAATGAGGTCTATCTCGGAATATGCGACTCGAATGGCAAAGCAAATTTCTATGAATACGCAAGAGAATCCGGTGCTGACCCTTTTCAATAAAACTCGCTTTGTTTTTTTATATTCTTGTTGACTTTTTCAAAAAATTGGTTTACAATATATATAAAATAATGTATATAAAAGGAGTTAATTATGCTTAAACTGAAAAAAATTATTGCTTGTGCAGCAGCTCCTGTTATCACATGTATGGGATTTGGCAGTTTTGCTCCGACAAATGCTGCTCCGGACGAGTATCACGATGACTGGCTTCATGTCAACGATAACGCTGAAATAGTTGATATGTACGGAAATCCTGTATGGCTGACAGGCTGCAATTGGTTCGGCTATAATGTTGGAAGTCAGGTTTTTGACGGCGTATGGTCTCAGAATATGCACGAAATGCTTAACCAGATAGCAGACCATGGTTTTAATCTTCTCCGAGTTCCTGTTTCAACCGAATTACTGCTGCAGTGGAAAAATGGTGATCCTGACCCTGCTACTCCAAAGGTAAATCAATACTGCAATCCTGAGCTGACTCTTGAAGGCATTGAGGGCGGTACTATTATGTACAGCTTTGATATATGGAACTATGCTGTTAAATGGTGTCGTGAAAACGGTATTAAAATTATGATTGATATTCACTGTGCCGAAACTGCTTCCGCAGGACATCAGGTTAACCTTTGGTATACTGATAAATTCAGCACAGATGACTGGCTTGAAGCATTAAACTGGTTTGCTGATTATTACAAGGACGATGATACAATTATTGCCATAGACTTGAAAAATGAACCTCATGGCAAAGCTGACGTTCCTGATAATATGGCAAGGTGGGACGATACCAAAGATCCTCAGAACTGGAAATATGCTGCTGAACGAGGTGCGGCAAGCGTACTTTCAGCAAATCCTAATCTGCTTATAATGGTAGAAGGTGTTGAGGTTTATCCTAAGGAGGGTTATGACTGGACTGCTCCTGCAATTGAATATACAACCATGACTGAGTTTTACTATGGTGCATGGTGGGGCGGAAACCTGCGTGGAGTAAGAGAACACCCTGTTGACCTTGGCGAACATCAAAGCCAGCTTGTCTACTCTCCTCATGACTATGGCCCTCTTGTTTATAATCAAAAATGGTTTGACAAGGATTTTACTACTCAAACTCTTCTTGATGATTACTGGTACGATACATGGGCTTACCTTTGTGAAGAAAACATCTCACCTCTGCTTATGGGTGAATGGGGCGGATTTATCGATGAGGAACATGATGCTGACGGCAAAAATACAAAATGGCTGACTTTACTGAGAGATTACATGATTGAACATCGTATTCACCACACTTTCTGGTGCTTCAATGAAAATTCAGGAGATACAGGCGGTCTTGTTTATGATAACTTTGGCAAGTGGGACGAGGATAAATATGCACTTGTTAAACCTGCTCTCTGGCAGGATGATAATGGTAAATTTATAAGTCTTGACCATACTATCCCTCTTGGCAAAAACGGTATTACAGTATCAGAATATTATTCAGGCAGTGTAACTCCTACATCTCCAACCACTCAAACTTCTGCTTCAACTGCTGTAACTGAAACAACAGCTGCTTCTGAAACTGATGCGGATATAATTTATGGTGATGTAAACTGTGATAAGAGTGTTGATATTTCAGACGCTGTTTTGCTCAAATGTTTTCTTATTAATTCAGAAAAATATAAAATCAGTGAAAAAGGCAAAACTGCTGGTGATGTTCATGGAAATAAAAACGGCTTGAATGCACAGGATGCAGTTTGTATTCAAAAGAAGATACTAGGTATGATTAAAGAACTTCCCGTATAAAATAATGCACCAGGCACCTGCGTCAACAGGAATATACCTTGACGCAGGTTTTTTGTTTATTCAATGCAACAAAATTGATTATTCTGTTTTTTAATGATATAATAATATTGTAAATACTTGAGGCAAAACCAAACAAAGCACGTCAAAGACTTTGTATGTCATATGCTTTTACAGTGTTGCCCTGATTCTATAGCAGTACAACAAAATGCTGCAACTAATCTGACAATTCAAATCGCATATTACTGCGTTGTCCTTATCGCCATACGACAGTATGCTTTTGTCGTCCGCCTTGTACTATGCGGTTTGCTTTTGCCATCTTATGTCACATTATTTTATTGCATTGCTATAATCAAATTCTTCATTTTAAACAGGAGTGAAAAAATATGCAAAAGAAAATAATAATTGAAGTAAGCGGAATGTCATGTTCTCATTGTGAAAAAACAGTTGAAGATGCAGCAATGAGTGTAAACGGAGTGTCAAAAGCTAAAGCTGACGCTAAAAAAGGTACACTGGTCCTTAAAGCTGATGACTTATCAGTTACCGATTCTGTAAAAAAAGCTGTTGCAGATTCAGGTTTCAGCTGTAGATAATTATGAAAAAGATAACAGTAATAATCAGCGGAATGAACTGTGCTGCATGTTCAGCTGCTGCCGAAAAAGCCTTAAACAAACTTGATGGTGTGTCCGCAAATGTCAATCTTGCAACTGAAAAGGCATATATTGAGTTTGATGAAACAAAAGTCTCAGAAGAACAGCTTTCAAATGCTGTAAGCAAAGTCGGATTTAAAATGCTTGATGAAGAAGAATATAAAAAAATCCGATTTCAGAAAAAAGAAAAAGAAAGAAAAAGTGCAAAAATAAGAATGATAACTGCTCTTGCTTTCTCCATACCTCTTTTTTATATAGCCATGGGACCTATGATAGGTTTACCGTCACCGATAAATGACAGCAAGCCGGTTTTATATGCTACAGTTCAGCTTATCCTCGCAATTCCTGTAATGATTGCAGGTATAAGGTTCTATTTAAAAGGATTTCCAAATCTTTTTAAGCTTCATCCAAATATGGACAGCCTCGTTGCTGTAGGAACAACATCTGCTTTTTTATACAGTGTATATTCATTTATTAAGATAATCCGAGGAAATTTGCATGCTGTACATCATCTCTATTTTGAAAGTACGGCAATAATAATTGCACTTGTTATGCTTGGAAAGTATCTTGAGGCAAACTCCAGAAATAAAACGGGAGAAGCTGTAAAAAAGCTGAACAAGCTTTCTCCTAAAACAGCCGTTTTAATTACACCTGACGGTGAGAAAACTGTTTCTGTTGAGGATATTAAAATCGGAGATACAATTCTGATTAAACCTGGTGAAAGATTTTGCTGTGACGGTAAAATTTTGGAAGGACACACAACAGCTGATGAATCTATGCTTACAGGTGAAAGTCTGCCAGTAGAAAAAACAAAAGGTGACAGCATATTTGCAGGCACTGTTAATTTAAACGGAACTGCGTCATATACTGCTGAAAAGGTAGGCTTCGACACTTCCCTTTCACATATTATTAAAATGGTTGAAGAGGCTTCGGGAAGCAAAGCTCCTATCGCAAAAATAGCTGATAAGGTTGCAGGCGTTTTTGTAACTGCGGTTATTATAATTGCCGTAATTTCCTCGTTAATATGGTATATCACTTCAAAGGATTTTGAATTGTCATTGAAAATTTTTATAAGTGTACTTGTTATTGCCTGTCCATGTGCTTTGGGACTTGCTACCCCAACAGCAATAATTACCGCAACAGGCAGAGCAGCTGAAAAAATGATATTGTTTAAAAATGCTGAAGCACTTGAATATACCAACAGAATAACTACAGTAATATTTGATAAAACAGGTACGATAACAGAGGGAAAACCTGTTGTTACAGATATTGTTGCATTGCATTCAGAAGAAAATGAATTAATATCAATCGCCGCCTCAATAGAAAAATTTTCAGAACATCCAATTGCTCATGCAATAGTTGATTATGCAAACAAAAATAAAATAACGCTGCATAGCGTTGAAAATTTCAGTTCCACAACAGGTTTCGGCGTCAGCGGAGAAATAAACAGCAAATTATATTATGCAGGAAAGCCTCAGAAAGCTGAAAGCAATCAATTCGACTTATTTAAAGATAAACTTGATACACTGACTTCACAAGGAAAAACCGTAATATGTATATCTGATTCTGAAAAAGTATTGGGACTTATTGCTGTTGCAGATGAAATTAAGGAAAGCAGCAGCACTGCTGTACAAAAGCTTAACAAGCTTGGAATAAAAACAGTAATGCTTACGGGAGATAATAAAGCTGCGGCAGAATATATCGCATCTAAAGCAGGAATAAAGGAAGTAATTGCAGAGGTTCTTCCAAATGAAAAGGAAAAAATTGTTTCAGAGTTTAAAGCTAAAGGAGAATTTACTGCTATGTGCGGTGACGGAATAAACGATGCTCCTGCACTTACCGCAGCTGATGTTGGAATTGCAGTCGGTTCAGGTACTGACATCGCAATTGATTGTGCTGATATTGTTCTGGTAAAAAATGACCTTAATGATGTATCAGAAGCGATCAGAATAAGCAAAGCAACCCTTCGTAATATAAAGCAAAATTTGTTCTGGGCTTTTTGCTATAACAGCTTAGGTATACCTGTTGCTGCAGGACTTCTTTATGCATTCGGAGGTCCTTTGCTTAATCCCATGATTGCAGCCGCAGCTATGAGTCTTTCCTCTGTTTCAGTAGTAACAAATGCTTTAAGATTAAACAGATTGTAACTGTAGTACCATACAAATTTCCTATCATATTACACATAATTTTCTTACCATGTAACATTATGCTTTAAAAAATATGCAATTTGTCGAAAAATATATCTGTGTTTCTGTTACACAATCTTTGTGCGGTGTTGTTATAAGCGGTTTACATTTATAAATATATGTAATATAATGCAGATGTTTCAAAAGGGCATCTGCATTTTTTATTATGATGCAAAAGAAGAAAATAAATGACAACCAAAAATCATCGAACATTATCAAATTCCATTAGAAATCATTCAAGAATATGAAAAACTCGTGCTTTAGTCTCAAAGCATGGATTTAGCCTTGTTGTAACTCCTAAGAAAAATCGTAAATCTCTCTGGGAATATGACGAGGTTGAACGCTATTTTCTGAGATTAAAACGTTTTAGAAAAGTCTGCACTCGTTATGATAAATTCAATGTTGTTCTTCTTGCTATGAAATTGTCAATAAAACTTGACACATTAACCGCAAGGATTATGAAGTTAAGCAGCGATAGTCAAAGAAGAATAGAACCTACGCCGTTTTACAGC